>JBAVQC010000113.1:0-43598 GCA_049693715.1 Acidobacteriaceae bacterium | reverse complement strand
CCAGATCACTCTTCCCAAAAAAGTGGTCGCCCGCTTCACCGGGGTGGAGTATTTTGACGTAAGCACGGACGGGGCATGCATCATCCTGCGTCCGCTCGAGAAGAGCCGGTCGGATGAGGTGCGGGCTCGCCTCGCTCAGTTGGGGATTGAGGATGAGGATGTCACCGCGGCTATCTCGTGGGCACGCAAACACGCGTGAGCCCTCGCGTGGTCTTTGATACTACGGTCGTTGTGTCCGCACTGCTCTTTACCGGCGGCCGCCTGGCTTGGCTGCGTCCGCATTGGCATCGAGGAGATGCCTTGCCATTGGCTTCTCGCGCCACCGTTGAAGAACTCACCCGCGTATTGCGATATCCAAAGTTTCAACTCTCCTCCGATAACAGGGATGAACTACTGGCTGAGTACCTTCCCTACTGCGAAATAGTTAAGGTGACGAGAAAATCCAAGTTGTCCTGCAGGGACAAAAACGACCAGCCATTCCTCGATCTCGCGGAAGGTGGGAAAGCGGACCTGCTGGTCACCGGAGATCGAGATCTCCTAGCTCTCGCCGGGCAAACGCGGTTTGTCATTGAAACTCCAGCAGCTTATCGGGTGCGGGTATCCGGCCTGCAGGTCGACACTCTTTCCTGAACTCATGCCGCTGCACCTTGACGCTGCGAAAGTCAGTGAGTATGGTTGCGCAATGGTAGAACGCGAGGTGTTCGACAAGATGTCTGCCGTTGACGAGCTTTCGACCCCTCGACCTGACATCGCGTCGCACATAATTCGGATTGACGAGGCTCTAGAGAAGATTCTAAGCAGCTCCAGTTTCAGTTCGAGTCGCCAATGCCAGCATCTCTTGCGTTATCTCGTCGAGAAATCGGCACAACAGGGCGATAGCGCGCTGAAAGAACGGATAATCGGGATCGAGGTCTTTGGGCGGCAAGCCGATTACAACACTGGCGATGATCCGATCGTTCGGGCGAGGGTGGGGGAAGTTCGCAAACGGTTGGCGCAGTATTATTTGAGCGAAGATCCCGGCAAAATCCATTTTCAACTTTCGATCCCACCAGGATCATATCGAGTCGTTTACAAGATTATTGACAACGACCGTCCCAAACAGCTGCAAACCTCGGAAGCTAGCGCGGGAGTTGACCCAGCAGAGAGGATCGCTCCTACAGAGAAGATCATTCCAGAGGTAGCGGAACCACATCACCAGTTCGCGAAAAGTTCTGTAACAAGACCCCGATTCTACCTGGCCATCGGCGCTGCAGCGGGGCTTGCAGTCCTGATCCTTGTGATTTTGCTGAGCAATCAAATGTCTTTCAAGAGTGCTGTAGAGCAATTCTGGGCACCGCTGCTGCACGATTCAAAACCAGTGTTGATCTATGTCGGCACGAACGCAGTCTATGTGCCTCTTGCCAATCCAAACCACCCGGATCGAACCGTTCAAAATACACAGCATCTTCCCTTGCTCACTAGCCCCATAATGCTCACACCGCAGGACGGGGAAGTAGTGAACTATGAGTTCACCACTTCCGGCGACCTCTTGGCAAGCG
The DNA here is from genome assembly GCA_049693715.1 of Acidobacteriaceae bacterium. GTDB lineage: Bacteria > Acidobacteriota > Terriglobia > Terriglobales > Acidobacteriaceae > PALSA-350. Next base: position 42,060 of record JBAVQC010000113.1, on the reverse strand, counting down.
TTCAGATCACATCTCTTCTGGCAGCGCGGCATATCGGGTATGAAGTTCGGATGGGCGAAAATATAGCAATCGGTGATCTGCGTCACTCTCCGTCTGTTCTCGTCGGCGGTAGCAATAACTATTGGACAATGGAGCTTTCCAGCAAGCTCCCCATCGCCTATCTACCCGCCTTAGGTTTCCGGGATGAAAGCAACCACACAGTATGGAAAGAGAACCTGAACGCGGACCGGACGCGCGGAGAAAGCTACGCGATGGTCGCAAGATTGATGGACTCAGAAACTGATAATCCAATGATCATCGTCGCGGGCTTGAACTCACTTGGCACCAGGATTGCAGGCCAATTCATCACGGACCCAACCGCCTTGGCAACTCTTGTGTCAAAAGCTCCTCCCGGATGGACAAACAAGAACATGGAAGTTGTGCTTCGAACAGCTGTGATCCAGCGCGATACCGGAACGCCCACCGTTGTCGCTGTCCGCTATTGGTGACCTTGCCGGGGTCTCGGGCGATAGCACCGTTGAGCGAGTCCTGCAATTGATCAAGGGTGGGTTTGCCTATGGTCTGAAAAGAGAATGGGGGTATTTGGGAGAGGTCTGGCAACGCGGCTTTTCCGAGGTGGGCGTCGACCATCGCGAGAGCTATGTGTGACCTCAGGAATATATTGCTCAGAATCCCGTTAGGCAAGGATGGGTGGACTCGCCGGAAAAGTTTCCTTACTGCTTCACCTATCTGGCAGAAGGAAAGCGAGCAGGGGCTAAAGCCCAATCATAGCCCGGCCTGTGCGGCACGGCTAAAGCCGTGCCCTGATACAAAGCATCAGGGCGGCTCCCGATTCCCTTGCAGTGCTACGCTTCTGATGGGATCAGGGCATGGCTTCCAGCCATGCCGCAACACTACGGAAGGTTAATCGGGCTTTAGTCCCCTGGGGATGGCGAACCCTAAGCGCAATGCGAGCGGCATGGGCAAGGCGTTGTTACAGTCGGACCGCAACGCTACGCTCTTGATCGATGTGCTTCGTTTCTATGGGAAGGAAGGAAAATTTCAACTGCATGATTTCGTAGTCATGCCGAACCATCTGCATCTGCTGATCACGGGTCATCTGTTCGCACCGCCTGCCTTCCACCGTCCGGTACAGTACCTCTTTCAGACTGAAAACCTAAACCTCAATATCTCAGCGTGTTAGATGAACGTACGGTACCGCGCGTGGTGCCCGTTTTTCTGGCGCAGCAGGAGAGAAATCCCGGGGGAGTCCGTCTGAATGCTTCGCATCCACCTCATTGTGGAGTCGCTCTGACCTTGGCAGTGCCGGCCCAAGTACCAAGAGATCAAGTTCTCTCGATCCAAGGGAATGATCGTAGACCCGATGGAGGTACAGTACGCTCCCTCTAAACGGTTGCTTTCACGGTGAATTTCACGTCTGATGCGAGCGTACCGTACGGTGCGTTGTTTGGACCGCTTTGCTGCTTTCATCATCTCAACGAGCTTCTGCAGACGGATTCAGTTGTCGTGCACGAGCACCCGGCAGACGTTCTTTGGATGGTGACTAATCTTGAAACTGCTAAACCGCAAACTCAAGCTCCTGGGTCCTTTGAGCTGTTTTATCGCCCTGTGCGCCTGCTTGCAAGGTGTGGCGGAGCAGCCCGAGGTTCCGTATGCATATACCGGAAACGCTACTTTTGACATCGGCAAAGTTCCGTTTAGCCGATTCGGCTCATACATGGCGTTTTCGATGTTGACCGATACGCATCGAGGCATTCCTGGATCCGGTTTGTATGCCCCTGCTGGTGTTCCCGGGCTGTACCTTCGAAATCTGCATGGAGGCAGCGGGCCGGCCGACCTGGAGCACCCAGTTTTTCGCATTGAACTGGCCAAGAATGGCTCATTGATGAACTTCCGCGTGCAGGCCACGCCGACATTATTGGCACTAAAATCGCCCGCGGGTGAGGCCGAGTTCTATTTCGACGCTGTCGATCGGATCCGATTTCGGGCGCGAGGGGTCTCATTGCGCCTCACGCCTGCGGGAAAAGAAGAAGTGACAGTTCCAAAGGGGAAATCACATTGGCAGATGTTCCGACGCTCGGGGCCCATGGAGAAGTACACCATCTGGCCGCAGGTGGGAAACTTAACGGTATCGGATCCCTGGGACGGCATCGGGACACATCATCCGGTAGCAGTCTTCAGTCCTGATTCGACCTCGGATGTTTCCGAAGGCGAGATCGACACATATGACAGCGAGTGGGCTCCGCCGGTAACCATCACGAGTTTCGAATCAGGGTTGCGGTCCGTTAAGGATGAATATCAGCGCTGGCTGGGTCGGATGCCAGCGGTTTCAAAAGAGTTTGGCCCAGGAGCAGAATTGGCGGCGTACGTCAACTGGAGCACCGTTGTGGCTGCGAAGGATTTTATCGACAAGCCGACCATGCTGATGTCAAAGAACTGGATGGCGATGGTTTGGTCATGGGACCACTGCTTTAACGCTATGGCTGAGGCTGATAGAGATCCGGAACTTGCCTGGCAGCAGTTTATGGTCCTTTTTGACAATCAGGAAGTAAACGGCGCCCTGCCGGATGGAATGCGGGAGAACTTCCGTGTATTCACCTACTCAAAGCCACCGATTCATGGCTGGGTTCTTGCATGGATGATGCGTCATGGTCAGTTTTCAGATACCGAACATATTCAACAAGCCTACGGACCCCTCGTGAAATGGACGGAATGGTATTTCCGCTATCGGGATTCCAACCATAACGGCCTGCCGGAGTACAGCCAAGGCAACGACTCAGGATGGGATAACTCGACGGTCTTCGTGAAAGGCGTACCAGTTGAGACCCCTGATCTTAGCGCCTTTCTCGTGTTGCAGATGGATACGCTCGCGACGATGGCGGAGAAATTGGGCAAGCACGATGACGCCAACGAATGGCATAAACGCTCTCTCACTCTGCTTAGGCAGATGCTGGATCAGTTTTGGAAAGGCGACCATTTTGTCGCAATTCGGACGGACAACGATTCGGTCGTTGATTCCGAAAGTTTGCTGCTCTATATCCCTATCATCCTTGGAAACACACTTCCTCCTGATGTACAGCAGAAGCTGGTTTCAGGACTGATGCGCCCCGGGCGCTTTCGCACAGCACATGGCTTTGCGACCGAAGCCCTGACCAGCCCGTTCTACACGCCTGATGGATACTGGCGAGGCCCTATCTGGGCACCCTCGTCCATGCTTCTAGCAGAGGGATTGGACTCGATGGGTCAAAAGCAAATTGCTCACGACCTCCGCAAAGACTTCTGCGAAATGGCGCAGAAGAGCGGGATGTCAGAAAACTACGACGCCAAAAGCGGCAGGGGTTTGCGGGACCCGGCATACACATGGACCTCAAGCGTTTATTTGATCTTCGCTCATCAGTTATGGAGCGAAAACAGTAAGCCCACATCTGATTGAAGTTTGCCGAAACAATCAAAGTAACGACTCTGGAGGACTGATGAGACAAGCGCGCCTGCTGATGCTTCTGCTTGGCCTTTTTGCATGTGGCATCGGGTTGGAAGCGCAGTCCGCGCCTCCAACTCTTCCTGTGCTGCCTGCTTTGCCGGAGAACGATTCGTCGACCGGGTTAACGATCGCGCAACAAGCAATCGCCAATAAGCCCTTTACGGTGGTTGGACCCGCCGGTGCTCTGCTGGGCGACCGGAGCGGCGAGTACGAGGCATGGATCTTCCCCTGGAAGGTCTTCAGCGGCATGCGCATGACCGTGAATATGGACGACTATCCAGTCCCAATCGACGTGAATGAGCACGCGGCCGAGATCGAGGTCAAGCCCGACCGCACGACGATCACGTATTCTCACGCGAACTTTACCGTGCGCCAGACCATGATGGCGCCCAAGCAGTCCGCGGAGGGCACCGGCGTCCTGATCTTCTACCAGATACAGGCGGTGCGGCCCATGACACTGACCTTCAGCTTCGATCCCATCATGAAGCGTATGTACCCCGCACCATCCGACGACTCTGTTGCGCCGGAGTGGATCAAGGACAGCGGCGGCTCGGGCTTCTACATCGTGCACCAGAATTTTTCCGATCACGCGGCGGCGCTGGCCATGCCACGTGCGCAGCCAGGCATCTTGCAGCCATACCAGGAGCGTGCCCGTACATGGCCTCTACAGTTTGTACTGCGTTTTGACCCGGCGAAGGATAGCGCGACAACCTTTCCATTACTTATAACCTTTGCGAACACCAAGCAAACTGCAACGAGGGCGGCCCTTGCGGAGAGTCTACTTGCGCTCGATCAGGGCGCCATGGCTGCCGTGCATGCGAATGCCAACTACTATCGTGACTTCACGGCGCAGCACACTTCCATCGAAACGCCTGATTTGAACCTGAACCGCGCCTTCTCGTGGGCGGAGGTATCGGTCGATCAGCTTCGTGTCGAGACTAAGCCAGACCGTGCCAAAGAGGCCTTCACGGCCGGCTTCGTCGGCTCAGGCGATTCCGCGCGACCCGGCTTCGGATGGTTCTTCGGCCGCGACGCGTTATGGTCGCTCTATGCGGTCAATAGCTACGGCGATTTTCAGGCGGCGCGGGACGAGATCGAGTTTCTACTGCAGCATCAACGCGCGGACGGCAAGATCATGCATGAGTGGTCACAGACAGCGGACCTGGTTGACTACTATAGTTCAGTACCGTACGAGTACGCGGAGGCGGACGCGACACCACTGCTCCAGATGGCGGTGAACGACTACATGAAGATCAGCGGCGACGAGGCGTTCCTGCGCAGCCATTGGAAGGAGCTCATGCTCGCATGGACCTACGAGACCACGCATGACTCCGCCGACGGCATCTACAACAACATCAGCTCAGGCACGGGCTGGGTGGAAACCTGGCTTCCGCAACCACAGCAGGAGCTCTATCTCGCAGCTGTGGACGAGCAGGCCAGCCTTGCGTTCGCAAACCTTGCCAAGACTCTCGGTCATACCAGCGAGGCGGAGCAGGCGGCACAACGTGCGGCCAGACTTCGCGGCGTAATCGAGAAAGAGTATTACCTGCCTCAGACCGGCTTCTATGCCTTCAGCCGCAACGCCGATGGAACGACGGATAACACGGCAACGACCTATCCGTCTGTAGCCTGGTGGGACGGAGACTATGCGCTTGAACATGCGGACAAGGTACTTTCGCGCTGGGCATCCAGCGAGTTCTCGACCGACTGGGGCGCACGCTCGGTGAGCGATCAAGAGAGCGTTTACGACCCCATCAGCTATCATCAGGGATCTGTCTGGCCGTTGTTTACCGGCTGGCTGTCTGTTGCGGAGTATCGCAATCACCAGGCGCTCGCCGGCTACCAGAGCCTGATGCAGAACGCGAATTTGACCTGGTCGCAAGATCTGGGCTCCGTCACGGAGCTGCTCTCGGGCGCCTTCTATCAGGTACTAGGTCGCAGCGACGCGCACCATCTTTGGTCCTCGGCGATGGTTATCTCACCGGTGCTGCGTGGCATGTTCGGCTTGCAGTGGGACGCTCCCCATCACACCCTCGACATTACTCCGCATTTGCCGGCGGACTGGGCAGGAGCAACGCTTCATCAGCTTCCCTTTGGGCAAAGCACACTCAACTTGACCTTCGTGCGCCGCAGCCAGGAATTGATTGTGGGCGCCACGGGACCGGCGTCAAGTGACGTGCTCCTCCATTCGGAGTCTACCGGCGCCAGAGTCGAAGGCCACGAGTTGCATATTCCACTTCCCACGGTAGAGGCGGCCGTCTCCGAACAGCTGCCGACCTTCGGCTCCGTCACGCAACAGATGAAGATACTGCATGAGACGATCGGCGAGCAGAGCCTGGAGCTTACCCTCTCTGCACCGGCGTCGAGTCACCAGACGATCTCTCTGCGGGAGAACCGCGCAGGCGTGCATCTCCATAGCGCAGATGCACAGATCGGCTCTTCAACCAACGGTCTGCGTGATGCGGAAATTGTCTTCCCGCCAGGCAATGGCTATGTAACGAAAGTAGTCCGAATCAGTTGGTGAGATTTGGGGAGGTAGTTACTGATGTATAGCAGCAAGCAGCCGGCTCTTGCAGGCCCTCGGATGGAACAAGATGCTCGCGTGGAGCTGGCGCATCGCATCACGATCAGCCAATGTCTCCGCGCATCCAATCGCCTGCGTGAGTTTCTCCTCTACGTAACCGATTGCGCCGTGCGCAACGCACCTGAAGACGCCACCGAGCAGCAGATCGGGATGCACGTCTTCGGCAGACATGCCGGTTACAACTCAAGCGAAGACAGCATCGTCCGCACCCACGCTCGCCTGCTGCGCCAGAAGCTTGCAGAATACTTCGCCGCGGAGGGCGCCGAAGAGACGTTGACAGTGCGGATACCGAAAGGCCACTACCTGCCAGTCTTCGAGGCCAACTCCGGGTATGTAGAGCGTGTAGGCATGCCAACAACGGTAATCTCTGAGCCGCTGCCTTCTCCGACGCTCCTTCCGGCGCTTTCAGGTCTGGCTGAATCCACCCCAAAGCGATATCACCGGGTTCTGCGTTGGTGGTTGGGTTTTGTGGCGGTTTTCCTGGTCTCCGTACTGGGATTGTGGATGTGGAGCCACGAGACGACAAGGTTTTCGCTCGTGGACCGCTTTTGGAAGCCGTTCATGAGCGACAACTCCTCGCTTGTGATCTACAGTAACGCGCTCTTCATTGGAGACCCCAGAAAAGGCCTTAGGTATGCGACCGCGCAGGATATGTCGACCGGGCCAGGCGGCGGAGATCTTATCGATGGCTACACGGGCGTCGGCGAGCTCTCCGGCGTCTATGAATTAACAAGGCTTTTCGACAGTCACCATAGTTCGTTCACACCGAAACGGAGCCGGCTGGTTACCTGGGATGAAGCCAAACAGCGGAATCTGATCTTTATCGGGTCGGTCGCGGAGAATTCCGCGTTGCGCGACGTAACCTCGACGAGCGATTTCTCGATTACGACTGGTTCCGGCTACTCTGGCGTCCTGAACCAACGCCCGAAAGCCGGAGAGCAGCCCCTGTATTCCGAGCCGCTCTACTCGCCGACTAAGGATTACGCTATCCTCGCCTATCTACCTGGACAACAAAGTGGGCGGCACATGCTCGTCTTCAGCGGATTAACGACAACGGGAACACAGGCGGCCGTCGATCTAGCCTGCAATCGTGATGCCTTTGAACAGCTTCTTCGCCACGCAGCGGCGCCAGGTGAGGTGGTGCGTCCGTTTGAGGCGGTGATCGAGACGACGATCCGGGGCGGCGTTCCTTTGCAGACGCGACTGGTGGCGCTTCATACGCACTAATCGAAGCGGGCGCTTCGCTCGGTGTATCGAGGAGGCAGAAGAAATTGTCAAGGTCGCCGCTGCACTGTTGAGGCCTTCCAGGAGCGTATCTCACCCTTGAGGGAGCTTTTGCATGGATAATCGTTTTCAACAAAGGAGACACCACTTTGCGCATGCTTACTTGCATCCCGGCCTCGCTGCTTCTCGCAGCACTCGCTGTTGCACCGTCAATCGCTGACGCTCAAAAGGCCGCTTCGACCGACACGCTGGCGGCCACTCCGGCAATGGGCTGGAACAGTTGGAATTTCTTCGCCAAGAAGGTGACCGACAAAGACATTCGCGCCGCCGCGGACGACCTGATTGCCACCGGGATGAAGGATGCAGGCTACATCTACGTGAACATCGACGACAGCTGGCAAGGGGATCGCGATGCCAACGGCATGCTGCATACGAATTCCAAATTTCCCGATATGAAGGGGCTGGCCGACTACGTGCATTCGAAGGGCTTGAAGATCGGCATCTACTCCGGACCCGGCACCAAGACCTGCGGCGGCTATGCCGGTGCATTGGGGCACGAAGAGCAGGATGCGAAGATGTATGCCGAATGGGGCATCGATTATCTGAAGTACGATCTGTGCAGCTATCGCGAAGACGTAATGTATAAGCAGGCGCCGAACGACAAGGCTGCGCAGATGCGGCTGATGATCGCCGCCTACGAAAAAATGGGCAACGCGCTCAAGGCGACGGGCCGTCCGATTTGGTTCTCGCTGTGCAACTATGGGTGGGACGCGACGTGGGAGTGGGCTCCGGCACTGGGCGGCAGCTCATGGCGTACAACAGGCGACATCGATCCCCGCTGGGATCGTGTCTACACCATTCTTGAGCAGCAGGATGGGCTTGCCAAGTACGCTGGCCCCGGCCATTGGAACGATCTGGACATACTGGAAGTGGGCAACGGCGAACTGACGCTGGCTGAGAATCGCGCCCATTTTTCGATGTGGGCCATGCTGTCTTCGCCGCTGCTGGCAGGCAACGATCTGCCCAACATGAAGCCGGAGATCAAGGCCATCCTGACCAACAAGGACGTGATCGCAATCGATCAGGACAAGCTCGGCCACACGGCGTCGCGCGCGTATGCCGAGGGGGAAGTCGAAGTTTGGACACGGCCTCTTGCCGGCGGCGCGCTGGCCATCGCGCTGTTGGAAGCGGGCGAGGGCCGCTACTCGACGCACCCGTTTCATCTGAACCTGGAGAAGCTGGGGCTCCACGGGCCGCTGACGGGCAAAAATCTGTGGACCGGAGAGACGGTCACGCTGACCAACGGGATGCCGATTGAGATCGGCATTCACGATGTGTTGCTGGTGCGGGTTCCAGCACCGAAATAAGTCTGAAATGAGCTCCCTGTTCAGGCTGCGATTCCGGTCGTCGTGGAACGGGCACAGAACGATCAGCTCCTTGCCCACCCGCCGCAGTTTGATCCCACGCGCCTCCGCCGGACGCTGGATCGATACCCCCTTCTTCAGCCGCTCCTTCACATCCCCCAGCGTATTTGGCTTGAGTGCTCCTTTTCGTAGCCCATATCTGGGTTTGCCGCTAAAGCCTGTCAAGGCCCATTTGTGGTAGTTTGAAACCATCTCCCGGTTCACCACCGAAGAGAAGCACGTCGTTAAGTCCGTCCTGGAGGGCATGATTCTCCAGCACGAAGCCCGCCGCTGGGCCACTGAACGGTAGGCTGTACAAGAAGGAATTTCCTATGGCTCAAGCCGCAACCGACCCGAAGCAACAAGCCCACGAACTCATCGACAAGATGTCCGTCGGACAGGCCGCCGCCGCCGTCGGACTCTTCAAGGCCATGCTCGATCCGGTCGAAATCGCCCTCGCCAACGCACCCATCGACGATGAGCCGCTCTCGGCGGAAGAGATCAAGGCGCTCGATGCCTCCCGCGAGTGGCTAAAACACAATCAGGGCATTCCCCACGAACGGGTGCTGGCTGAACTCGGCATCACCCAAGAAGAGATCGACAACTTCAAGGGACCGATCTGAAGCGGATCGTCTGGACAGACCCGGCCAAGGCCGATGTTCGCGGTCTCGATAAGCCCACCGCCATGCGTGTTCTGCACGCCTTGCATCGCTTCGCTGTGTCGGGCGAGGGCGATGTGAAGGCGCTTCAAGGCCGCGACGAACTCCGCCTCCGCATCGCCGACTACCGCCTCTTCTTCGTCAACATCGACGATGCCCTCGAAGTCCGCCGCATCTTCCACCGCCGAGAAGCCTACCGCTGAACAGCCACTGTCGCCGCTCTGGTTCTTTCAAGACGAGGAGCAGACATGCGGTGCTAAGAGTGGAATCGTAGCTCGCAATGAGCTTGCCTCCCGCGTACACGTTGATGTTCTCCCACCCGGCTACTCAATCAAGTCCTAACGCGCAACAGTTACTGTTTCCGCCGCGGTGAGAGCATTCCCCGTTCCCTCGGTGAGGGTAACCATGCGGTCGACAGACGGAGGGTTGAAAGACTCCTTCAACCCTCCCGGCCAATCCACTTCGAGCTGGTCGAGCTTGTCCGCGGCGCCTAAGCCGAAATGCAGCCGCAGGTCGCTGCTGGAAACGTAGCTGGAACCGCTACGTACTTCCTGGGCCCATTTTCTGCCGGCAGCGGATATAGTCACACGCGCTCCGATGCCATCGCGGTTGGAGCGGGTCCCTACGGTGCGGATGCCGATCCAGTGATTTTTGTTGAGCGCCTGGTTCACCAACAGGGACGGCTTGGCGCCGGAATTGTTGATCACCGCTGAGATGCGGCCGTCGTTCCAGAAATCGGCGATGGCCAGCCCGCGGCTGGATTCCGGTGCGATGCAGCCGGGACCCGCGTCCTGGCTGAGGTCTTTGAATTTTCCGTTGCCCTGGTTCCAATAGACCAGGCGCGGCTCCTTATAAGTTGCCCCCAGATGCGCGGTGTCCACTTCCGGATAGACATGTCCGTTGGCGATCAGCAGATCGGGCCAGCCGTCATTGTCCATGTCGAAGAACATGACGCCCCAACCCAGATACTGCGTGTTCAGTCCCAGCCCGGCTTCGAATATCTTCGAGCTGTACGTTCCGTCTCCGTTGTTCTGGTAAAGCGACGAGGTGTCATCGGAGAAGTTGGTCTTGAAAATATCCGGCCATCCATCGCCGTTGAAATCACCCACGGTCGCGCCCATTCCCGCCTGCTCGCGACCGTCTTCATCGAAGGCCACCGAGGCATCCACGGCCACATCGGTGAAGGTGCCGTCCCGGTTGTTGCGATAAAGAATGCTGGGGGTGCTATCGCAGGCCACGTAGATGTCGGGCCAACCATCGCGGTTGTAATCGAGCGTCGAGACGCCCAGACAATAATGGCCGTTGGTCTTTTCGATTCCGCTGCTCTTGCTCACGTCGGCAAAGCGCCCGTCGCCCAGATTGTGATACAAGGTGTTCGGCGCAGACGGAAGTCCCCGCGGCCCGCACATCACAGGCACGCCCTTCCATATACACATCTGGCCCTCGCCGGGCCGGGGGATGGTCTTCCAATCGAAGTGAACATAGTTGGCGACCATCAGGTCCAGCTTGCCATCGCGGTCGTAATCGACGAAGGCGCAGCCGGAACCCCACTCCCCTCCGCTGCCGTCAACGCCCGCGGCGGTGGCCACTTCCTTGAAGGTTCCATCGCGCTGGTTGTGGTAAAGGCGGTTCTTGCCGTAGTAGGTGAGGTACAGATCATCGTAGCCATCATTGTCGTAGTCGCCTACACACGCGCCTTGTCCCCAGCCGCCGGCGATCAACCCCGAGCTCCGGGTCACATCGGTGAATGTGCCATCGTGATTGTTGTGGTAGAGGTGACCTGTGGGTTGCTGCGCCGGGGCGCCGCCCAGCGACTCGCCGTTGACCAGGTAAATGTCAGGCCAGCCGTCGCGATCATAGTCAAGAATCGCGACCCCGCTGCCCGTGGTTTCGATGATGTACTTTTTGGTATTCATCTCGCCGTTGACGTTATGCATCTGCAAGGCGGCGGCGCCGGCCACGTCTACAAACCAGGCCGGCGGCGGATGAAGGGTGTTCGCAGGATAAGGGGCCGGCGGCAAGGCAAACATCGCCGCCAGCCATATGTACCAAACTGCCATCTTGCCCATGCTAGCACCTGGAGCGGGAACCTCCCGCGAGGGTATTCTTGTGGTTGGGCTATGCAGAAACTCCGTTCGCTCTTCCTCTTATTTGCGATCGCGCCGGTCTGTTGTCTGGGGCAAACCGCGCCTCCAGCGGCAGCGTCCGGCGTCGCGTCGATCGTCGCCCTCCAGCAGCAAGCGGCGCAGCAGCCGGCGGTACAAGGCGCCAGCCGCCAGCTTGGTATCGCTTATTACCGCAGCGGTAAGCTGCTGGAGGCCGAGCGAGCCTTTGCCGCCGCCATGGCCCAGGACGCCAACGATCTGGAATCGGTGCAGATGCGCGGGCTGACGCTGTATCGCCTGGGCCAGCCGGCCGCTGCCATTCCCTACCTGGAACGCGTGCGGCAGTGGATGCCGAACGCGAATGCCGATGCCAACCACGTGCTGGGCCTCGCTTACCTGAATGCCCGGCGCTATGACGACGCTCGCAGCGCTTTTGCCGGCCAGTATGGCGTAGGCCCGGACTCCGCCGCGGCTTATCTGCTGACTGCAGGACTGCTTCTGCAGGCCGACCTGCCGGAACTAGCCGCCGAGCACGCACAGAAAGCGCTCGCCCTCTCGCCCCAGCTTCCCCTGGCGCACTTCACCCTGGGCGAGGTCTACCTTTACAAATCCGACATTCCCCACGCACGGGAGCAGTTCGAACAGGAGCGCAGCCTTAATCCCGCTTATGCCCCCGCGTACGACCGGCTAGGCGACGTGTACATCAGGATAGGCGAGTATCAACAGGCCCAGGAGGCCTTGACCCGCGCTCTATCCCTCGATACCTCCAGCACTGGTCCGTTTGTTCAAATGGGCAAAGTCTTTCTCCGCCGTGGAGACCCGGAGAGCGCCACGTTGTATCTGCAACACGCAGAGAAGATGGATCCCGGCAACTACATCACCCATACTCTGTTGGGCCAGGCTTACAGGGCCATGGGCAAAGAGCAGGAGGCCAAGAGCGAACTGGATGCGGCCGCGCAAATCCATGCTTCCAGCCAGCCCAAATTGCAGCCGATCGAGTAATTGCTTTAGTGCAGGCGGATAGTCACGAGTTTGGTTTGCAACGGAACGCCGCCACCGACGGAGGTCTCGAGCAGTGCTTCAAAGGGTCGGATTTCGCCTCCCGACCATCCCAGCCGGCGAAGCAAATCGGCGGCGCTATCGGGGCGGCACACATAATCGACCGCGGCCTGGGTTCCGAGCGTCGTCAGGCCACTGAAGATGAGGATTCGTTTGCCCGGTTGCATGCCGGGCAGCAGGGCAAGCACGGCGTAATCGCGCGTCATCGGATGCTCAGGGCGGGAATAAATCGCCGGCTCACCGGCTTCGGGATGGTGGTTTACGAAGCCGGCCGAATCCTTATCGGCCGTCAAAGTGAAGTCCATCACCGACTCAGAGACACGCAGCGAGGGATTTTCGGCGGTCGATCCGATAAAAATCAGGTCTTTGGTCTTGGCCTCATCCCAGGTGGTGAGCATACTCCGCTTGAGGATGAAGTGGGCCCGATGATCGTCAAAAAGTCTGGTCAGCGTGTAGACCGATGCCAGCTCGCCAATGCCCGTATAGGTGTCTACGTATCTGTCACTGTTCTTCTCACTCGCCAGGTCTTCGGGGCGGGCATAACGCAAGCCGTCCTTCGAGTCTCCCACGAACATGGCGTTGCTATAGATCAGCAGGGCGGGATCATCACTGAAGAACGGTTTCCAGAAGGTGGTCACCGCCGACTGAGGAGCTATCGCAGCGGCCCAGCGGCGCCATACTCGAGCTGCCCCGGCCGTAAACACGATGGCGAACAGGAGAACTAGAGCGGCGGCCGGCCGTCCGCGAATCAAGCGGCGCGGAACAACGGCCGGCGGCGTCACCGCTACCTGCTCCGGCTTAACCGGCTCCACGATCTGCGGAAGCACCGGGACGGGACTCGCCGGTACTGGCGCCACCCCATGTTTGGGGCGAAACACCGGAATATAGTGGCCCTTCGGAATCTCTACAACAAGTTCTTCGCCGTGGCCTTCCTCTTCGAAATAGCCGGCCAGCTTCTGTCGCAACAGGCGTGCGTGCGTGCGGACAATGCTGTCCTCACTGGAGTTGTAGCCAGGGGGCCGATGAAAGACGCGAATCCCGATTTGTTGCTCGGTCGCGTCTTCAGGAGCATGGCGGAGGGCACAGTCGGAGACGTAGAACAGGAACTCACAAAGTCGAGGGGAAGCCTTCATTGGTTGACTGGCGGCGATGCGACCGATAAGCAGAAGCCGCGGATCAGTTTCCGGCCTGCTGCCTGCCAAAACTGGATGTGAAGCTACCATGGGTACCCGAGGACGCAAAAGACGAGTGTTTCACCTGCCATTTCACGTGTCAAATCACTGTAAAAGCGTTGCCAGCCCCCGTTGTGGGGCCAATACTTTGTGGCGGTACGTAGAAGGTCTGCGCCGCGCAGTCAAGCACGAACCGGGCTGCGAAAACTTACCGAGCCCCGGATTGCCTATCGGGCTTGGCGGCTTGCACGAACGATCGGTTGCTTTTCTTTTGGAGGGGTTATGCGAGAGCACAATGTTGGTTCAGGTCCACGGGGCAGAACGGTAGGGGTCAAGTACCTTTGGCTCAGCTCGGTTCTGCTGTTGTTGTTTGGGATGTTTTCCGCGATGCAGCCGGCCCACGCCCAAGCGGTTTATGGGTCGATCTTCGGCACCGTCACCGACAACACAGGCGCGGTGATTCCCAACGCCACGATCACCGTTACCGATACCGCCAAGGGAACCCAGGTGACGGTCCAAACCGGGGTGGGCGGCGATTATCGGGTGCAGCACCTCATTCCCGACACCTACCGGGTGGACGCAGGGGCGAACGGGTTCAGCACCAGTTCAGCTGACAACATTCTTATATACGCCGATACCTCACCTAAAGTGGATCTAAAGCTTTCCATAGGCTCGACCTCGAATACCGTCACGGTGAGCTCCGCAACTCCCCTTCTGCAGACGGATCGCGCCGAGGTCAGCACGATCTTGAACGAGCGGGCGGTGGAGAATCTGCCCAACTTCAACCGGAATTTCACCGCGTTCGAGCTGTTGACCCCGGGTACTAGTTTCATCGGCTGGGACGTGGGCGAGGCGAACAACCCGCAGCGCAGCCAGCAGATCGAAGTGAACGGCCAGCTGCCCTTTTCCACCGGCTATGAGTTGGACGGCACCGACAACCAGGATCCCATCATCGGTGTAGCGGTGATCAGCCCCAACCTCGACGCCATCTCCGAGGAGAAGGTGACCTCGCAAAACTACGATGCCGAATTCGGCAAAGCCGTCGCCGGCCTGGTAACGGCCCAAACCAGGTCCGGCTCGAATAGCCTCCACGGCTCCGCGTTTGAGTACCGCCGCTCCGACGCGCAGCAAGCCCGCGATCCCTTCACCGAGTTCGCTCCCGACCCGATCAGCGGCCGCTATCTTTCCCCCAACCTGCACAATCAATTCGGGGGATCGGTGGGCGGCCCCATCCGTAAGGACAAGCTCTTCTTTTTTGCCGACTACCAGGGCCTGCGCGAGAAGACGGGAACGGCCTTGCTCACCACGGTGCCAACGGCGCTGGCCAGATCAAGCTGCCTCTCCGGAAACGGTTGCGACTTCAGCGAATATATACAGGGAGGGCAGGGACAGATCTTCGATCCCACCACCAACCAAACCGCCCTTACCGGCCGTACTCCATTCGCCAACAACTTCATTCCGGCCGATCGTCTTTCGGCTCCGTCGATCAACTTCCTCAAGTTGCTGCCGAATCCAAATGTAGCGGGCGCGGGCATTGTCAATAATTACCTGGCTTCGGGCTCTGGCCTGTTCAGCAACGACCAGTTGGACGGGCGCGTCGACAGCCAGCTCACCGATCGGCTGCATATTTTTGGCCGCTATACCTATTTTCAATCGAGCCTGTCGGGCGCACCCTATTTTGGCGCGGCCGGCGGGGGTGGGTTTGGCAGCGGAGGCTTCGCCGGCACCGACGCGGCCCGCGATCAGAGCGTGGCGGCTGGTCTTGACAAGGTAGTGAGCCCCCGCTGGCTGACCGACGCCCGTTTTGGATACTTCCGCATTCACCTGGACGAGAACGGGCCTGACTTTAACCAGGCGCTGGGCAACCAGCTTGGTATTCCCAACGCAAACGTTGGTAACCTCGCACTCAATGGCGGCCTGCCGCAGTTCAACATCGACAACGCCAGCAATGGCACCAACGGCGGGGGCAACCTGGAGTACGGCACGTCGGCTGCCCAGTTTTCGCAGGATTCCAGCCAGTATCAGTTCGTCAATAACTGGTCTCACCTGAAAGGGAACCACAACATCCGCTTCGGCGTGGACTTGCGCTATGCCTTGAACCATCTGGTCGGACTGGATAACAACAACGTGCGGTCGGGCAACTTCCACTTTACGCAGACCCGCACCGCCGGCGTGCTCGATCCGGTAACCGGTTCCACTTCTTCCGGGCTGGGCTTTGCCACTTTCCTGCTGGGCGACGTTACCAGCTTCCAGCGTACGCAAACCCAGAATACCGATGCCCAGGAACGGCAAAAGCGGCTCTTCTTTTACGGACAGGATCAGTGGCGGATCACCAATAAGCTGACCCTCAACTATGGTTTGCGTTGGGAGCAGATTTTGCCCGAGTCCGTCACCGGCAGAGGCCAGGGAGGGCTACTCGACCTCGATACAGGGGACATCCGCATCGCCGGCTACGGGCCCTACGGAAGCAACCTGAATGTGCAGAAGAACTGGTTAAACCTTGGGCCGCGTGTCGGAATAGCCTACCAGGCCAACCCGAATACCGTCGTCCGCAGCGGATATGGACGGGTGTACGGGCAGGGGTGGTCCGGCAACACCTTCGGCGAGGTACTGACGTTCTCCTTTCCCACCCAGGTTTCACAAAATCTGAACCCGGTGTCGAATGCGGCCGCCTTGTTCAATCTCACCCAAGGGCCCCCGGGCTTTACCTTCGCGCCGATCCCGGCCGATGGCAACTATCCGTTACCCGACGGAGTCGGCGTTCCCCTGCGACCGTTGAAAGTGCGCCTCAACACCCTGGATGCCTGGAACCTGGCCGTTCAGCAGCAGCTCAATTCCACTCTGTCGCTCCAGATCGGCTATGTCGGCAGTCACGGTATCCACAACCAGTTCGACTCCTCCAACCAGGCCAGCCCCAATACGCAGACCATCGCCGGTTTCAACCAGATCAACCCCGAGACGGGGAAGATATACACCCAGAGTGAGCGCCGCCCCTACTTCGACGGCACCGCGCAAAGGGAACTGGGTCTGAACTTCGGCCATGCCTTCGGTTGGGAGCAGGATCTTCGCTATAACGCCAACCAGGCCACCAGCAGTTACGAGGCTTTGCAGGTGGTGGCCGACAAGCGCTTCAGCCAGGGATTGCAGTTCATCTCCCATTACACGTTTTCCCGAGCTCAGGCGCACGAGTCGTACTACTACTTCATCGATCCCCGGGTGGGCTACGGTCCCAGTTACTACAATCGGCGCAATGCCTTCGTCTTTGCCAGCAACTACGATCTACCCTTCGGCAAAGGCAAGTTAATTGGAGGCAATGTGAAGGGTTGGGTGGATGAAATTATCGGGGGCTTTACGCTGAACGGCAGCGTAACCATTCAAAGCGGATTACCTTACACGCCGGCGTATGCTCTCAGCAGCAGCGACAATGACATCGTGGGTTTCCTGAACCGGGCCAACCCCACTGCCGGCTTCAACCTGCACAGTGGCTCGCTCAATCCGTTGACCCACAAAGTGCAGTACTTCACCCCGTCGCCCTATGTGCTGCAACCTTCGGGTCCACAAAACTCCTTTGGTCCTTACGCGCGACCCGCGGCGGGCACCTTCGGCAACCTGGGACGCGACACGCTCACCTCGCCCGGTTTGTGGAATTCCGATCTGGCGATAGCCAAGAACTTTAACCTTACCGAACGGATACACTTCCAGCTGCGGGCGGAGGCATACAACGCGTTCAACCATGTGAACCTGGGTGGGCCTGATTCCTGCGTCGACTGCCAGGACGGTAATGCCGGCACCGTCTCCAGTTCTCTCGCTACCCAGGATGGAACCTCGCTGCGCCGGCTGCAGTTCTCAGGGCGCTTCTCCTTCTAACCAAGTGGAAGGCGGCCTCCGCTGGCCGCCTTCCATCCTTCACTCCTCCTAAATCTCAATCCCCCCCCGATTACCCGAGAGAAAAAAAGATACAGCGATGGTTATGGAGCAATGAGGTTCTTCTTTTTTTTGCTTGCCTCGATGAGTGTTGGTTTACTGGCCGCCCAGGAACCTGCGGGCGACCGGGCGGCGGCGATCCCCGCGCTCCCGGGTTTTTCCATTGATCAAACGGGCCAACCGGACCAGCTTGCCCTCACCAGCGCCATCACGGCCAGCAAGCCCTTCAGTGTGACCGGTCCCCGCGGCGCCCTGCTTGGCCAGCAGGACGGTTCGTTTGAAGCCTGGATCTTTCCCTGGAAGATTCTTGGCGGTATGCACATTCAGGTGGTCATGCAGGACTACCCCGTCCCGATAGACGTCAACCAGCAGGCGGCCACCATCAAGGTGCAGCCGGGCCGCACGACCATCACCTTCTCGCATGCCAATTTCACAATCCGGGAGACGCTGTTTGCTCCGCAAAACGCTCCCGAGGGCGCAGGCGCCCTGGCGTTTTTTTCGCTGGATGCGGTGCGTCCCATGACGGTTACGTTTAGCTTTACCCCGGAGATGCAGCGCATGTGGCCGGCTTCCTCCGACGACCGGCCCTCGCCGGAGTGGGTCAAGCGCGGCGATTCCGGCTTTTACGTACTGCACTTAAGGTTTCCCGATAACGCCGCGGCGCTCGCTATGCCCACGGCGCAGCCCGGAATTCTTCCTCCCTACCAGGAACGGCCGAAAGAGTATCCACTGCAGTTTGTGATCCATTTCGATCCGGCAACCGGTTCCGGTAAACTTTATCCCTTGTTGATGACTAACGGCGGCCACAGCGGCTTTGGCGGCCACAGCGGCTTTGGCGGCTCGCCTGCAGACCCTCGATAGCCAATTTCATTCGCTTTACACCGACACCCAGGACCACTTCGCGCAATTCTCCGCCCGTCATCTCAGCATTGAGACCCCGGATACGACACTCAACCAGGCTTTCACCTGGGCCGAAGTCGCCATCGATCAACTCCGCGTCCAGACAACACCTTCCCACGCGGAAACGGCATTGGTGGCGGGCTTGTATGGTTCCGGAGATTCCGCCCGGCCGGGTTACGGGTGGTTCTTTGGCCGCGATGCACTGTGGACGCTTTACGCTGTGAACAGCTACGGGGATTACCAGTTGACGCGGGACGAGCTCAGTTTTCTCATCAAGCGGCAAAGTCCAGAAGGCAAGATGATTCACGAATGGGCGCAGACAGCCGACCTGGTGGATTGGAAAAGTCTTCCCTATGCTTATGCCTCGGCGGATGCCAACCCGCTGTTCCTGATGGCCAGCAATGATTACCTGAAGATCAGCGGAGACAAACAGTTCATCGAGAAGAGTTGGGATGCGCTGGAGCGGGCCTGGCGCTTCGAGTGTTCTCACGATTCGGACGGCGATGGAATCTACGAGAACACAGAGGGCTCGGGCTGGGTGGAGTCGTGGCTGCCAGAGATGCCGCACCAGGAAAAATATTTAGCGGCGCTCGATCGACAGGCCAGCACTGCGATGGCGTCTCTGGCGCGGGCCACCGGGCATGCAGAAATCGCGGAGAAGGCACAGGCCCGGGCGGCCAGGATCAGCGACACGATTGAGAAGGAGTATCTGCTGCCGGGTGCCGGTTTTTATGCCTTCAGCTACAACGGCCCGGGCAAGGTTGATACCAGTCCCACCATTTTTCCGTCGGTTGCTTTCTGGGACGGAACCTATAAGCTGCAGCATGCCCAGCCGATGTTGGACCGTTGGGCGGCGCCCGAGTTCTCCACCGATTGGGGCCCCCGCGATTTGAGTCCGACGGTATCGTTCTTTGATCCCATCAGCTACCACCAGGGGTCTGTATGGCCGCTCTACACCGGCTGGTTGGCGGTTTCGGAATATCGTAACGGTCGTAGTCTCTCCGCCTATGCGCACCTGATGCGAAATGCCGATCTCACCTGGGCCCAGGATCCGGGCGCCGTAACCGAGTTGCTCTCGGGAGAGTTTTTCGCTCCACTGGGGCGGAGCACCTCGCATCACCTGTGGTCGTCGGCGATGGTGATCTCCCCGGTGGTGCGCGGGCTGTTCGGGCTCGAGTGGGACGCAGCCGGCAACAAGCTGAACATCACCCCCAGTCTTCCCGCAGAATGGGACCAGGCAAAGCTGCACCATATTCCATTCGCCGGGCGCGAGGTTGATCTGGAGATGACCCGGGCCGGCACCGAACTGCTGGTGCGCGCAACCGGCTCTTCCGGGGTCATGCTGGCCTCCCGAACACCGGGAGCCAAGGTTTCCGACAATCTACTGCGCATCCCGCTGCCGGCGGTGGAGATTGGTCTCGCTCACGCGCTGCCGGAGGCGGGTTCGACCACCCAACAGATGAAGGTGCTGGACCAGCAATATTCAGGTAATGCATTCACGGTCACTCTGTCGGCCCCGGCGGGCAGCCGTGAAACTCTGATGCTGCGGGTCAACGATCGGCGGGCGAGTCCGCGTGTGGAGGGTGGGCAATTGGGGACGGCAGCCGGGTCCTCGCTGCGCCCGGTGGAAGTCGATTTTGGCGCCGGCCAGGGCTATGTTGAACAGAAGGTCATGATTACATGGTGATGCTGACTATCGATTGGCCGAACGGGATGGCGAAGCACGCCGTGGATATAGCGGTGATTTAGCCATCTCAATCATGGCAATCCGTACCAGATTGACCGCCCGGCGCCATGACGAACCAACAGACCCTTTTCGACCAATGATGTGAAGGTGGCTTTAAGAGTATTCGGGCTTGCGCCATACTCGCGCACGATATCGCGCGTCGTAACCCGTCCCTGGTCTCGGACATAGTCGAGGATCTTGACGGCGAGCTCCGGCAGCGCCGCGAGCGCGTTCTTCTCACGCTCGACCTTGACGGCCAGCCGGCGCTTTTGCTGCTGCAATGCGCGCATGAAGAAAAGCAGCCAGGGCTGCCAGTTCGGCGTATCGGTTCGGACAGTGGTTTGCGTCTGGCGCAGGGCCAGGTAATAGCCTTCCTTGCTGTTCTCAATCACGCTCTCGAGCGATGAATACGGCACATAGGCATAACCAGCGTGCAACAGCAGGAGGGTTGTCAGAACGCGGCTGAGGCGTCCGTTCCCGTCCTGAAAGGGATGGATTGCGAGGAATACGACGATAAATACGGCGATCATCAGCAGCGGATGCAGGCGGCGCAGCTCGCGCGCTTCATTCAGCCAAGCGACGAGCTCCGTCATGCGCTGAGGCGTATCGAACGGCGTTGCCGTCTCGAACACGATGCCGATCATCTTGCCGTCGACATCGAAGGCGCCGACATCATTGCGGAGGGTTTTGTATCCGCCACGGTGCCGCTCGTCCTTGTCGCTGTAGGCGAGCAGGTCGCGGTGAAGCTGCTTGATGAAGTTTTCGGTGACTGGAATATCTGACCAGCTCCGGAAGACGGTCTCCATCGCATCGGCGTAGCCGGCGACTTCCTGCTCGTCGCACGTACCAAACCGCTTGATTTCGAGATTGCCGAGCAGGCGCTCCACTTCCCGATCGGTCAGTTTGCTACCCTCAATGCGAGTGGATGATCCGATGCTTTCGATCGTCGCCACGTGGCGAAGCGCGTTTAACCGCTCTGGCGCAATCGTGCCGAGGGCGCGCCAGGCGCCCTTGAACTCGTCGATTTCCGACAGGAGCGCCAGTAATTCCTGCGTGACGTTAATGGTGTCGGTGTTGAGCATACCGGCAACTATGCCGGATTATACCGGATTGTCCACCGGGAATTTTACCGGATTAGGATCCCATCCCAAGTTTACAAGTCCCTGTTTCAACAAAAGAAACGGACAAGAATGGGTGAAATTGGCTATCTTCGTTATGCCCTGCCCCGCTTCTGGTCATTTCTTTCGACCTCGGCGGCGGCATTCTGCGCGGTGATGAGCGGATACCCGCTTCAAGGCGTCCGCATCGAGGT
The DNA here is from genome assembly GCA_049693715.1 of Acidobacteriaceae bacterium. Taxonomy (GTDB): domain Bacteria; phylum Acidobacteriota; class Terriglobia; order Terriglobales; family Acidobacteriaceae; genus PALSA-350. The sequence goes on along the minus strand of JBAVQC010000113.1, from coordinate 20,511 downwards.
CGTCGAGCTGAACGAAACGGCTGAACGCGTACCCTTCGTCAGACTTTGTGGTTATCCTGTGCAATCGCGCCCGCTGGGCAAGACTCAGCAGCCTGTTGAAGCGTGCGCTGCTTGAATCAGCTTCCGGTTGCTCCCGATAGGATGATCGGCATGGTGGGCGAATCGGCTCCGCTGGCTTTCTCAATGGTCACTCCGAAGGCCTTGGCGGCAATGCCTGCCGGAAGCGGCGGCAGCACCAGCGTGGCCGTGCCCAGTGAGTCCGGATGAAAGACTCCAGCCGGCACGGGAGCCTTACCATTGGCAGGGATTACCCAGAGTTCATACGCCTTGCCCTCAGGCAGGGGCTTCAAATTCGTCGCCAACAAGATCAGCGCTCCACGGTCCGGCAGATAAGTGGCGCGTGCGCTTGGCTGGGCCGGTGCTTGGCCTTCCGTCAGGGTTACCCGCTGAGCACTCGGCGCAGTCAGAACTTCCAGCACCTGCTGCGCCTTGGACGCTTGCGCAGCCAGATTTTTCACCAGGTTGGATTCATCGTTCAGCTCGTCATTGAGGGCCATGTTTTGCACGCCGAACGACACGGCTGCAATGGCCATGGCAGCCGCCGTCATCCAGGGCACCCAGAATCCTGCGCCACGGCGCTTGGCTTTCCCATCAATCGGAGTCACCTCGGCCGGCTTGGCTACCGGAGAGGAGGCAATCCGCTGCAGAAAACGATCACGCGCCCCATCGGGCAACGGTTGTTGCTCGATGGCTAATCCTAGCAAGGCAAGGTCACCGCACACTCGAGCGAGCTCGGTGCGGCATTCGGCACAGGTCTGCAGGTGTGCCCTGATGGATGCGGACTCCTCGACCGGGAGATTCTGCATCGCATAGGAAGCCAACTCCTCCTGCGTGTTGTGCCCGTTGCCCGTCATGACTGAAACGCCTTTCGTAACGTAATCAGCGCTAGCCGAATACGCGTCTTTACCGTGCCCAGGGGATCGCCCGTTTTCTCCGCGATCTCCGAATGGCTCAAGCCCTCAAAAAATGCCAACTCCATCGACCGTTGCTGTTCGGCAGGGAGGTCCCGCAAAACCTCCCGGACCTTCTCCATCATCGAGTTGTGCTCAACTTCTGAAGCCAGGTTGCCGGGCGAGGCCAGAATCACATCGTCCACCGAATCTACGGGCTTTCTGCGCCGCAGCAGGTCGATAGACCGGTTCCGTGCCACCACCACCAGCCAAGCGCCCAGCGAACCGCGCCCCTGCACAAACGAATCGGAATTCCGCCATATCTGGAAGAAGATCTCCTGCATGACATCTTCTGCGTGGCCGGTATCCTTAAGAATTCGCAAGGCGACGGAGTACACCGCCCTGCCATAGCGGTCGAAGACTTCCGCCATCGCATGTTGATCGCCTTGGCGGATGCGCTGCAGCAAACTAATGTCGTCTGTCACTGGAGCATCCGGCCCGTCAGCCATCCTCGCAGTGTGGCTTGAGTCTCTGATAGTAGAACGATCAGGGTCGCCTATCGGATTGGAGGTTTTCTCAGGCATCAATCAAGCCGTGCTTATTCTACGGTTGCGGTACGCAAACGGCCAAACTAAAGTACCCGAAAATTAGCGAGTACAATAGCGAGCGTCAATCGGAAGCGACGGGTAGCCGGATCCATTCTCGATGAGAAACCGCCTGGATAAGTTGCTGCTCGAGCGGGGGCTGGCGCCGTCCCGCGAACGCGCGCAGGCGTTAATCCTGGCCGGGCGAGTGCTGGTCAATGAGCAGAAAATCGAGAAGCCCGGCGCGGGCGTCGACGATGCCGCACGGCTGCGCGTGCTGGGGGAAGAGCAACGCTACGTAAGCCGCGGCGGTCTCAAGCTGGAAGCCGCGCTTACCCGGTGGCAAATCGACCTTCAGGGGCGGCAGTGTGTCGACATTGGCACCTCCACCGGCGGCTTTACCGATTGCATGCTGCAGCATGGCGCGGCCAGTGTGATCGCGGTCGACACCGGTTACGGGCAGATTGCCGAAGCCCTGCGCAAGGATCCGCGAGTGAGCCTGCGCGAGCGCACCAATGCGCGCTACCTCAAACCCGGCGATCTGGGCCCGGACGTCAGCTTTGTATCCATGGATGTGTCTTTTATCTCTGCCACGTTAGTTTTGCCCGCGGTGATCGGCGCCGTGGGAGTGAACCCCGGGAGCCCGTTGGAGGTGGTCATCCTGGTCAAGCCGCAATTTGAAGCGGGCAGGGAACAAGTCGGCAAGGGCGGCATAGTCAACGACCCGGCTGCGCACCAGTTTGCGATCGATCGCGTTCGCTCCGCGGTCGAGGATCTGGGCGCCTCCCACAGCGAAATCGCGGATTCCCCCATCCTTGGAGGCGGGGGAGGAGGCGCGGGAGCGAAGGGGAATCGCGAATTTCTTCTCTACGCCCGCTTTTAAGTGCTTTCGTCCCATCGCGTACACTAAAAGCCTCCATGCGACCTGTTGCCATTATTTCCAAGCCGCAGAAGGAAGAGCTGGCCACCCTTCTCCCCGAGCTTGTTGCCTGGATGCGCGCGCACGACTTTGAACCCATTCTGGACCACGTGAGCGGAAGCTACATGCGGGATGTACGCATCGTTCCGCGTCATGAATTGCCGGCGCAGAAGCCAGTGCTGGTGGTGGTGCTGGGCGGCGATGGAACGCTGTTGGCAGCGGCCCGCACCTTTGCCCGTACGGATGTTCCCATTCTCAGTGTCAACCTGGGTGCGCTGGGCTTCCTTACGGAGGTGCGGCTGGCTGATCTCTACACCACGCTTGAGGGCTGGAAGGACGGCCGCTGCGAGGTGGATGCCCGTGCCCTGTTGCACACCGAGGTCTTGCGCGCCGGGGCTTTGTATAGAGAGTACGAAGCGCTAAACGACGTGGTGATCGCCAAAGGGGCGATCGCGCGCATGGGCGACTTCAGTATCCATATATTCGATCAATTGGCGGCGTCGTTTCGCGCCGATGGGGTCATCGTCTCCACTCCTACAGGGTCGACTGCCTACAACCTGGCCGCCAATGGACCGATTCTGGCACCCTCCGTCGACGCCATGGTGATCACCCCTATCTGTCCGCATCTATTGACGATTCGTCCCATGGTCGTGCGCGGCGATGCGCACGTGATCGTCAGTGTCGAAGGTATTCCTGATCTGACTTTTCTCACCGTGGACGGACAGGAGGCCTTGCAGCTTCGCGTGGGCGATCGGGTGTTCTGCCGCCGTTCGGAGCACAGCGTCAACATGGTTCGTTTGGGCAAAACAGGGTTCTTCGACGTGCTCCGCTCCAAGCTGAGTTGGGGGGAACGCTGAACCTCGTCCCGTTACCTTGAACCGTAGTTTTATCGCAGGCTGTCCCTACCCGCTGCATACGTGACCTTAGTAACAGTGCGGAAGTAATGAGGGGGCAATTCCAGTTAGTCGTGCCAATGCGCAAATATCTACAAGTCAAACAGGCACTACGGTTTCATAAGTTCATTCAGCAGCACCTTGGCCTTGGTCGCCAGCAGATGCGCACCGTCCGCATCGCCATTGTCGAGTGCCTGTTGGGCCTGCATCAGATAATTGTGGATCTGCCCGGCGGTCGCCTTCTCTTCGTTCGACAGCGCCCGCTTGATTCCGCTCAACCCCTGTTGCGTTGCGCCAATCAGATCCGCCGTCTCATGCTTGGTTTTTTCTCCCGAGGCGCTGTCGCCGGTGGTCAACTGGCCAATGGCGGTGCTCGCGGCCGCCGCAGTTTGTAACTGGGGCGGGGAAGTAACTTGCGCTGTCGCCGATGGAGCTCCTGCCTGGCTATTCGAAGCGGCAGCCGGAGCGCCGGCCGCAGCCGGAGGTGTATCTGCCGGCTTGGGCTTTTTGGGCTTCCTCACCTTCTTTGGCGGCGGCGGAGGAGGCAAGGGCACGCTTTGCGCAGAAGGCGGCGGTAGCGGCGAAGCCAGCGGCGTGTCGGTCTTTTCCGCCTGCTGCGTCGTTTTTGGTGGTTCCAGCGTACCTTTGCCCGTCTGTAATGGCGGAGCTTGGGCTTGCTGCGGCGTAGCCGGGTTTTTGTGCGAACACCCGGTACACAAAACGGCTGCTAAAGCACACAACGAGCGTAGTTGCGCTGCCCTCATCCCCTGGGCTCCTTGGCTACGATGGATCCAGCTGAGCTGCTCCCGTCCGGCATAAGATATCCACGCGCTCGACTCTCCTGGGGCGTGTTGAGAGGAAAGCGCAAAATAAAGGTAGTCCCGTGAGTTGCATCCGATTCTACTTCAATCGAACCATTGTGCAGCTCTACGATACGGTAAGTCATCGCTAATCCGATACCGCTTCCGTCTTTCTTAGTAGTGAAGTATAAGTCGAAGATCTTGTCCCGCACATCATCAGGGATTCCACTACCCTGGTCATGAATACTGAGCAGGGCCATGCGTCCGTCCTCGGCCAGCCGAACTTTCAGTTTGCCGCCCTCTGCCATTGCCTGGGCGCCGTTCAGGACCACGTTGAGCAGCGCCTGCTTCAATAGGTCCGCATCCACCCTGGCCATCACGGGACGGTCGGGCAGGTCGCTTTCGACATGAACGTCGCGGGTCTCGAGTTCGGCGGATGCCAACATCAGGACGGCAGAAACGATTCTGCGGAGATCCTGATCTTTGAGCTGTAGTTCCACTGGCCGGGAGAAATCCACCAACGTTTGCACCACCCGGTCAAGCCGCTGTATCTCGCTTTCAATCACTTCCAGGTGCCGCATGGCCCTGTGGTCGGCATCGCCTAACTTGTTACGCATCAGCTCCAGGTGAACTACGATGGCGTTAATCGGGTTCTTCACCTCGTGACCTACTCCCGCCGTCAATCGTCCGATGGCCGCCAGCCGTCGTGAAAGTTCCAGGTCACTCTCGATTTCTCTTACCGATTCGACGTCATGAAGGGTCAATAGCGCACCCAGGGTTTCCTGGGGATAGACGGCCCGGTCGTCATGGATGAAATCGAGCGAGATCTCGACGTGCCGGCCGGTCTCGGTGGTGATCTCCTCCTGCACCAGGGCCATGCGAGCATCAAAAGATTCGCGCACCAGCCTGCCCAGGCGGGTATTGCGGGAGAAGACCTCGTGTAACTTGGCGCCTAGAATCTCCGCCCGGCTGGTACCCAGAAAGCGTTCGACGGAATCGCTGACCAGGACCGCACGGGCATCGTGGGTGTAGAGCAGGATGCCGTCCTGCAGGTTGGTCATGATCTGGTCGAGGTTTTCTTTGAGGGCGGAGAAGACCTCTTCCACGTTGCGCATGCGGCGTCCGATGCGTTCGATCTTGTGCGATACCAGGACCACGGCATCATCGCTCGATCTGCCGGCTGCTGCCTCCCCGGCTCCTTCGGCCTCGGCTAAAGCCAGGGCATCGAGACGAGCGCCGATCTGTTCAATCGGCTTGAGGGCCAGGTTGGCTAAGAACGCGGCAAAGATCAGCGAGCAGAGAATTGCCACCCCGGTATACGCCAGGGCGGCGAGGAGCCAAGGCTCGACCACGAAACGCAGGAAGGTCGTACGGACGCCAACCCGAACGGTGGCGAACGGCTCAAGATTTCGTTCCAGAGGCAAGGTCAGGTTGTAGACGCGCGGCGGTCCGAACACCACTTTCAGGAGCTGCACCAATCCGCCGCTCTCCAGCTCGGCGTATTCCGGCCGCTTGGGTACCAGGTGGTCCAGATTGGTGGGATCGGTGCTCAGCAGCCCGCGTCCCTCGCTGTCGGCGATGGTGACGTCGAAGACGGTCGGGGCGTAGCGAATGGCTGAGCTCAGCAGTTCTGTTACTGCAGAATCGCTGCGCAGCGCCTTGGCCACCGCGGCTCGCAGAGCTTTGGGGTCACTGGCGTAAAGAGAGAGACTGGGCGCCAGGGTTCGCTGGGTTGCCAGCGCTATCTGGTGGGCCACCATGTCGTTGGCGGAGTAAGCCTGAGACATTCGCTGGCGCAGAAGCTGACCAAGGAATATCCACGACAGGGTGAATACCACCAGGAACACCAGTCCGGTGATCGCGAGCACGAGCTTGGTCTTCAGTCTCATGGGGCAGTCACTCGAACCCTGTTATCGACTTTCCAGCGGCTGGCAATAGGTACCTGTCTCAGTGGCTGAGGCAAAAATACTAGACTACTGGTCTCTCTTCCAATGTCTCGCTGCTGGTCGTGCTACCGTACTCCTTCAACTTGTTGTGCAACGTTTTCAGGCTGATGCCGAGGATCTCCGCCGCCCGTGTTTTGTTGTTGCGCGTTGACTCCAGTGTTTTCAGGATGAGCATCCGCTCGGCCTCGTCCACGGTGCTGCCGATTTCCACGTGAACACCGCTGTCGTTCGAGTGATTGCTGCTCACCTCAGCACGCAAAAAGCGCTGCCCAAACAGGGGCGGCAGATGCCGGGTTTCCATGTATCCCTCTCCGCAAAGGATGACCGCCCGTTCGATGGTATTGCGCAATTCCCGCACATTGCCTGGCCAGTCATGGGCCGTCAACCGGGTAAGCATCTCACCATCCACTCCTTTCACCTCGCGCCCGTGCTTGCTGTTCATGTCGGCCAGCAGGGCTTCAATGATGGCGGGGATGTCTTCTTTATGTTCCCGCAGCGGTGGCATATGCAAGTTAAAAACGTTCAGGCGGTAGTACAAATCTCCACGCAAGTGTCCCGAAGAGACCGCTTCTTCCGGATTCTTGTTGGTGGCAGCCAATACGCGCACGTTCATGGGCGTTTCGACTTTGCTGCCCAGGCGCCGTAATTTCTTGTCTTCCAGGACTCGCAGTAGTTTAGCCTGCGTGCCTACCGGCATTTCCCCGATTTCGTCCAGCAGCAGGGTACCTTCTTCAGCCAGTTCGAAGCACCCGGCGCGGCGTTCCAATGCACCGGTAAAGGCGCCTTTCTCGTGACCGAAAATCTCGCTCTCGATCAAGGTCTCGGGAATCGCGGCGCAGTTCACAGGAACAAAGGGTCTGCCACGGCGCGGGCTTAGCTCGTGCAGGGTTCTTGCCACCAATTCCTTGCCGGTCCCACTCTCTCCGGTGATCAGCACGGAAACGTTGCTGGGAGCGACTCGCTCGATCATGGCGAACATCTCTTGCATTTTCCTCGAGCTACCTACCAGCGAGCCGAGGAAACCAGTATCCCGCAGCTTGCGGCGCGTGACTTCTAGCTCCCGCTCGGTCTCACGCTGGCGGCTGGCGTTGGCCAAAACCGTCTTCAACCGGGTGGGGTCGATGGGCTTTTGGATGAAATCGTAGGCGCCCATCTTCATCGCCTCGACCGCACGCTCAATACTGCCCTGCGCGGTCAATACGATCACCGCGGCATTTATTTGCATCTCGCTCAAGCGCGTCAGCAATTCCAAACCGTCCATACGGGGCATCTTGAGGTCGGTCACAATGATGCCGGGAACCCACTCCGCGACCTTTTCCAGGCCCTCGATGCCATCTCGTGCAGTTTCCGTACGATAACCCCAGCCGGACACTAATTCCGCCAGTCCGGCCAAGGCATGCAATTCGTCTTCGACGATCAATACTCTTTCGTTAGCGCCCATGGCTGCTCATAGCTTTCTTCTATCTAAAGGTTGTCTATCTTGCTTGTATCACGCCCCGGAACTGCTCAGCATGGGCACGGGGGCGACTGATCTGCAACGTAAGGGGGAGGAGTTCCAACGACGATTAATAGCGGGGAACAGCGGGGTCTATTTCCCGGGACCAACTGTCGATCCCACCACTCATCGACTGCACTTTCTCAAAGCCCTGGTTCCGCATCCATGCCGCGACGTTCAAGGAACGCACACCGGAATGGCAGATGGTAATGATGCTCGCCTCCGGGTCCAATTCCTGAAAGGCGCGAGAGGGGATTTCGCCCATCGGTATTAGCTTCGAGCCAGCGATTTGTGCCGTCGCAACCTCCCACGGTTCACGAACATCCAGCAGGATCAGCCCGGTTTCCCCGGATTTAAGACGGTCAGCGACCGCGCGCGGCGCGACTTCCAGCTCGAGCATGAATACTTCCCCAGGTTTAGGATACATCCTGGTAGCCGCTACTGCTGGCGAATGCCTGGCCGGATCGATCCGCCAGGACTGCAAGATCGCTCAGAACAATCGTTTTCTTGCCTTCCGGCCCCACAGGAGAGACGTCACCCATGCCATCCGCGCTCGAGTTTGCCCGCAACCAACAGGCACGCTTCCTAGAGGAATTGAAGTCGCTGCTTCGGATTCCTTCCATTTCCACCCTTCCTGAGCACGCAGGCGATGTCCGTCGTGCCGCCGAGAGCCTGGCCAAGGAGCTGGAACGAATCGGCCTGGAGCACGTCCGGGTGATCGAAACCTCCGGTCATCCACTGGTTTACGGAGACTGGCTGCATGCCACCGGCGAGCCCACCTGCCTGGCTTACGGGCACTACGACGTCCAACCGCCTGATCCGCTGGATGAGTGGATTTCGCCCCCGTTTGAGCCCACTGAGCGCAATGGCAATCTCTATGCCCGGGGCGCGGTCGACGACAAGGGACAGATGTACAGCCACGTCAAGGCCCTGGAGTCGCTGTTCCAGACTTCCGGAGGACGCCTGCCTATCAATGTGCGGGTGATTATCGAAGGCGAAGAGGAGGTGGGAGGGGAGGGAATCGCCCAGTTCCTGCGCGACCACCCGGAGCAGCTCAAGGCCGACTTTGCCCTGGTCTCGGATACTTCGATGTTTGCCCCGGGGATGCCTACGCTGTGCGTGGGTCTGCGGGGTATGATCTACACCGAGCTGGAAGCCCAGGGAGCGAAGAGCGATCTGCATTCCGGAACCTTTGGCGGCGCCGCGCCCAATCCTTTCGTCGCGTTGGCCCAGGTGATCGCAAAGCTCAAAGACGCCGACGGCCACATCCTGATCCCCGGCTTTTACGACAAGGTGGCCGCGCCTTCCGCTGACGAGCTCAATACCTGGAAGAACCTGCCTTTTGACGAGGAGGAATACCGGAACGCGGAGGTTGGGTCCCGTGAGCTTACCGGGGAGCCGGCTTTTTCGGTACTGGAGCGGACCTGGGCACGGCCCACCATGGATGTGCACGGAATGCCCGGCGGTTTTACGGGTGCGGGCGCGAAAACCGTGATTCCCGCGAAAGCAACCGCCAAGATCTCCTTCCGTCTGGTTCCGGACATGGACCCGCAGGAGGTTTTCGCCCAATACAAGGCCTACGTGGAGTCGTTGCAGCCCAAGGGGATCCAGTTGCGGGTGCGGCTGATCCATTCCGGCGATCCGATCGTGGTGCAGACGGACAATCGCTATATTCAGGCGGCGACTCGGGCTCTGCGCCAGGTATTCGGCAAAGAAACGGTGTTCATCCGTTGCGGCGGCTCGATTCCCATCGTGGGGGATTTCGAGCGTCACCTCAAGATCCCCACCGTTTTGATGGGTTTTGGCCTGACGGATGACAACCTGCACGCCCCGAATGAGAAATTCCACATCGCCGATTTTCATCGAGGGATTGAGTCGATTATTTGTTTATTTGAGGAGCTGGGGCGAGCGAGCTGAGATTAGGTTTTGACTGGACGAGGGCCTTCGAGTCTGCTCGAGAACTCTTTTCTTGAAGGGTCTCCCTTGACAGGCAAGCGAGGTTGCCATAGCCTCCACTCACTGAATCGATTCCCACGGGCTTTTTGTATAGGTATTTGCCCTGGAGCGCGTTCTCCGGCAGGTGAAGCCATCCGCATTATAAGGAACTACGAAAAGCGGGAATCTACGCGCTTTTGTACCGCACACTCGACCGTGACCGCCCGACGAGCTTACCTTCCCCTCTCCGCATTGTGGTGCGCCTTCATTGCTGTGCTTCCGTGGGGTCTGTCTCCGTGCGCGTTCGCCCAGAACCAGGCGGGGAAAGCCGGCGGCGCAGAGACCCACACAACATGGCGCAGCTATGGAGGTTCGGCAGACGGCTCGCAGTATTCTGCGTTGCACCAGATCGATCGTGCCAACGTAAAGAAGCTGCAGATAGCGTGGACTTACCGGACAGGAGATGACCGGAGGTACGTGTTCAACCCGCTGGTCATTGACGGAACGATGTATGTGCTGGCAAAGAACAACGCGATCGTGGCGCTGGATGCCGCGACAGGCAAGGAAATCTGGACCCACCCTACGGACCCGAACACCACGCTCATCACCAACCGAGGAATTGACTATTGGGAGAATGCAGACAGATCGGATCGGCGGCTGATCTTTGCAGTTCGCAACGAGCTGCAGGAATTGGATGCCCGCACGGGGGAGCCGATCCGTCGGTTCGGCACCAACGGCATCGTAGATCTGCGTGCCGGACTGGGACGTGAACCCAAAAGCCTGACACTGGTGCAGTCGTACAATCCCGGCCGCGTCTTCGAAAACTTACTGATTCTGGGCTCCGCCACGAATGAGGAATACAACTCTGGTCCGGGTGATATACGCGCCTACGATGTGCGTACGGGGCGCCTGGTGTGGAGCTTTCATACGGTTCCCCACGCGGGAGAGCCCGGTTACGATACCTGGCCGAAAGATGCGTGGAAGTCGACGGGAGGCGCCAACGATTGGAGCGGCATGGCTCTGGACCTAAAGCGCGCCATCGTCTACGTCCCGACGGCAAGCCCTAAATACAATTTCTACGGCGCGAATCGCCCAGGAAAGAACTTGTATGGTGATTGCCTGCTGGCGCTGAATGCGCGCACCGGCAAGCTGATCTGGTATTACCAGATGGTTCATCACGATATATGGGACTACGACAACGACTCCACTCCCATGCTGACAACAGTTCTGCACAATGGCAAGAAGGTCGATGTGGTGGCGCAGGCGGGCAAGGTTGGGTTCCTGTGGGTCTTCAACCGTGAGACGGGCGAGCCGCTGTGGCCGATTGAGGAGCGGCCAGTTCTCAAGTCGGACATGCCGGGAGAAGAAACATGGCCTACCCAGCCCTTTCCTTCCAAGCCTCCCCCGTTTGCGCGGCAGTCCTTTACGGTGAAGGATTTGAGTCCATTTCTAGAGCCTGCAGAGCGCGATCAATTAGTCAGCGAGATCGAGAGCGCGCACAACCAGGGCCTATTCACCCCGCCTGGCGTGAGCAATACGGTTGAGATGCCGGGAAACAACGGCGGCGTTAACTTTGGTGGAACCGCCGTGAATCCATCCAATGGCAACTTATATGTGGTTTCTAAAGACCTCCCCGCGATGCTCAAGCTTGAGTTGGCGAGCAAGGCCGCAGGCGGCGGATCCCCGGAAGAGCAGGGGAGGTCGATCTTTGGTGCGAACTGCAGCTTGTGCCACGGGACGAATCGGGAGGGAAACCCACCGGCGATTCCCTCCCTGGTGAATGTTGGGGCGAAGTTATCGGACTCTCAAATTGAGAGTATCGTGCAGCATGGGCAAGGGCCGATGCCGGCGTTTTCCGGGTTATCAACCGCTGACATCCGTTCCTTGTTAGCGTATCTCAAGCGTCCGGAACTTGCGCCGGTATCCGCTCCAACTGAGACCGCGGCCGCACCGGCGGCGGTGGATCCTATCCGTGCGCACTACAGGAGCGGCTTTGGGTTCATGTTTGCCAGCAGTGGGTTACCGGTCATTGCGCCCCCCTGGACTACGTTGACAGCGTATGACCTAAATGCAGGAACCATTCGTTGGCAGATTCCCCTGGGTGTTGTTCCCGAACTGGCCGCCAAGGGCTTTACCGCTACCGGCTCACAGTTTCCCAAGGTAAGTCCGGTGGTCACTCAAGGAGGTTTGATCTTTACCGGGACGCGCGACCGCAAGGTGCGTGCGATTGACTCCGACACCGGCAACGTGCTCTGGGAAGCGGAGGTGGATGCGGCACTGGAGGGAATGCCGGCGATTTACCAGGTGCAAGGTCGGGAGTATGTTGTGTTCTGCGCGGCCGCCCAGGCTGCGACTGACACGCGCAGTGTTCCGGGGCATCCGGCTTCTCGAGTTCCGGTTCCAGGCGCTTACGTAGCGTTCGCACTTCCCGACACGAAAACCACTCTCCCTTGAGTACCCTTCGAACGGGCTATTTGCGGCACGGCAATTTGGTCACTACCGCACCTGGATCAACTGCTCTTCACGTGAGCCGCTTCCATAGCGTGCGTCGACATAATCGTCCAGAATCTTCTTGAACTCGTTCACGATGTCGTCCCCGCGCAGGGTCGTCATCAGACGCCCGTCCACGTAAACCGGGGCTTTGGGATCTTCAAAGGTGCCGGGAAGGGAAATACCGATGTTGGCGTGCTTGGACTCGCCCGGCCCGTTCACCACGCAGCCCATGACCGCCAGCTTCAACTCTTCCACTCCCGGATACCGATCGCGCCAAACCGGCATGCTGTCGCGTACGTAGCCCTGGATGTTCTGGGTCAGTTCCTGAAAGTAAGTGCTGCTGGTGCGTCCGCATCCGGGGCAGGCGGTCACTTGCGGGGCGAAGCTGCGGATACCCAGGGATTGCAGTATTTGTTGCGCTACCTGCACTTCTTCGGTGCGGTCACCGCCGGGTTTAGGGGTAAGCGAGACACGGATGGTGTCGCCGATGCCCTTGAGCAGCAGCGGCGCCAGGCCGGCCGTCGAGGCGACAATGCCTTTCATGCTCATCCCCGCTTCCGTCAGACCCAGGTGCAGTGCGTAATCACAGCGCGCGGCCATCAATTCGTAAACCTCGATCAGGTCGCGCACACCGCTCACTTTGGCGCTGAGAATGATCTGGTCGTGACGCAGTCCGTAGCGTTCGGCAGCGCGGGCGGAGTCGATTGCACTCACCAGCATGGCTTCGATCATCACGTCTCGCGCATCCGCCGGCTGGGGCCGCTTGGAATTTTCGTCCATCATCCGGGTGAGGAGAGCCTGGTCCAGAGAACCCCAATTCACGCCAATCCGTACCGGCTTCTGGTTTTCGACCGCGCACTCAATCATGGTGCGAAAATTGTCGTCGTCTTTGCGGCCAATCGAAACATTTCCCGGGTTGATGCGGTACTTGGCCAGGGTGCGCGCGCACTCCGGGTATTTCTTCAACAGCAGATGTCCGTTGTAGTGAAAGTCGCCAACAATGGGAACCTCGATTCCCAATTTGGCCAGCCCCTCGACAATGGCCGGCACCGCGACAGCCGCAGCGTCGTTATTGACCGTCACCCGCACCAGCTCCGACCCCGCGGTGGCCAGCGCGGCAACCTGCTGGATGGTGCCCTGCACATCCGCGGTATCCGTATTTGTCATGGATTGCACGACTACCGGCGCCGAAGATCCGACGCGCACATTTCCCACCTTGACCGTCACTGATTGTCTGCGTTGCAGTTCCGCCATAAAGCCCTCACTCCCAGTTTACAGCCGGGCCCGTCTTGACAGGGATTTGGCGCATGACTAGGTTGGAAACACAGGCCCGGCCGACAAGCCAGGACGAGTTTGCGCTCAACGGAGGCTGTCCATGCCCGAATCCGTCAGAGAATCCCCTGCGGTCGAGACCGCTAGTGATATCAGGGTGTTGAATTCCTTACTGAGCGACCAGTTTGCCGGCAAACTCGAGGCTTTGGCCAAGGCCAAGGCAGAGGAGTACCAGGCGAATACACCTTATCCTCATATCTATTTCGACAATTTCCTGCCCCTTGAGATAGCGGAGGCGGCGCTGGGTGATTTCCCTGAGCCGAAAGAGGCAGATTGGTACGCCCACACCGATGTGAACCAACGCAAAAAACTGGCGTTCGACGTAGTGGAGAAGCTGCCGCCATCGATTCGTGACGTGCTTTACTTTCTCAACAGCCGGCCGATGCTCAGATTTCTCGAGACCCTGACGGGAATCCAGAGCGTACTGCCCGATCCCTACTACACCGGGGGAGGCCTGCACCAGATACGGCCGGGGGGCTTATTGGAAGTGCACGCCGACTTTAGTTACCACAAGGGACTGCGGCTGGACCGGCGCATCAATGTTTTGATTTATCTCAACAAGGATTGGAAAGAAGAGTACGGCGGACATTTCGAGCTATGGGATCAAAAGGTGACGCGAGCGGAAAAGAAGATTCTGCCCGTCTTTAACCGCTGCGCCATCTCCAGCACTACGAGTGTTTCGTTTCACGGTCATCCCATCCCATTGGCATGCCCGCCCGATCGCAACCGGAAGTCGATTGCGACTTACTACTATTCCAATGGCCGTCCTGAAGAGGACCCTGGGCTCACGCATCGGCACGAGGTGGCCTTTCAGGAACGCCCCGGGATGAACAGTGTCAAATCGACGATTCGGATCAGGAAGGCGATCCGTTCGCTTCTTCCGCCGATTGTTACTGATCTTTACCGGTCGCTACGCAAATAGAAAAGGCTCTACTACTGGACGGCGGCGTTGTGCTTGTCTTTGTCGATGGAGTTGGAAATCTTGTTCTGGCGGTTGTTGAGTGCGGCGCGATCGGCCGCGGTCAGTTTCCCGCCATTGGCAGCGCGCATGTTGCGCTCTTCTTTGTTCACGCTGGCTTCGCGGCCTTCGAGGTTGGAGGTTTCGTGGGCGGTTAATTGGCCGCTCTTGACCCCTTGAGCAATCCGCGCCTGCTGGTTCGCTTTACGCTGCCCAACAGTTCCGGGAGGCGGCGCCGTTTGAGCCACTGCCGCAGCAATCAAAAAAAGTGATGCTGACCCTATCGCAATCGTGCTGAATTTCATGAACGCTCCTTACATGCCAATGGTTACTGGTGTAACAAACCAATGCGTCATTGAGAAGGTAGCCATCGCGCCATCCCGGCGGACGTTAGTTGTAGACGGAGAAGGTCGCACGCTATGGAAAACCATTTCCAGGACAGGTCCGTAGAACTGCAGATCCCTCGGCTGCGCTCGGGAAGACAAAGGAAAGGGTAAACGTTCCATGGAAATTGGCTGCTGAACTCAAGCCACCGAGAAGGCCTCGGTCCAGCAACTACTCTGTATGAAACCGTTGCCCTCTCCTTGTCATCCCGAGCGCAGCCGAGGGATCCGCAGTTCCGCGGACCTTTACTGGAAATGTTTTTCATTTGCAGTTCTCGCGCAGACGCCAATGCCCTCATTCATTCGATTCTCTTACGGCACGGCAGCCTTCCGCTGCCTCGGCTTCTTGCCGTAGCGCGCAGCCGGGAGGATACTGTTCCACCGCACAGGGGAAGCCAAAACCATGGAGGTGTTGGTGGACACGTAGGGCATCATCGAATCAATCACCTCTTCCATATGCCTCACGTCGCGGACCGCGACCTGCACAATGAACGATTCGGCACCGGTCACTCGATGACACTCCAACACTTCGGGAAGATTGCGCACCACGGCAGCAAATTTTGCCAGCTTGTCGCCCGCCACAGTCACATGGACAAATGCCCGCACAGGCAATCCCACCTGAGCCGGATCGACCAGGGTCCGGTAGCCGAGAATGACCTTGCTCTCCTCCAGCCGGTGGACTCTCTCAATCACCGCCGGAGTCGACAAGCCCACGCGCCGTCCCAACTCTGCAAACGGGATGCGGGCGTTGGCCTGAAGCTCAGCCAGAATTTCGCAGTCGATATCGTCGATCGATGGATGTACCAAGCCAGTCAATAGGGCCGCCTCTCTGTCGTTATCAACAGGGTAACTTGAAGCATCACGGGTTGTCCTTAAATTGTGAGGTCAACAAGCTTATTTGCCCCCTGTTCGTTCACCGAAGGCCCTTGAATTTCGCATATTCGTGATTCCAGGGCGAGCGCAAGACGGCTATGATGCCCGTGGTGTGAGTTAAGGAAGGAAATATCCCTCATGGCAGATCATCGAGCGTTAGGCGACATCGCAGCACGGCAGTTAGCCAACACAACCAAGACGCCGCCGCAATTAACGGCGGTTACCCCGCGCTGGCTGGTCCAATTGCTTGGTTGGGTTCCGGTCGAATCGGGTACCTACCGGGTGAACAAGGTCAAGAACGATCAGGAGATCGAGGTCGCCTGTGGATCACGCGATGAACGCACATTGCCGCAGACGTTCGTCGACTATGTGGAGACCCCGCGCGAATATACGCTGAGCGCGATCACAACCGTGGTGGATGTTCACACCCGTGTGTCCGATCTCTTTAGTCATCCGCACGACCAGATCCGCGAACAGCTGCGGTTGACGGTGGAAAAAGTAAAAGAGCGCCAGGAAGCCGAACTGATCAACAACGCCGACTACGGCTTGCTGAATAATGTCGATCCGGGGTTCAAGGTCGCCGCCCGAGGCGCCGCGCCCACGCCCGACGATCTGGATGAATTGCTGTCGCGCATCTGGAAGGAGCCGGCCTTCTTCCTCGCCCATCCACGCGCTATCGCCGCGTTTGGCCGCGAATGCACCTTCCGTGGCGTTCCTCCACCTACCGCTACGATCTTTGGTTCGCCCTTCGTGACCTGGCGTGGCGTTCCTCTCATCCCTACCGACAAACTTCTCATCGATGGAGCAGGGAAGACCAACATCCTCTTGCTGCGCACGGGAGAAAGAAAGCAAGGCGTGGTGGGACTGTTTCAACCTGGACTGGCCGGCGAACAGACCCCTGGCCTTTCCATCCGCTTCATGGGTATTGACCGCAACTCGATCGCTTCCTACCTGGTGTCACTGTATTGCTCTGCGGCGGTGCTTGCTGAAGACGCGCTGGGCGTGCTCGAGAATGTAGAAGTCGGACAATACCATGAGTACAAGTGATCAGGATCCAACTGCGGATTTCCCTCAGCGCGTGAGACCGGCGATGCCGGTGGATGAGACCACGATCGCACCCATGGGCTCGCTCCCGGATGCAGCCATGTTGACCCGGCTGGCTAACGAGTTTTTCCGGGCGCAACCGGGGCAGGGCCTTCCCAGCTCCGTGGCTCCGTATACACCGGATGCCCAGGATATGACGCCGGCTTTCGAAACCCGGCTGCCGGAATTCGGCATGCCGCTGCCTTCTGTCCCCGCCATCCCATCGGCCGGTGGTTTTCCTATCGCGCCGAGCGTGTCCCAGCTATCGACGGGCGTGCCGGAGTTGGCGCGCTTCACCATGGGGCCGGCCGCAGCGGTTTCTCTTCCCGCGGCGTTTTCCCCAACGTCAGTGCCGGTTCCGGGAGCGGGCATGCTGCAAAACGATCCGCGCGGAGCGGGTGCAGGGCTTCCTGTTTCTCCCTTTGCCATGCCGACGCCTGAGTTTGGTGCGCCGTTTCCGTCATTTGAAGCAGGTGTGCCGGTACTCCCGCATCTTTCACCATTGTTGACCGAGGACGCAGCAAAATCAGCGTTGACGAGCACCTCTCCGTTCTACTTTCTGGAACATGCCGGCGGCCTCAATGGATCGGGCATGTCTCCTATGGCAGGCCCCTCGGCGGTCACAAATGTTTCCCAGTATGACCCGCGTAGCACTGCGGCGGTGATGCCATCCTCGCCGTTTTCGGTCCCCATGCCGGAGTTCGATCGCGCATTATTTCCGTCGTTCGAAGAGGGAGTGCCAAAGCTGGCCCCGCTGCCGCCGCTGCTCGACGAAAACGACGCACGGGCTGCGTTGACAGACGCCTCGTCGTTTTATTTTCTCGATGTGCGGAGCCTGCTGGAAATGTCGACTCCCCAAGCCAACATACTGTCGCATCCAGGCGCGATCGGGGATCTCAAGCTTCCCCGGCAGCAGATGGATATCGGCTCCGTGCGGCGCGACTTTCCCATTTTGCACGAAGAGGTCAATGGCCATCCGCTGATCTGGTTAGACAACGCGGCGACCACGCAGAAACCGCAGAGTGTGATCGATCGCATTTCCTACTTCTACGAGCACGAGAACTCGAACATTCATCGAGCTGCCCATGAGCTGGCAGCGCGCGCAACCGATGCCTATGAGGACGCTCGCACCAAGGTGGCGCACTTCCTCAATGCTTCCTCCTCCAAAGAAATCGTCTTCGTGCGCGGCGCGACGGAAGCCATCAACCTGGTCGCCCAGGCGTGGGGTCGACGCCACATCAATAAAGGCGATGAGATCGTCATCACCTGGATCGAGCATCACGCCAACATCGTTCCCTGGCAGATGCTATGCGCGGAAAAGGGAGCCTGCCTCCGCGTTGCGCCGGTCGACAACGATGGCCAGATTCTGCTCGATGAATACGAGAAGCTGCTGAGCCCCAAGACGCGGCTGGTGTCGTTCACTCAGGTTTCGAACGCACTGGGCACGGTGACCCCGGCGCATCAGATGGTGCAAATGGCCCATCGCTACGGCGCTCGTGTGCTGCTTGACGGCGCGCAAGCCGTGTCGCACATGCCCATCGATGTGCAGTCTCTCGATTGCGACTTTTATGTTTTCTCCGGCCACAAGGTCTTTGCGCCTACCGGTATCGGCGTGCTCTACGGCAAGCCGGACGTGCTGGCGGAGACGCCTCCATGGCAGGGGGGCGGGAACATGATTGTCGATGTCACCTTTGAGAAGACGACCTACCAGCCTCCGCCGGGCCGCTTCGAAGCCGGCACCGGCAACATTGCCGATGCCGTCGGATTGGGTGCGGCCATTGACTATCTGGAGCACATCGGCATGCCCAATATTGCCCGCTACGAGCATGAACTGCTGGTCTACGCGACCCGGGAAATGTTACGCGTGCCCGGCCTGCGCATGATCGGCACCGCGAAGGAGAAGGCGGGCGTGCTCTCGTTTGTGCTCGAGGGCTTCCGTACCGAAGAGGTGGGCGCCGCCCTCAATCGAGAAGGAATCGCCGTACGCTCAGGCCACCACTGCGCTCAGCCGACGTTGCGCAGATTCGGCCTCGAGACCACGGTTCGTCCGTCACTCGCGCTTTACAACAGCTTCGAAGACATCGATGCGATGATTGCGGCGCTCTTCCGCCTGATACGCCTGGGCGCTTAGTCTCCGCCCTGGCACAAAAACTCCGAAAATGCTCTAAACTCATACCATGCCAGTCAGTTAGGACACGGGGCCCCGTAGCTCAGGTGGATAGAGCAGCAGTTTCCTAAACTGTTTGTCGGAAGTTCGAGTCTTCCCGGGGTCACCATTCTTCTGTCATCGGTTTACCGGCGTGCGCGTCCGGCCGGCGCGCAGCGTCTATTGGGGTGCAGGGCCACCCTCGTTCCGGGAGACAAAAGGATTTTCATGCCGGTTCGATCGCGGGGCAAGCGCGTCCTCCCCTTTGGTTTCTGTTCATGGATGTTCTGGCTGATCCTCTTCTGCCGTTCCATGCAGGCCGCGATCGTGCATGGAGCCGTCACCAACCCTTTGGGCCAGCCAGTCATCCACGCCAGTGTGGTGCTGGTGCAAAATGGCCAGATTCTGGCCCTGGCGTTGACCCGGATAGATGGCACCTACCAGATCAGCAGCAGCGCCAGCGGGCGGTTTTACATTCTTATCTCCGCCACCAATTTCAAGCAAATTACCAGCCTCAGCTTCTATGCCGGCGCGGTGGACAGCCATGAAGAGAACGTGGTTCTCGAGTCTCAGAATGAACGGCAGGAGATTGTCACCTCCGCTACCGGCACGCCGCTCCCCGAGGCGCAGGTCAGTGCAGCCATCAGCGCGCAGCGCAGCGGCGAGTTCCGCAATCGGGTCGACCTGACCGACCCGCTGCGCCAGGTGCCGGGTGTTTTTGTTGAGCGCCAGGGCGAATATGGTGGCCTGACCTCGCTCTTCATTCGGGGAAGCAATGCCGATGCCGGCCAGGTGAACCTGGATGGTGTTCCTATCAACGATGTGGGGGGCGGCTTCGACTTCAGCAATGTGTCTGCCGCCGGTATAGGGCAATTCGAGGTCTATCGTGGACCCAATAGTGTGCTTTACGGCTCCGACGGTTCCGCGGGCGTGGTCAGCCTGTTCACCCCGCGCGGCAGTACTGCGTTTCCTTCGTTCTTTTATGAGGGGGATGCCGGCACCTTCACCAGCTTTCGCAACCTGGCGCAACTGGGTGGAACCCATAAGAAGTTTGATTATTACGGCGGGTTCGACGCCTTTCAGAGCGACAACTCCATCAAGATGAATGAATTTCACGATGACACGGCGAGCGCAAACCTGGGATACGCCTTGACTTCCGCGACCCAGCTTCGGGTCCTCGCGCGTAATAGCGACGCCGCTGTGGGCACCCCGGGACCCTTCAACTTTTACGGCATTGCCAACGCCGGCAAGCGCGCAAACCAGGACATCTACCTGGGAGCGTCGGTCGAGAACCGGACCATCGGAGGCTGGCACAACCTGGTGCGCTATGGCCTGACGCGCAAGCGTGAGCAGGATATCAACTTCTACCCCGCGGGCATTCCGCTTACCTCCACGGTCGATGGGGTCACGACGACGAACTATTACGGTTACAATACGCTCATTCGTGGAGCCAACGGGGATTCTGTGGCCGGCCAGGCGGTCCTCAATTTCTCCGGCGTTTTTCCCAACACGGTAGAACGGGTGACCAATCGCGACCAGGTCTACTTCCAGAGCGACTACCCGCTTACCCAGCACATCCTGGGCATGTTCACCTTTCGCTATGAAGACGAGCGGGGCGCGAAGAAATCGGTAGCCCTGGGGCTCGATCAGACGCTGGATCGCCGGAATTATGACTACACCGCGCAAATCCAGGGCAACTATAAGTACCGGCTCTACTACTC
>JBAVQC010000112.1:0-5152 GCA_049693715.1 Acidobacteriaceae bacterium | reverse complement strand
CCCTTGAAGTAGCTCACCGGATGAGTGATCGGCCAGGTATACGCATCTGCCGGCATCAGCAGTACAGGAGCCGCGGGGTCGTCCAGCACTTTGAGGATAGTGTCGGGTGGCTCGCCTCCTGCCGAATACTCCGAATCTCGCTTGGGACCAAAGACGCCGCCCTGAAACTTCGCTGACTCATCGATATCGATGAAAGTGTTGAAACCTTCATCCATAAAAGCATTTCTGCGCTCGTTCGAGCCAACGATCATGGGGAACCAGGTGTGCCCGATCTCGTGCGCGGAAATCCAGAACAACGTCTTGCCCTTGTCGTCGATGCCGTCGAAGATGATGCCCGGATATTCCATGCCGGTGGAGAAGCCGGCGACGTTGATGGCCGCCGGGTAGGGATAGGGAAACCAATCGGTGGAGAAACGCTCCACGGCATCTTTCACGTACTCCGTCGACCGTCCCCAGGCTCCGTCGCCGACGCTCTCGGGCGGATAGACGCTTTCGGCAAGGCTCTTCTTGCCGTCGGGCAGGTTGATCCGCGCCGCGTCCCACACAAAGATCGGGCTCGCGCTCCACGATACATCGCGTGTGTGATCCATGTGGAAGTGCCAGGTCAGCGTGCCCCCAACCTTCGGCCGGCTTGCAGAATCGTTAATTTCGTCCGCACTCCGGATCATCACCGTTTTGTCGCTGTTCCGCGCCTGATCGAGCCGCGTCATCTGCATTTTGGTCAGCACGTCTTTCGGATTGACTAACTCACCCGACCCGGCCACGATCATCTCGCTGGGCACGGTTACGTAATAGTCAAAGTGACCATACTCCAGGTAAAACTCGCTGCCGAGATAAGGCAGCGTGTCCCAACCGCGAAGATCGTCATAGACGCACATACGCGGGTACCACTGGGCCATGTCGTAGATGTCTCCCTTTTGCGAGGCGCCCCACGAGGTGCGGCCGCCCCACACACCCGGTATCTGATAGTGATACTTGATGTGAATTTTGAGCACGCTGCCCTTAGGCCCTATCGGCTGAGGCAGCCGGATCTGCATGCGCGTGTCCTCCACCACGTAATC
Source organism: Acidobacteriaceae bacterium (assembly GCA_049693715.1). Taxonomy (GTDB): domain Bacteria; phylum Acidobacteriota; class Terriglobia; order Terriglobales; family Acidobacteriaceae; genus PALSA-350. The sequence goes on along the minus strand of JBAVQC010000112.1, from coordinate 4,091 downwards.
CGCCTTCAACACCTCTTTCCCGCGCTCGATCTCGACCGAGTCCAGTGCATACCCTTCGGTCGTGCGTCCGTTAGGGTTCTCCTCGCTGTCGGCTACGGGCTTCTTGCGCCGCAAGCCGCCGTTTACCAGGTAACCGCGCGAATCCTTGCGATAGATGTTCTGGTCCAGCTGGATCCACACACTGGTAAGCGCGTCGGGACTGTTGTTGGTGTAGGTGATTGTCTCGTCGTTCTCGAGTGTCTTCGCCTTGGTGTCGAGCGCAGCATGCATCTCGTAGTCCGCTTCGTTTTGCCAGTAGGCGGGCCCGGGAGCTCCGTTACCCGACCGATACGCGTTTACCGGGTCGGGCAGAGTCAGCGGCGCAAAGGCGACGCGCGGGTCATACATGGGCGCGGGCGTTTGCGACCATGCAACCGAAACCGGTAAGAAAGCAAGAACAGCTGTCAGAAGACTTTCAAAGCGCATCGTTTCCAGGCTCCTGGCTAAGCGAAATGTCCAAGTGGTTCTCTCAGCATACCGTCAAGCGGGCATACTCTTGCGGATTACCAACTGAAACCTCCCGAGGGAGGCGGCCACGCTTGGCGAAGCTGGCGAAGCAAAACGATCCGCCCGAAGTGATAGGCATTGTGCGCGGCCAGGCTCTCCAGTTGTTCACGGACGGTCATAATGCGGACGGGATTGCCAGGCCGCGAAGGACACCGAACCTGTTTGTCGTGTCCAGCCTCGTCGTCCGAGATGGCAGCGACCTGTTCTAGGGTATCCAGGAATCGTTGCCGTAACTGGTCCCAGGGCTCGACGACGGTGTCAGCTTTTTTAGGGAAGCCGGCTGCGGGCTCGACCGGAAAGGGCGTCTCGATACCTCTCACCCAATCCAGGGTGACCTGTTGCCAGAACGCGATATGCCACAACTCCTCATAGATTGTGTGGGGAGCAAAGGGCAAAGCTTCGTGAGCGAGGTCGCTGTTGACTCCCTCCACGATGTGGGCCGGGGGCGCTGCTGCACTGTCTCCTATAAGAGCCTGGGTTAATTCGTTCACGATCACTCCGAAATCTGCTTAATGTTTCATGAGTGTAAAAGCGGCTACCTTGATGAATCTACCTGTGGCTCCGAAGGACAAACCCCATGTATACTCCCCCCACTAAATTAAGGGCCCGATTTTGAATACCGGTTCGATCCAAACTTTACCCAACTTTCAAGGAGTCCTCGATGGCTTTTCCCCGCTTTCCACAAAACGCGCCGCAGTTCGGGCTGCTGACGATACTGGTCCTGAGTAGTTTCTCGGGCATTGCATTGGCCGCTAACCAGGCCGGATCACTTACCGCAGCTCCGCGTATCGTAGCCGCAGTTGATGATACAAAGATGGTCAGCCTCACCGGCAGCACTCACCGGCTTGCCGTACCGAAATACGATCAGGGGGCGGTGGACGACAGCCTACCCATGGAACACATGTTGCTGCAACTGCGGCGCAGCCCGGAGCACGACGCGGCTTTGAAGCAAGCGATCGATGACCTGCAGAATCCGCGCTCCGCCAACTATCATCAATGGCTCACCGCGGATGAGTTGGGAACGAAATACGGCCCTGCACAGCAGGATATCGAAACGATTTCGCAATGGCTAACCTTGCACGGATTTCAAGTAAACGCAGTTCACAAGAATGGCCTGACGATCGATTTATCGGGCACAGCGGGTCAGGTGCGTGAAGCATTTCACACCGAGATCCATAAATACCTTGTGAATGGCACACAACATATCGCCAATGCAAGCGACCCGCAAATCCCGGCGGCCATGGCATCTGTGGTAGGGGGCTTCGTCGCTCTGCATAACTTCATGCCCAAGCCGGCATTGGCCAAACCCGCGAACGCATTCACGTTTCCCTGTACCGGATGTCCCGATGGGTTCAACGGGCAGGTGCAATTTGACGAAGCCCCGCCCGACCTGGCCACCATCTACAACGTGGCGCCCCTGTACAAAGCAAAGAGCCCGATCACAGGCAAGGGACAAACCGTGGTGGTGCTCGAGGACACTGATATCAACCCGGCGGATGTAGCCACGTTTCGGAATGCATTCGGCCTGTCTTCGTTTGCCGGCACATTCACGCAAATTCATCCTGGTACCGGGTGCGCCGATCCCGGCGTGAACGGCAACGAAGTCGAGGCCGCTCTGGATGCTGAGTGGGGGGGCGCAGTCGCGCCGGATGCGGCGGTAGAACTCGCCTCCTGTGCTGATACGACAACCGCCTTCGGCGCTTTCATCGCGGCCCAAAACTTGCTTGATCTCAACCAGCCTCCGGCGATCATGAGTCTTAGCTTTCTTGAGTGTGAGGCTGACAACGGACCGGGAACGACCAATGAGGGCAACGCCTTCGTCAACGATCTATGGCAACAGGCGGCGGGCGAGGGTGTTTCGGTGTTCGTTGCCGCCGGAGATAGCGGCCCGGCAGGCTGCGAAGACTTCAACACGGCAACCTTCGCGACCACCGGCATCGCGGCCAACGCACTCGCTTCCACTCCCTACGACGTGGCTACCGGCGGCACCGATTTTCTGGACACCGCTGAGGGTAGCCTTAGCACTTACTGGAACTCGACGAACAATTCCGTCGGGGGATCAGCGAAATCCTACATTCCTGAGACACCCTGGAACGACTCCTGCGCCAGCAGCGTGCTGTTCAACTTATTGGGGGCAACAAGCGCTCAATCGTTCTGCAATAGCGCCACTGGGTCCGATTTCCTGGACGTCGTGGGTGGTAGCGGCGCTCCCAGCTTCGTGTATTCCAAACCTTTTTGGCAGACGGGCGTCATTGGTATTCCCAATGACGGCAAGCGCGATTTGCCGGATGTTTCCTTGTTTGCGTCGAACGGATTCTTTTCGCATGCAATCCTGTATTGTATGTCGGACGCGAAAGAGGGAGGCGTTCCGTGCGATTACACAAACCCTGTAGACAACTTTTTCAACAGCGCCGGCGGCACTTCGTTTACGGCGCCTCAATTTGCCAGTATCCAGGCGCTCATTAATCAGAAAGCGGGGGCGCCCCAAGGAAATCCCGATCCGATTATCTACAACTTGGCGAGGCAGGAATACGGGAGCGCTGCCGACCCGAATACGAGCCAGCTGACGGTATGCAACTCGAATCTGGGCAACGGTGTGGCGTCTTCCTGTATTTTCAACGACGTCACCACGGGGGACAACGCGGTGCCTTGCTATGGCACCAACGACTGTTTCGGTTCCACTCTGAACGACTTTGGAATACTTTCCACATCGGATCAGCAATTGCTTCAGGCATACCCGACACAGACCGGCTGGGACTTTGCCACCGGCCTGGGCAGCATTAACGTCACCAACCTGGTAAATGCATGGCCATAGACCACCGCCTGCGGTATCGGTGAGCATCAGGCCAAGCAGCAAACCTTCAATAAACTTCGGGCGCCGGCAATGTTTACCGGCGCCCGAATCGTTCCACTCCTGTTTGCTACACACGTACCCCTGTGTAACGATCGACCGAGCAAGAACGTCCGTCTCGACCGTGTAACCATTCCTGCCAATCGCCAAATCGCTTCTTCCACGGTAGACGAGCATCATCTTCTTCGCCGGCTGAGACTCCGCGACTTGGTTCTGGCGCAAATCCTCTGCGTCGTGGGCAGCTCGTGGGTGGGGGTCGCCGCGGGCCTTGGCCCCGCGCAGGCTCTCACCTGGATTGCCGCCATGATCGTCTTCTACCTTCCCATGGCTGCCTCGGTGATTTGCCTCAACCGGGTCTGGCCGCTGGAAGGTGGTCTCTACGTCTGGGCCCATCGTGCATACGGTGACCTGGGCGGTTTTCTGACTGCATGGAACCTGTGGGTGTATGCAATCTCCATTACCGCTGCCATCCTCTATGCCACGCCTACTGAGCTTGCCTACCTCATTGGCCCCTCCGCGGCCGGACTTCCAGAGAATCATCCTGCGTCTCTTGCCATCCTCTTCGTAGCGATCGCGGGCATCGCCATCGCGGCTCTTCGCGGACTGGAGGTGGGTAAGTGGATTCATAACGCGGGCGCGGCCGCCATCCTGCTGGTTTATGCCGGACTCATTCTGCTGCCGCTTTGGGCGTTGT
>JBAVQC010000111.1:0-1768 GCA_049693715.1 Acidobacteriaceae bacterium | reverse complement strand
GCTCGCATTTCATCACGACCCTGGTGATCACCGCAACCGTTTGCCTTATCTCGCTGGTCATATGGGAGTGGTTTCGCAAAGAGCCGATCATCGATGTCCGCATGTTCAAGAGCTTCAACTTCGCGGCGGCAAACCTGATGATGTTCATGATGGGCTTCATGCTCTTCAGCACCCTGGTCCTGCTGCCGGAATTTCTGCAGACACTCATGGGTTACACAGCAGAGCTTGCGGGTCTCGTCCTCTCGGGCGGCGGAGTCGTGTTGCTGGTAATGATGCCGGTCGTCGGGCGGCTTACCTCAAAGATTCAAGCCAGATGGCTGATCGCGACGGGATGGCTGTGCCTGGCCATCGGATTGTTCTATTGCGCGCATCAGGTTGATTTGTTCGTCAGCTTCCGTTTTGCGATGTGGCTGCGCGTCGCCCAAGTAGTAGGAATCGGATTTCTATTTGTCCCTATCACCGCAGCGGGGTACATCGGAGTTCCTCCAGAGAAGGGCAATAGCGCCTCCGGCCTGATCAATTTCATGCGCAATATCGGAGGCAGTATCGGAACCTCCGTGGTGACCACGATGATTGCGCGGCGAGCTCAATATCACCAGCAAATCCTGGTCGGCCACATCACTCCCGATTCCCCTGCCTATCGTTCGGCACTCCATGCCCTGAGCTCAAAGATCCGGCACTCCGGGCTTCGCGCCGCGGACGCCAACGATCAGGCGATTGCGAGATTCTACGAATTGGTACATCGACAAGGCGGCGCACTATCGTATATGGACATCTTTTGGGTCTTGGGCGCGCTCTGCTCCATCATGTTTGTTCTTGCGTTCTTCTTAAAGAAGAATGATCCAGGGGCGGGCGGAGATGTCGCGGTGGGTTGAGGGGTAAAGACAATGGTTAACGCGATAACAATTGAACGCGAGTTCGGCTGTGGAGCATCCGAAATTGCCAGCTTGGCCGCCGGCCGCCTCGGATGGAACCTGTGGGACGAGCGGTTGACACAGGAAATCGCTCGATTGACCGAGAGTACGCCGGAGGCGGTCGAGCAGAGAGAATGGCGAACCGATCCCGCGGTGTTGAGGATTTTCCAGGACTTTCTTCGGGGCGCCTTTGAGGGAGGCTTGCCACCCACCAACCGGCTGCGTTTGCTGGATGCGCGCCGGATCGCCGCAGTTTCGGAAAGAGCGGTCAACGCGGCGCTCTTGAGCGGTCCGTCAGTGATTGTCGGCCGAGGTTCGCAGTTTTTCCTGCGCGATCGCAAGGATGTCTTCCATGTGTTTCTTTATGCATCTCGCGACTTTAAGATCCACAGACTCATCTCCAGGGGAGAAACGCAGGACAAGGCAATCGAACTCGTTGACACAACGGATAAGGCGCGAGCGGCTTTCGTCCGGCAGTATCTTGGGCTGAAATGGACGGAACCCCACCTATACCACACCATGTTCAATACCGAGATGGGCGAGTCGTGTACGGCCACGATGCTGGTTGAGTGTCTCCGACTGCTCCAGGGTGGCCGTTCATAATTCTCAACAGGCGGAGCGTACCTGCTTAAAGAGTCTGCGTGAGAACTTAGTCTTTGAAGGGTACGGGCTTCAGCCCGTACATTGACATGCAATGATCGAGGGCTTTTAGAGCGTGTGTGAGAATGCGAAAACCAATCGCAGAACTGAAACAGGCCCGTAGGGCCGGTGCCAAACGTATAGGGGTAGGGAGAACCGGAGTTCCCCCTCCCTCCGAACCGGACGTGCGGATCTCCCGCATCCGGCTCTCCAGT
>JBAVQC010000110.1:0-14398 GCA_049693715.1 Acidobacteriaceae bacterium | reverse complement strand
CCGAGGGATCTGCAGTTCCGCGGACCTCTCCTGGAAACGCGGAATACTATGCTCAACCAGAATTGTCATCTCGCCTGCCCCGGCGTGCCGTGGGATCTGCGGTTCATTTCAGTTCTTACGCAGACTTTCATCCCATCTAAAGCCGGTTCATTTTGATCTCTTAATGACCGGGCTTTTTAAGCCCCGGTGTACGCATTATGTATTTTGCGAGACGCCGATAGGATTTCGAGGCAAGAGAACTGGGCTTCGATCAGTTCGGAGAGATACGTGTTGTCTTGCCGGCTGCTTTCTTCGAAATCCGGCTCCAGCCGCGAGGACCTTGGCCGCTGCCACGGCGCAGGCGTGCTGATACGTCGGCTCCAGTCCGCTGCTTTGCACCGGATTTTCTTTAGGGTTAAACTCCGTCAGTCCCGAAGGGACGGCACAATGGGGGAGTTCTCACGCAAACTCTTTAGCCCGTACCTACCCTCCCGCGCCTTCAGCATTGAGTTTTCCGCAGCATGTATAACCAGAAATACCTATTGCTGATCGGAGAAGAAATTTGGCCAAGCCCGCCCTTCCCTTCCTCTTCCTTCTCTTTCCAACAGTGACACTTGGCCAGTCCGGCGCGTTGCCGGATTTCTCACCCGTGCAGGCGCAGCACGCCATGGTGGTCAGCATTCATCACGACGCCAGCGATGCGGGCCTGAAGATCCTGCAGGCGGGAGGCAATGCCGTGGACGCGGCAGTTGCCGTGGGCTTTGCCCTCGCGGTTGTCTACCCCGATGCCGGTAATCTCGGCGGCGGTGGATTCATGATGCTGCGCCTGGCCAATGGTGAGTCACACTTCCTCGACTTCCGCGAGGAGGCGCCGTTACGTGCTACCGCTAACATGTATCTCGACGGCAATGGCAAGATCATTCCTGAAGCATCGACGGTTGGCTACCTGAGTGTCGGGGTGCCGGGCACCGTCGCAGGGTTGATCGAGGCGCAGGGAAAATTCGGCAAGCTCTCGTTGCAGCAAGTCATGGCGCCGGCCATTCACTTTGCCGAGCAAGGATACGTGCTCAGTGCGGAAGAAGCAGCGATGCTTCACGATCCTGTGCTCACCCGGTTTCCGGAATCGCGACGCATCTTCCAACGGAACGGTAATTTCTATCAAGCGGGAAATACCTTCCGGCAGCCGGAGCTGGCGCGCACGCTGACTGCGATCGAGAAAGATCCGCAAAGCTTTTACCATGGCGCCCTGGCGAGCGCGCTCGCGCAGGCCATCCAGAAATACGGCGGCCTGGTTACCAAAAAAGATCTCGAGATTTACCAGGTAAAGGATCGCAAACCGCTCACAGGTACCTATCGCCAGTACGAAATCATGGCCCCTCCCCCGCCCTCGTCCGGTGGCATCGCGTTGCTGGAAATACTGAACATCCTGGAGGGATTTGACCTGGCTTCGCTGGGTGATCGTACGCCTCAATCCATGCACCTGATCATCGAGGCCTTCCGGCGCGCTTTCAACGACCGCACTTCGTTTCTGGGCGATCCTGATTTTCAGTCGATGCCGATCGCGAAGCTCATGGACAAAACCTACGCCGCGGCATGGCGCAAGAGCATCAGCATGACAACCGCGACCCCTTCCAGTGCACTCACCCGCCCCCCGGGCTTTATTCCCGCGGAATCGAAGCAGACTACGCACTATTCCGTTCTCGATGAGGCTGGGAACGCAGTGTCCGTTACGTATACCCTGAATAATTCCTTTGGCTCGGGAGCCACTGCGGGAGGGTTGGGGTTCCTGCTCAATGACGAGATGGATGATTTCACCACCAAGATCGGCGCCCCGAATATGTTTGGGCTGATTCAGGGTCCGGCCAATGCCATTGCTCCCAGGAAGCGTCCCCTGTCCAGCATGACGCCCATCATCGTGCTGGAGAACCACAAGGTTCGTTTTGTGATTGGCTCTCCTGGCGGACCCCGCATCATCACCACGGTCGCCAACATTTTTCTGAGCGCTTCGGACGGGGGTTTGAATATTCAACAAGCGGTGGATGCTCCGCGTTTTCACCAGCAGTACCTCCCCGATGTTGTTTACGCGGAGCCAGGCTTTCCGCCTCCGACCCTCAGCGCCCTCCGGGGTATGGGTTACACCATCAAAGGTGGCGACCCCGGGGATCGTTACTGGAGCGACGGGGAATGCATCGCGGTTGAACCAAAAACTGGAATGATCGAGGGCGGCCAGGACAAGCGCCATACGTTTGGAAAAGCAGCAGGGTACTGATACATCCTTTCGCTGAAACGGGCAAAAGCGCGGGGGAAGTGTGCGCCTTAAGCGCCTTATGCGCCATAAGCCCCCCGAGACCTCGTACGGCTTCCCTTTTCGTGCACTTTTATCGTGTGCCCTCGCTTGGCCGGGATTCTCAACCGGGTCTTCGACCGGTAGAGTAGTAAATCATGCAGGTACACTTTGCATTTGGCCGGCACGGTTTGGACCTCACATTACCGGCGGGGCCCAATTACGAATTGATCGAGAGCCGTTCCGCGTCTGCCTTGCCCGATGTCGCCGCAGCGCTGGACAGGGCCCTTGATCATCCCATCGGCAGCAAGCCGTTATCCGCCCTGGCCGCGGGCAAGAAAACCGCAGCCATTTCGGTTTGCGACATCACCCGGCCTGCCCCCAACTGGCTGACCCTCCCTCCCCTGCTCCGGCGCCTGCACGACGCCGGCATCCCGCGCGAGGGGGTCACGATCCTCATAGCCACGGGGCTGCACCGCGAAGCCACCCTGGCCGAAATCAAAGCCATTTTGGGCGAAGAGATCGCGGCCAGGTATTCCATCGTGAATCACGATGCCCGGGCGCTTTCCCAACATCGCTGGCTGGGCGAAACAAAGCGCGGGATTCCGGTCTACATTGACGAACGCTTCATGGCGGCCGAACTCCACATTACCCTCGGTTTCATCGAGCAGCACCTGATGCTCGGGTTTTCCGGAGGGCGCAAGCTGGTCGCTCCGGGCCTGGCCGCGCAGGAAACGATCAAGGTCATCCACTCCCCCAGGTTCATGCGGGAGCCGCTGGCCATTGAGGGATCGATCGCCAACAACCCGCTGCATGCGCAACTGCTGGAGATCGCCCGGATGGCGGGGCACGACTTCATGCTCGATGTAACCCTGACCCGGAGCCGGGAAGTCTCGGGCATCTTTGCCGGCGATCCGGTGGAGGCACATGCTGCCGGGGTCCAGTTTCTGCGCACCACTTCGCTGGAGCGGCTCACCGGATTGGCGGATGCGGTGATCACCAGCGCCGCCGGCCATCCCCTGGACCTGACGTTTTACCAGACAATCAAGGGGCTCACCGCGGCCCAGCACATCGTGAAGCCTGGAGGAAGGATTCTGATCCTGGGCGAGTGCGCCGAGGGTGTGGGATCTCCTGAATTTGCCGCGAAGGTGGAGCGGTTCTCCAGCTACGACAGTTTCCTGGATGAGATTGTCAGCGCGGATGTCGAGATTGACCAGTGGCAACTGGAGAAGCTGGCGCTTGCCGGGCAGAAATACGAGCTGTTCTTCTACATGCCGGGCATTGCCAACGACAAGCTGGGGAACCTGTCCTCCCGTGCGTTTCGGAGCCCGAAGGCCGCGGTTGCCGCTGTTCTCGATGGTCTGCCGCCCGGCGCGCGGGTCGCGCTGGTGCCGGAAGGCCCGTATGTGTTTGCCCGGGTTCCCGACGAGGCGCAGGCAGTCCTCGTGTAATCCAAGGGGTGTCGATTATCATCAAGATCGTGAGCTGCGAAATGCGAAAGTGGCGAAATTGGCAGACGCACCAGACTTAGGATCTGGCGGGGCAACCCATGGGGGTTCGAGTCCCCCCTTTCGCACCAACCGAGACCGCAACCGGATTCAGCCCTGGAAACGCGAAGGGTGCCCCAGGTCTCGCTCTTGAGACCGGGATCCTCCCAGGAGCTTCGACGTATCAAAGCGCCGCCGAGCCTGTTCGACGTTACTCATTTACCGGTTTGCTTTAAAGCCCAAGCCTTCGGATCGAACGAGGGGATTTGAACTCCCCACCGCGACGAAGAATTCTGTGGGGCGAAGTTGAGAGCCGAGGATTCAGACCGTTCTTCAAGTGGATTCGTCAAGGGGTCCGCAAACTCTCTTTAGCTGCCGGGAATGTGGTCGGCGTACTGCGGCCAGTTAGCGAGAATCTGATGCAGAACCGTGCTTCCGACCAGCCAGGCAGACTTGAGCGCAGGCAATGCTCCGATATACGGCTTGCTGATGCTTTGAACCGGCGTTTCCCCCGGTTGCGGCATGCATTCGTTGCTTCCGGTCCGCAGCACCATCACCCGGGCGAAGTCGACGCGATGCATCTTGTCCAGGCGCGTTAATGCTTCGGTGAAGCCGGAATCCTCCATATTCGTCATCACGAAGTTGCCTCGCCCCTTGGTGTAGAGCTGCACCCAGTCGTTCGCATACTGGGTCATGATTTTTCCATGCCAGTAATAGTCAGAGGCAAACGAATCTCCTTTAAGAACGAAAGGAGGCCGTTGCGCCTGGGGATAGCCGGCCCACTTGACGCGATACGCAGCAACCTTCGGATCGTCGGCGAGTTTAAGATTGCGGGTCTGAGAGAACGCCCAGTCAGCGAGCCCGGCGTTGAGCGGATAAAGGTTAGAACGGGACCAATCGCTGTCGGTATTGGCGTGAGGATTGGGAGCTTTGGCGCCCACAGGAAAAAGACCGTAGGGCCAGGAGGGCGGAATTTCACGGGCATCAATTTCGCGCGCAACATCAGAGACAACATAGCTCGCCCAGGCGGCAGAACCTATCGAGGCATCGTGAGGGTCAACCCCCGCAATGCCGTTGATGAGCCAATAAGCGTGGGTAAGGTCGAAGCGAGGATCGAGCCCCAGCGCCATCAGGGACGCCGTAGCGTTGACCAGCGTGGTGCCGCTGACGATGCCGAGAACCGTGTGATCGGCATTGGTGCGAATCACGTGAACCCCGCCGGGAAAATCGAGCGTCTCGTTCAGGTGCTCGCGCTCCACCCACAGTTGAAACTCGCCCGGAACGTCCCCGGTATCATTCCCGACCTCGAAGGTGGTCACAATCACAGCTCGGATCGGCCACGGTGCCTGCTGGGCGCCAGCAACGGCCACGGTGGCGAAAAGAAGAAAGACACACAGACAAACGTTCACGTTGCGCATTTGGATTTTCCAATCGGGAGATGGCTGACCCCATTGAGGCGTTGCAACGACAGCAGCCGGGAACCGGCCCGACTTGGCTTAGCAGACCCTGAATAGCCCTTGGATTAAAGGTAATCTCGCATCCGGGCCGGGACGTGTCAACCTTCAGGGCGGGCTCGAAGCCACGGCAGCCGACTGTAATAGACTAAAGAGATGAATGTTTGCGAACGGAGAGATGGGCTAGCCCGTGCCAAGGGAATAAGATTCATCGCGCCCTTATCACGATGAACAGACAGCAGCGGCGCGTGGTCGTGACCGGGGTGGGGTTGGTAAGCCCGGTGGGTGTGGGAACGGAAGTCACGTGGAAGGCTCTGCTCCAGGGAGAATCCGGCATCGGCCCCATCAGCCTTTTTGATGCGGTCGGGTTCAGTTGCCGGATAGCCGGCGAAGTCAAGGACTTCAGCCCGGAAGACTACATCGAGCGCAAAGAAATCAAGAAGATGGGCCGCTTTATCCAGTTTGCTCTGGCGGCCTCAGACTTCGCTATCGCTCAGTCCGGCCTGGTCATGGAGGCGGAAGACGCAGGCAGGGTCGGCGTCTATGTCGGCAGCGGCATCGGCGCGTTTGAAGTGATTGAACGCGAACACAGCAAATTGCTGTCCGCAGGCCCAAACCGGGTGTCTCCTTTCTTCATCACCGCCACCATTGCCAATCTGGCCGCCGGCCAAATCTCCATTCGCTACGGAGCGACCGGGCCGAACCTGACCACCGCCACAGCGTGCACCACGGGGGCCCATGCGTTGGGCGAGTCATTCCGCGTGATTCAACGCGGCGATGCAGACGTGATGATCGCCGGTGGCAGCGAGGCTGCGGTCACCCCGCTCTCGGTTGCTGGTTTTGCCGCCATGCGCGCTCTCTCCACGCGCAATGACGATCCCAGGACCGCCTCACGGCCGTGGGACGCAGGGCGCGATGGCTTCGTGGTGGGAGAAGGCGCCGGCGTGTTGATCCTCGAGGATTACGAGCACGCGGTCAAACGCGGGGCGGCGATCCTGTCCGAAGTCGTGGGCTATGCCGCCAATAGTGATGCTTACCACACCAACGCCCCTCCTGAGGATGGCCGGGGTGTGCGCCGGGTGATGCAGTTAGCTCTGGCGGATGCCGGGGTTGCGCCGGGCGACGTGAAGTATCTGAACGCGCATGCGACCTCCACGCCGCTGGGCGACCGGGCGGAGGCCCGGGCCATCTGCGAGACCTTTGGTGATTCAGCGAAGAGCCTCCTGGTCAGTTCGACCAAGTCCATGACTGGCCATCTTCTCGGGGGCGCCGGCAGCCTGGAAGCCGGGATCACGGTACTGGCGCTGCGGGATCAGGTGGCCCCGCCGATGACCAATCTGCAGGAAGTGGATGAGGCTTGCGGTTTTTGCCTGGTTAGAGACAAAGGGGTGCCCACCACGATGGAGTATGCGATGACGAATTCCTTCGGCTTTGGGGGTACGAATGCGTCGCTTATTTTTCGGCGGTATCAGGCGGGCTAGTCTCTGCACCAAGGGCGCGGCTCGGCGGTGCGGAGAGTCTCTTGCACATTTGACGGCTCTATCGACAGCAAAGGAGTCCCGCTCGCAGCATGTGCGGTTTGTTTTTTTCCTGAGGGAAAATGGTCTAGTCTATAGCCCATGAGCCAAGACGCTTCTCAACCGAAGGTGATTCTGGAGCGGACTCCAGATTATCGTGAGGGCTATGCCAATAGCGTTCAGGTGCAAAAGAGTGTGTGGGACTTCCGTCTCACCTTCGGCACCGCATATCAGGAAGTCGCTGAACAGATCACCATCAATACGTTTCAGACCGTTTACCTGAGTCCACAACAGGCCAAAGCATTGTGTCACCTGCTGGAGCAAAACCTGCTGCAATATGAGCACACCTTTGGCACCATCGCACTCGAACCCCGGCCCGCAGCTATGCCTCAAGGTCCAGTCCACTAAAGATTCGGAGGCTCGTGGCCGTACTTCCCGAACAGCAGAGACCGTTCGACCGCCTGCTGCCGCTCAGGCTCATCTTTCCCCTGCTCTTTGTAGGGATCTACCTCTCGCACCTTACCCTGCTGCGCCTGCCTTATTACTGGGACGAGGCCGGCTACTACATCCCGGCAGCCTACGATTTCTTTCGCACCGGCGACGTCATTCCCTCGACCACGCTGGCCAATGCTCACCCGCCCATTCCCTCGCTTTACCTGGCGCTGTGGTGGAAGTCGGGGTTCACTCCGGCGGTCACCCGAACTGCCATGTGCCTGGTGACGGCCCTTGGGCTGTTGGCGGTCTACCGTCTTGCGATGGTGCTCAATGGCCGCATCCGGGTGGCAGCGGCCACCACTCTGCTGACCGCGATCTATCCCATCTGGTTTGCCCAAAGCACGCTGGCGCACGCGGATATGTTCGCCGCCGCCGCCACGCTATGGGGGCTGGTGTTCGTATTCCCCGGCCGCCGGAATCCCCCTGCTCTGTGGGCTGCGGTGGGCTGCTTTGCCGTGGCGGCGTGGTCAAAAGAAACAGCCATGGTTACACCCTTGGCCATTTCCCTGTGGGAGATGTACCTCGGCGCGCGTGGCCACCACCCAAATCGCCGCGGGCATTTCCGGGCCGCACTGCTACTGCTGATCCCGCCGGCTTCCCTGCTGGCCTGGTATGCCTACCTCCGGCACCGGACTGGATATGTTTTCGGAAACCCTGAATTCGTGCGCTACAACGCAACGGATACGCTCTCCCCGCTGCGCGTTCTTCTGGCCTTCACCCATCGCGTTCTGCAACTCACCGCGCACATGAACATGTTCGTGCCCGTGCTGTGCATGCTGGGGGCTATGCTCCTGCTGCCTTTGCAGGAATCCGATGGGGCTCCGCGGCCGCGTATCTCCCCTGCCCACCAGGCAATCCTTTATGTCGTCATCGCGGCTAACCTGCTCTTCTTCTCGGTGCTGGGAGGAGCCCTGCTCACGCGCTATCTGCTGCCTCTTTATCCGCTGGTTTTGCTGCTGTGCGTCTCCACTTTTTACCGCCGCGTACCGTACTGGTGGGGTCTGGTTCTGTTAAGCGCGGCCGCTTTCGTGATTGGGCTTTTCGTCAACCCGCCCTACAAGTTCGCGCCCGAAGATAACCTGAACTATGCCGACGTCATCCGTCTGCATCAGCAGGGGATCCGCCAAATCGTGAGCCGTTTTCCCGGCAGCACGGTATTGACGGCCTGGCCGGCTACCGATGAGCTCACCAAACCTGAGCTGGGCTACGTCAAGAAGCCGGTGCCGATCGTCGCGATGGCGAATTTTTCCCTGCCTGAGATCGAGAAGGCGGCTGGGAGCGCCCAGAACTACAGCGTGGGCTTGGCCTTTTCCACCAAATACGACCCTCCGCGGCTGTGGCTCAGCCTGGGGCCACGCAATGAGGCCTTCGACACCCGTTTCTTCGATTTCCATCGAGATCTGGAACCCAATGCCATCGCCCACCTTTTGCAGGGCAAAATCGTCTGGTGGGAGGCAAGACAGGGTGAGTGGGCTGCCGTCCTGCACTTCAACCGGCCGCAAGTGGCGAGCCTGCAACGATAATCCCGGAACCAGCAGCGCCAGAACTATACTGAGGGGGTGCTCCCCCGGCCTTCAAGGCGCTTGCTGCTGTTGTTGCTGGCTATCTTTTTGCCCAGCGGGCTGACCGCGCAAACCCCGGCCGTCATGCCGGGACGATTGTTGCTGGTGCTGCCCTTCGCCAACGGGAGCGACCAGCCAAACCTGGATTGGATCAGCCAGGCAGTCCCCGAGATTCTGAACCAGCGTCTCTCGTCGTCCGGCTTTATGCCTATCAGCCGCGACGATCGGTTGTATGCACTCGATCACCTCGGGCTGCCCTCCAACTTTCAACCGTCTCGCGCGAGCGCCATCCGCCTGGCCCAGGCACTGGACGCGGACTACATCATCGTGGGGTCGTTCTCTACCAACGGTGCGCGTTTTCAGGCCAAGGCCCAGATCCTGAAAATGGATGCACTGCACCTGTCTGCTCCGCTGCAGGAAGAGGCGGATATGAGCCACCTGCTGGATGTGCTGAACAGCCTCGCCTGGGGAGTGGCCAAGCAGATGGATCCGCAACTCTCGGTAGCCCGGAATACCTTCATTGCCGCCGGCCAGGGGCTGAAGGTCGGCGCGTTTGAGAACTATATCCGCGGGCTGGTGGAGACCGATCCTGGAGAGCAGATCCGCCACCTGAAAGAATCGGTGCGGCTGGACCCCAGCTTCTCGCCAGCGCTGTTGGCGCTGGGCAAGGCCTATTTTGCCAACCAGCAATTTGAACTGGCGGCCAACACGCTGGGTCGATTGCCGCTGAACGACCCCAATGCGCGAGAGGCGGACTTCGACCGGGGACTGGCTTATTTTTACCTGGGCAGCTACGTCAAAGCGGAAGACGCCTTCGCGTTTGTGAACCGGCAGTTGCCGCTGCCGGAAGTGGTCAACAACCAGGGCGTCGCGGCGAGCCGCCGCGGTCTGGACGCCACTTCCTTTTTCCTGCAGGCGGTGGCCGCCGATCCCAACGATCCCGATTACCAGTTCAACCTTGCGCTGGCCCTGAACCGCAAGAAGGATGTGGCGGGAGCGCTGCGCGCCGTGGGGCAAACGTTGAGGCTCCGCCCTTCGGATACGGAAGCGCAGGCATTCCAGGCGACGCTTCGCACCTCGCCGCCGCACACCGCGGCCGTCTCCGCACCGACACCTTATAAGGGGAGTCCGGCGTTTGATCCAAGCGCGGCGGCGGAGAGCGGCCCCCTGGAACGCATCAAGCGGACGTTCAACGAAGCGTCCTTCCGCCAGGCCGCTTCTGAAATGGAACAAATGGAAGAGGAGCACATGGCTACCCTGCCGCCGCAAAAGCGCGCGGCCGCCTTAAACGAAGCGGGCATGCGCTTCTTTAACGAGGGGCTGATCCTGGAAGCGGAGCGGGAGTTCCAATCCGCGCTCGCAACCGAGAGTGATAATGCGGATGCTCGCGCCGGGCTGGCGCTGGTAAGAGAGCACGAGGGCGATGTCAAGGAAGCCCGCGTGCAAGCCACCGAATCACTGAAAACCAGGCCGAATGTCGCCGCATACCTGGTGCTGGGCCGGCTCGACCTGCAGGCGAATCAGAAGCCCGCGGCGGCCGCGGACGTGAGCAGCGCGCTCAAACTGGAGCCGCAAAATGCGACCGCACGGACCCTGAAACAACAGATCGAGAGCAAGGGTCAATCCGTTCCATGAACCGCCTGCTGAGTGTGCTGCTGATGGCCTGCTGCTGGACGCTCGCCGGTCAAGCACAACCGCCACGCGTGGTCGTCATTCACCTCGACGATACGATCCAACCCATCAGCGCCGACTACATGGCGCGGGGCCTGGAGGTGGCAGCGACGCAACATGCGAATGCTGTGCTCATCGAGATCAATACTCCGGGCGGATTGATCGATTCCATGCGGGGCATGGTGAGCAAGGTGCTCGCCTCGCCCGTCCCGGTCGTCGTCTATGTCGCCCCCTCCGGCAGCCGGGCCGCGTCGGCGGGGTTCTTCCTGCTCGAAGCCGCCGACATAGCGGCCATGGCCCCCGGCAGCAATGCCGGCGCGGCCCATCCCGTGGTGGTAGGGGCCAAGCTCGACGACATCATGAAGCAGAAGCTGGAGAACGACACGGCTGCGTTTCTGCGCTCCTATGTGGCGCGCAGGGGGCGCAACGTGCAGGCGGCTGAAGATGCGGTTCGTTCTTCCAAGTCCTACAGCGATCAGGAAGCACTGCAACTGAAACTGATCGATTTGGTTGCCCCCGACGATGCCAGCTTGCTGAACGACATCGACGGCCGCACCATCACCCGCTTCGACGCGACCAAGGTGGTGCTGCACACCCGGGGCGCGGAACTGGTAGCCGTCAATCCGACTTTGCGCGAAGAGATCCTGGACCGGCTCACCGATCCCAACCTGGCGGTGCTGGTGCTCATGGTTGGCGGACTGCTGATCTACGTCGAGTTCAATACTCCAGGCACCATCATTCCTGGAGCATTGGGAACCATCCTGGTGCTGCTGGCGGTGTTTGGCCTGAACCTGTTGCCGGTGCGCTACACCTCGGTGATGCTGCTGGTTGCGGCCTTTGCGTTGTTGATCCTGGAGGCCCATTTTGCCAGCCATGGGGTTCTGGCCGCAGCGGGCATCGCCTGCCTGGTGATCGGGGCTTTGACGTTGGTGGACGGCCCGATTCCTGAGTTGAGAGTTCATCCGGCGACAGCCGTCAGCGCCGGGTTGGCGTTCGGGCTGATTACGGTCTTCCTGCTGCGGCTTGCTCTGCGCGCGCGGCGAAGCAAGTTCCGTATGGGCGGGGATGCGATGATTGGCCAGATTGCGGTGGTGACACAACCGCTCTCACCCACGGGGCAGGTGATGGTGAATGGGGAGTTGTGGCAGGCCGAGTCCGTGGTGCCGGCGGCATTGGGTGAACAGGTTCGGGTGCGTGGGCTGCGCGACCTGACGTTATTAGTGGAGCGGATTCCTTAAGTTGTTGTAAGGACGCGCTCCTGTACAATTTAAGAAAAGCGAGGCCCACCATGATGGGTATCGGCATCCCTGGCCTGATCCTTATTTTTGTTGTTGCCATCTACTTGATCAATTCGGTCAAGATCCTAAGAGAATACGAACGCGGAGTCGTCTTCCGCCTGGGCCGGGTTTTGCCTGCACCGAAGGGCCCAGGGGTCATCCTGATTTTTCGCCCCTTCGATCAGATGGTGCGGATTTCCCTGCGGCAGGAAGTGCTCGAAGTACCGCCGCAGGACATCATTACGCGCGACAACGTGACCCTTAAGGTGAACGCTGTCATTACTTTGAAGGTTATCGATCCGTCGCGTGCGGTGATCGAGGTGATGAATTACGTTTACCAGACTTCCCAGTTTGCCCAGACCACACTGCGCTCAGTGCTGGGCGAAGTGGAGTTGGATGAATTACTTTCGCACCGGGAGGCCCTCAACCAACGGATCCAGAGCATCATAGATCAGCACACGGCCCCGTGGGGGGTGAAGGTGGTGAGCGTCGAGGTGAAACAGGTGGACCTGCCTGAGTCGATGCTGCGGGCCATGGCCAAGCAGGCCGAAGCGGAACGGGAGAAGCGCGCGAAAGTGATCCATGCCGAGGGCGAGTTCAGCGCGGCACAGCGCCTGGTGGATGCAGCTGCGCTGCTGGCGACCCAGCCCATGACACTGCAATTACGTTACTTGCAGACGTTGACGGAAATTGGCGTGGAAAAAAACACAACTATTGTGTTCCCATTACCGTTAGAGATGATGACGCTCTTTAATAAAATGGGAGAGGTACGGGAGAAACAGCAATGAGAACCCTGTTCGACACCGATGAAGACGAGATAGAAGGCAAAGCGTCTGAGATCACGCTCAGCACGGCCTCCCTGCTCGGCATTTTCTTTGGGCTGGTGTTGGTCTGCGGCGTGTTTTTTGGCTTTGGCTACTCCATGGGCCGGGGCACAGGAGCACTCGCCCAGGCGCCCCCAGCGCCGAGTTCGCCCCCATGGAATAATGGCGAGGCAGAAGAGGCGGCCCCGAAGAATCCCCCGGCACCGGCTCCCGCGGCGCAGCCGGTTGCAAAACAACAGGACGACGACGAGGACGAGACCGCTGCAAAGGCGGCCCCGGCGGCTCATCCTAAAGTGCAGGAGGCGCCGAGGGCAGAAATTGCACAGGCTCTGAGGGCGGCCGTGCCAATTGCAGCCGAAACGCCGGCGCAACTGGTCACCAGCAAACCGGCAGCGGGCAAGGTAGGCCCGGCCTACCAACCTCCGGCGGAAGCAGTTGCCACGGCTGCCGGACAGCCTATGGTGCAAATTGCGGCTGTGTCGCGGGCGCAGGATGCGGATGTGCTGGTGGCGGCGTTGCGGCAACGCGGATATGGAGTAGTGGTGCGCAGCGAGCCCCAGGATAACTTGTTGCATGTCCAGGTGGGACCGTTTGCCAACCGCATGCAGGCCGCTGAGATCCGGCAGAAGCTGCTGTCCGATGGGTATAACGCGATCATCAAGCAGTAAGTTTCTAGTGTAGTGCGTCACTCATAACATCGTGTATGCGGTGCGGCTGATCCAGCCTGGATAGCACAATTCGACACGGCACGCGGACTCATGAGGGCTTCTAACGTGTAGCGCGAACCATGATGGGTTTAGTCCCGCAGAGCCTGCCCTGAGCTTGTCGAACAGGCAGCTGAACTTAGCAATCAGGACGCTAGTCCTGGGTCTGTAGTTTCTACATTTCTAGGGACCAAGCGCATGGTATTTCAACGACAGCAGCTCGATGGGATGCCGAGTTTTGGCTTTGTATCAGGGCACGACTTTAGTCGGGCCATAAAGCATCGGCTGGATGAGGGCTTTAGCCCCTGAGGGCATCTTTCCCTCTCCCTTAGCAGCCCTCAGGGGCAAAGCCCGTTCCACCAGAGCGGTGGCCCCAGAAAACCCGCGCATTTCGTATATTTGGATGCTTCCACGCTCTCTGGAATGTAGAAACTCCAGGCCCAGGACGCTAGTCCTGGGTACATCATGCAACATGATCCAACAATGCTCCAGTCGTCTGGATTTACGGGTTAGCGCGAGCAGTAAAGAGGTAAATCGTTAGAGTCCCGTCAGCTGCACCCGTTAAAAGCCAAACACTTGTCGCTCAGGACAGGCGACCCAATCGTCAATAAAGGCAACCATCCAATGCCCCGACCAGGTAGCCGGCTGCTGGAAGGCGAGTGGCCAGCCCCTTTCGGATCTTCGATTGGTGGGATTTACGGCGGGTTAAACTGCGGTGCTCAGAGAATTTATCCCTCCCTTACGTATTCAATCGTGCTGCCAGCCGTCTTCAATGCTCCCCAACGTCCCCGCAATAAAACTTAAGGACGAAGTTCTATACCGCACGCCAGGTATGACTTGGGAGGATCAGGATGACATCGAAATTGAAAATCACTTTGGCGGCAGCCATCTTCACATTGGCTCTTGCTTGCAAGCCCATAGTCGCGCAGTCCGATCGCGCAACCATCACAGGAACGGTTAAAGACACTACGTCCGCGGTCATTCCGGGTGCTGAAGTCCGGGTGATCGATGTTGGAACAAACGACACCCAGACGGCGACCACGGACAAAGGGGGCTTTTACCGCGTGGGCAACCTCCCCACGGGCACCTACACGGTTGAATTCTCCAGTCACGGCTTCAAAACTCTGGACCGAACCGGCATCAC
>JBAVQC010000109.1:0-1931 GCA_049693715.1 Acidobacteriaceae bacterium | reverse complement strand
GCTGCTGAAAAACCTGCTTTGTATCAGGGCACGACTTCAGTCGGGCCGTAACTGCTTGAAACTATGATGGGCTTTAGCCCCTGAAGTACGCTTTTTGCGTCGGTCTCTGAATTTTTCAGCATCCTGCGAGGGCAAATGCTGAAGGTGCATGGCGCCGCACCATATCAAGGCTGAGAGGGGTTTGGGGCTCATTGATGGCAGTACCGCGAACAAAGCTATGCGTGTTCATCCTGGATTCATTCCTCGGAACAAGATTGGTGCTACTTGCTTCCTTGCTTCCTTAGGAATTTCTGCAACAGAAAACGGTCGATTGTTGGCACGCCTGATTGTGGCTCTCAACTGCACGCCAATTGACGAATTCTTGGGGGACCTTTTCTGGTACACCGGTTGCAACGTAATCGTTGCCCGTGGGATTCACCCTGTCAGGCCGTCCGATGCGTGAGCCTGGACCGTCCAAATCCTCGTCAGCAATCGTCATGCCCTTTTAAGCATTATGCTCTATATGGCATAATAGTTCCATGAGCTGGGCCGCATACTTCCATCCCAGGTTCAAAGCCGAGTTCGATGTCGCTTTTGCCTTCGACCCAGAGAGAAACGCGATTCTCCTGGTTGCCGGTGACAAATCCGGAGCAAGCGAGAAAAAGTTTTACAAGCGGCTGATCGAAAAGGCCGACAAGAGGTACAAGGAGCACCTCGACAATCTCGAGTCAATGGAGTGACTACGATGCGTGGGATGATAGCAGTGGACGATGTGATTGCCTCCTTGCCGAAGGAGAGGCAGAAGAAGATTGCGGCGCGAGGAAACGAGTTGCTGGAAAAGGTGCATCGCCGCATGACCCTCAGCCAGATACGGAAAGGTCGGAAGATCACCCAGGCGAAGATGGCCGAAGCTCTCGGGATCGGCCAGATGCAAATATCGCGTCTGGAGAAGCGAAAGGACCCCCGGCTCTCCACCATGCAGCGCACGGTTGCTGCGATGGGAGGCCATCTGACGATGATTGCGACGTTTCCCGATCAGGAGCCGGTTGTCCTTGTCACTTCTCACCTCATTGAGAAGCCGGCGGCTCCCCCTAAAAAGAAACGGCGGGTTTGACCCACCGGACAGCGCGGGAACCTAAACCGGGGACCAGACGGTCGTGAAATGCGTCGGGAGATTCAGGAGATTCAGGACGAAATTACCCCTCGTGACGTGAGGGGGGACAATAGAAAGGCGTACCTCGGGTGCTAAAGCTCTCATCAATCGGCTTTTTTCGACGGCGAGGCCGATGCCCTTCGTTCAAAGCATTTTCCCGCACTCTCAGCCCACCTCCCGCTCCCGGTGCAAAACCCCAAAAAATATTTTGGCTATCCGCGAGTGGAACTGCACGCAATCTGGATCTAAGACACGTGACCATCATCTATACGGCCCAACCCCCCGCCCCGGCCAGCGACGGATTTCTTCCAGACGCCGGTGTGAACGATCTTGCCTCGCCATTCGACGTCACGCGGCAGACCGACGTTGACAGATACTACCGAATTCACGTGATTCCCCTCGAACGCAGACAGTGTATGGCTCCTTTATATATATGCGTATATATATGCGCAGGCCCCGCGACGGTCGCCAGTCGGCTATTGCAGGGACCCAACAGGGGCATAAGGCGCTTAAGGCGCACACTTCCACACAAAAGGCGCTTAAGGCGCACACTTCCACACAAAGGGCGCAAAAGGCGCTTAAGGCGCACACTTCCACCCAAAGTCTGAACTTTCAACCTTTTGATGGGGTTTGGATCGGGATTCTACAAAGGCGATTGTTGGGCTGCGACCGTCTTTTTCGGCCCACGCATCCGGATTTCCTGCACGGGGCGCCACCAACATCCGCGTGTGCGGCTTTCATTAAGGAAAGCCGCATGAAGTTCGCCAGCGCCAGAAAGCTCGACAGGAAATCCGGAGTA
>JBAVQC010000108.1:0-7088 GCA_049693715.1 Acidobacteriaceae bacterium | reverse complement strand
GCCGGCAACATTGGGGTTGGCCGCTTTATTGAAGCCGATATGACTGTCGCTGATCTGTACGAAGGAGAAGTCCTCTACTGTCTTCTTCTTCCCTGAACTTGTCGTATCCGCCAGCAGCTTCGAAGTCGGTACGCCTGCAACCATCGACCAGACAAGACCCGTACCCGCCCATGCCATGCACTGGAGGAAGTTGCGCCGGTCGATGCCATCTCCACCAACCTTCGGCTCGTTCGCCTCCTGCCCCGTTTCCACCACATTCTCCTGATTCATAACGATCTGCCGCTTCATTTGTGACTTACCTCTGCAGCAGAAAACTGGTTGGGCTGGCTTTTTATTCCTGGGCCCTCGCAAAATAATTTGTGGGAATAATCTGGCCGCTATTCGGTTTAAGGAGTGCATTGCGGCCTTTCACGATCCACAAACACGAAGTCTCGGTTTTTCTTACGCAAAGGCTCGGCGGTCCCAACCTGGCCGCGATGCTCGTGTGTATCGCATCCGTTGCTTGCGAGTCAGTAATCAGCATATTGGGGTCTGACGTTTCACCGATCCGCCAGCCTGCCACGATGCCGAATTTACTGCGGTCTGCGACTGCGATTCTGCGTCTAGAGAGCTTGGCCATTGTGAGGTAAAATTCGCTTCGCCCGAGCTAAAACAACTCGCGCCCCAAGTGCTGCCGATGCCGTTAGCGCCCACGAAAAGAGTATGGATCAACATGGGCTGCAGGCCCTGTATTGCAGTCGGTCCCACCAAAGAAAACTAATCGCCACGTAAATGCCCTCCCGTAACGAAAACATCCATGTCTCTCCTTTTGGAGAGTTCCATTGCGATGTTGACCGTATTGGTCACAATCGTTGTGGCCGGAGGGTAATCGAATCTGGACGGTGATGGGAGCCCGAAAGTGTTTTGTGGAAGGCGTTTGCGGCGGGACCGAACTGTTCCAGGTCAGCTGAAACCGGGGAGCAGATCCAGCCTGGCGAGTAGGACCGTGGCAACCGTTAAGGAACCAAGACCCGAGACCAGCAGTGCTTTGGAACTTCGAGAAGCGCCTTTCCACTCCCCGGTCCATACGCCGGAGAGCGTGGCAGTCATGATCATGAAGATCTGAAAGAGGCCCCACCCGATCGAGGTGCCGAGCGCGCCAAGATAGGCGGCGCTCATGCCGTATAGCGCGAACGCTCCCATCCAAAGCACACCCATCAGTATGGGCAAGAGCGCCTCGGTCGAGGCAGGCCTGAAGGCGGACCAGGTTCGATGTTTTCGCAGCAGGGAGAGGCTGTAGGCAATGTTGGGCAGGAAACCTCCGGCCAGACCGATTGGCCACACCGCGTAGGCGGCGCGCAGTTCGGGATTGCCGAGCAAAACGGCCCGATGGGCAATGTCCTGACCAAAGGCAAAAGAGTAGTTCAACATCGGCGCCATCACTCCGCAGAGGATCGCGAGCAGCACGGCGGCAAAGTATCGGCTCGCCGGCTCTGACTTCGAATTGCCCTGGGGTCTTCGTTCCCGGATGTGACCGCCCCAGGTGGAAAGGCCGATTCCGACGATCATGACCGTGACCCCGGAGAGAATCTTGGCGAGTGCCGAAGCGCCAACCTGCGCACCACGTTGCACGAACAGCGGCACCAGCGTTCCCAGCATCGCACCGAGGCCGACAATGATGGCGTAGGCAAGCCCAAGACCCAGCCGCTGCACCGAGATGCCGAAGAGAATCTGTGCAATTCCCCATCCCGCTCCAAAGAGAAAAGGAACCGCGAGCTGAACGGCCGAAAGCGACGCGTACGTCTCGAAAAGGCGATCTACCAACGACAGCGCCAGCGCCCACGGAAGGATGACCAGTGAGACTATGCTGAAGATGAGCCAGAGATTCTCCCAGCGCCAGCTTCGACTGAATTTCATGGGCAACATGCAGTTGCCGGACATGAGCCCGGCAACCAGAGCGAGCGAAATGCCCATCGCCAGAGAGGATGGCACCTATGTGCTCTTTCCGGCCGGCAGAACGATCTCCGATGATGCCCCCGCTTCCTGGGGTGTTTTATAAAACCCATCGCAGACCTGCGCGGGAAGGACGAATTGTTCTTTCAAATGCGGAATGTACTCGAGGAAAACCACTTCGTGATCGAGGGCGATGTGGTTGAAGAGGACCAGGTGCTGATGCAGTTGGCCCATGTCGCCAACATGAGGCACGATAGGCAGGCCAAACTTTCTGGCCATCAGACTGACGGTGAGAAATTCGCTGACGCCGGCCAGACGGGTACAATCTGCCTGCACGAAATGCATGCCGCCATAGTGGAAGAAATTCTTGAAAAGGATGCGATTGGCGACGTGTTCACCGGCGGCGATCTTCACCGGAGCGATCAAGCGTGCAAGCTCGGCGTGGGCATGGACATCGTCGGGATGCGTCGGCTCTTCGATCCATAGCGGCTTGAAGGTGACAAGCTCCTGGCACATGCGGCGTGCGTGGGGCAGATTCCAGCGCTGGTTGGCGTCGAACATCAGAATACCGTCATCGCCGACAAGCTCGCGCAACATCGCGGCGCGGCGCAAGTCGCGCGCTTCTTCGGCAGATCCGACCTTGAGCTTGAAGGCGCGAAAGCCGCCGTCGATGGCTCGCCGGGTGAGCTCGCGTACCTTGGCATCGTCATAGGCCATCCAACCGACGGAAGTGTCATACCCTGGATAACCGGTTTGCAGAATGGGCTCGCGCGCACCGCGTGAAGCAGAACTGTTGCGTAGAATCGCGAGCGCTTCGTCGGCGCTCAGAACATCTTCGACATAGCTCAGATCGAGTGTCGCGATCACCTCTTCCGGAGTCAGGTCGAGCAGCAGCTTCCACAATGGAACGCCATGGCTCTTGGCCCAAAGATCGAAGCAGGCATTGGTGAGCGAGGCGAGCGCGAGATGCACCACGCCCTTGTGCGGCCCGAGCCAGCGCAGCGAAGGGTCGTCCGCAAGGCCGCGCGAGAGGCCGCCGAAGCCGGCCATGACCTCATTGATTTCGCGGCCTTCGAGTGGCTTGGCCAGAAGGTCGATCGCTTCGCACACCAGCCGGTTTCCATCTCCCAGCGTGAGCGCGATTCCGGTTCCGCTTAGAGACTGGTCGCCGCCCAGCAGCGTCACGGCCATGCAGTACTCTGATTTGGTGTGGACCGAGTCCGTGCCTGCGCCGGCCGGGAGCGCGAAGCGGGCATCAACGGTGCGAATGGATTGGATGGTGCATTCGGGCATAGGCTGGGCTTATCTCCTGTAACCCAACTCGGCTCCGCTGCTTACCGGCAGGATGAGATCAGGCATGCGGAGTCCGCTTTTCCCAGTTGTCGTAGGCCGTTTTTGAGAAGCGGTCCATCGCCCTCTTCACATATTGCTCCACGACTTCACCCTCGCCTTCGCGCAGGAGATCGATGATGCGCTGATGCGCTTCGAGGTCCCGGTCCCAGGCCGAGGTCTCCTGGCCGCTCGCGGAAACGCGCATGCGCACAAAGGCGAAGAACGGAAGCAGGATCCGCCGGGCATGCTCGATGAGGTAGGGATTGCGCGACAGCTCGCAGAGCTGGAGATGGTAGAACAGATCGCAATCCAGCAGGCGTTCGAGATCATTGGCCGCGGCCGACTCGCGCATTATGTCGACTGTGGCTTGCAGCACGTTTAGATAGGGCTTGGTCGCGGCAGCCAGGCGCGCGGCCAGACCCTCAATGGCTCCGCGCAACTGGTAGATGTGCGCGACGTCGCCTTCGCTCAAATGGACGACTCGCGCGCTTCGCCCGGAAGCCTTGGTCACGAACCCCGCCTGCGCCAGAATATTGATTGCCTCGCGAATGGAGCCCTGCGCGACGCCGAATTCGGCCGCCCATTTGGCTTCGACAATGCGCATGCCTGGCTGCAGTGCACCACTCAAGATCTCCAGGCGCAGGCGTTCGGCCAGGTTCTGTTTCACCAGGCCGTCGGACCTGAGCGGGGATGAGGTAGACATATTCAAGCGCTCAAATTGTGACAGACGATCGTATTTTGATCAAATATCGAATGTCAATACATATTTAAGCACTTGAAAGATATATCTTGGTTGAACACCGTAGTGCGTGGGAATTCCGCAAAAAAGGGGACAGGGATGAAGCGATTCGGAATGACGATCCAACTGAAGCCAGGCAGCGCGGAAGCCTACCGGGAGTACCACGCGGCAGTCTGGCCGGAAGTCCTGCAGATGATTCGTGCGTGCAACATCGCCAACTACTCGATCTACTTCCACGACAACACCCTCTTCAGCTACTTCGAATACCACGGCACGGATATCAAGGGCGACTGGGCAAGGATGGCCGCCGACCCTAAAACCCAGCAATGGTGGGCGGTAATAGAACCGATGCAACAGCCGCTGGCCACACGGAAGCAAGGCGAGTGGTGGGCGGAGATGGAGGAGGTGTTCCACTTGGATTGAATCCGAGGTCATAGGAGTCTTCCAAGGCTGCTTGAGCACTCATTTCTAAAAGAGTCACTCCTCCTGGTCAAGGTTAGATCGCCTTGTTTTCATGTTAAAGGATGAGGTTTAGCGCTTGACAGGCGTTCCGCGGGATGGCTAACTTATCTCCAATATGAGCGCTTATATTCGTGATCGCCGTGAGTTTATAAAACTTGTCGCAGCGGGTTCCTGTCTGTCGTTTCTTTCCCAGCCAGGCTGGCCGGAGGCCCTGGCGTGTGACCGAACGAGTTGGTACCGTAAGGCCAAATTCGGCATGTTCATTCACTGGGGGCCGTATTCGCAGGCGAGTGTAGAGGCATCGTGGCCCATCATGCGGCCCAAGCCGGATGGCATAACCGAGGCCGACTACCGCGCTCTCGCCAAGACCTTCAATCCAACGAAGTTCGACCCCGCCGCTTTTGTCGATCTCGCGCGCTCCGCGGGCCAGGAGTACATGGTCTTCACCACCAAGCATCACGACGGATTCTGTAATTTCGATTCGGCCTATACCGATTACAAGATCACTAACTCGCCCTATGGCAAGGACATTGTGGCCCAGTTTTCAAAGGCTTGCGCCGCGGACGGCATGCCGCTGGGCCTCTACTACTCGCCACCCGACATGCATCATCCCGGCTTTCGCGACACCACGAAGCCGGCCAGCGAAAACTGGCATGGCGAGCCGCAGCGGCCGGAGTGGCCAATCTATCTGCAGTACATGCAGATGCAGCTGACTGAGCTTCTTACCCGCTATGGCCCGGTGGTCATCGTCTGGTTCGACGGGCTGAATGATCAGAGAAAATACAACGGACAGCGCGTCCTACAGATGATTCACGAGCTGCAGCCGGCCACGTTGGTCAACGACCGCATTGGCGTGGACGCCGACTACGAGACGCCGGAGCAGTTCATCCCCACGGCAATTCCAACCAAAGGCATCGTGCTGACCGGCATCGATCCGAGCGTCTCAAAGAACCTGAAGAACTCGATTCCGCGGCTCGAAGACTTCCGGCTGTGGGAGACTTGCATGACCATCAACGACACCTGGGCTTATAACAAGAACGATCGCAACTTCAAGTCCGAGCAGACGCTGATCCGCAGCCTCGTGGAAGTGGCCAGCCGAGGCGGCAATTTTCTGCTCAACGTGGGGCCTCAGCCAGACGGCCAGATTCAGCCGGAGTTCCAGCAGCGGCTGCATGCGATCGGCGATTGGCTCACTCTTAATGGTGACTCCATTTACGGTTCGACTTACGGTCCCGTGCAGGGCGTTGCCGGGCTGCGCACAACGGCCAATGACAAATCGATCTTCGTTCACCTGTTCGACTGGCCTTCCGGCGCTTGCGAGATTGCCGGTATCGACGCGCGCGTGATGTCGGCTCGTTTGCTCGCCAATGGCAGGCCGCTGACATTTCGGCAGAGCGAAGGAAAGGTCTCGATCGACGTGCCCGCGCAGGCGCCCGATCCAAACGTCTCGGTCATCGCACTCAAAACTTATTAGAGCCCAGGGTTGATCAACCCAGACCAACAAACCCTAGAATCTGGTCGATCGCGCGTTGTAGAAGGCCTGCCCGCGTGCTGGCTGCGGGGCCCAAGAGATGTCTAGCTTAGCTAAGCTAGATCCAAGACATCCGCGAGCGAATTCTCTAATTCAGAGAAGCGCGGGCGCGTTTGACCTTTTCGAGGATATCGGCGGCCTTCTAGCAAGGCTCCCGAATGCGACATCTCGCACATTAGGGTTTTCTTAATCTTTCGTACATAGGATGATATCGCGGACGGATATCCCCGTCATGCAAGGTTTGCCCTCAGGGAGAGCGGCTCCTCATCCCGGGAATCTTTCGGCAGCGGATCGAGTTATTTTTAAAATTCACTATTTTTAGGTCGTTTTTGGCCTTTTTTCGATTTGCAGAGTCACCGGCCGTGGGCGGACCCGTTTTTCTCAATCGGGAAAGGAACTATCGCGTCTGGGTGAGAACTAGACCCGCCGGCGACGAGGGGCTCGCTTGGGACGGGTTGCGGAGGCGGATCTGCTTCCGGGATGCAAGCGGGATTGGGCTCGGGGACGACAGGGTCAGGGCTCGGGTGCGAGACGGAGTTCTTCTTCGCGGAGCCGGCGCGCGAGCCAGGGATGAGGCCCTCGATGGCCACGATCATCTGGATGGCCTTGACCTGGCCGGTAATGCTGCCTCGCGTCATCTCGGCGCTGAGGTTGGCGATTTCCCAAAGGCGGTCCAGGACTTGTTGGCGGCGTTGTTCCTGGCGGCGCAGCCTCTCCTTTTCCTGATCGGTAATGAGGTCGGTTACATTATTTTTTGGCATAAGCTGCTCCTTCGAAGTTGAGAGAAGTTCGGGCATTGGTGCGCGGGGAAGCACGGTGATTGCTTATTTTTGGACAGGGATCGGGTGTGACACCGGACAGCGGTAAAGCTGTCCTTCGCTCGCGTTTAGGCCGTAGACTACCGACAACTGCCGGCTAGAGAACGGACGCGCGAGAATCTGCTGCCTGCCGAAATTGTCTTTTCATGGATTAGATACAGCGGTCTGGAGTTAAGTGTTGACGCGGGGACTTTTTTTTGCGCGGTTCAAGCTGTCCCCTTTCCTTCGTTTCCTCACCCCTTCCTCCCCTTTCCTCTGTGGGGCTCTCCTATCC
>JBAVQC010000107.1:0-11859 GCA_049693715.1 Acidobacteriaceae bacterium | reverse complement strand
CGTTGCCGTCTGGCAGAGAACGGCGGAACATTTCCATGACGTGCTGAGCGGCGACTAAGGAGTCGATGAGGCCATCGATGCCTGTACGAACTGGTGCGGTAGATGTTTTGGGATGGGGAGCCAGGTGGCTGGGTTTGGAGCGAGCAAGTTGAAACTCGCGTTCGAGGTCAGTGAGGGCGACATCGACGTAGCGCATCGTCATGCCTGGATCGACGTGACCGAGTAGCTTCATCATGATGGGGAAGCTGACGCCGGAGCGGAGCATCTCAGTGGCGTAGGTGTGCCTGAACTGATGGGGAACAATCGCTGTGGGAAGTCCGAGCGAGTGGCAGACCTGATGCAGGTAGTCGCGGAGTTGAACCAGGACAGCTACTTTGCTTCCGGGTCGGGCTAGAAGGCGCCCATCGGCAGCCAGAGGGTCGAGGCAGCGGAAGAAGCGCAGCCGGTGCACGAGATCGCGTCCGAAGGCATCGACGGGTACCATGCGCTCGGTCTTGAGTTTTCCGAGAGGGACATGAATCGCCCATTGGTTGGGCCCCGTGGAGCGCAGACAGTCATAGGAGAGATCGACGCATTCACCGATCCGCATGCCGGTGTAGCGAAGCAACAGGAAGACGTTCCCGCCGAGATCGTTACGGCGCATAAACTCTTGCTGGAGGAGTTGATCCTGCTCGGCGGTGAGCGGTCGTGGCAGGGTGTGGGGGGAGCGGGGAATATCCTCGCGCAGCAGCAAGTGGGCTAGTTCCGGAAGATGGTGAGTGCGAGCCAACTCATGGAAGAGGGTGCGCAGGGCGAAGAGCCGGCCGACGCAGGTGGCCGTCGCCAGAGTCGGATTCTGGGCGCGCAGGTGCGCCATCCATCCGAGGATATGAGGATCGCGGCGGAGTTGTCCGAGACGGGTAACCTTCGGATATTCCGTGCCGAGATAAACGAGGAAGCCGCGCACCACGATGTTGTAGTTGCGTTTGCTGGACGGAGTGAGTGCGGTGCACAGAGAGTCGACCGCATGCGCGAAGGCATGCGCCAGGGGATGCTGAAGTGGAGGCCGTCGCCAACGCATCACGAGAGCTTCGGTCGAGGATGGACGCACTGCGCTGCCGCATGGGCGTACTGCAGGTAGACGTCCTGGGGCGAGACCTTTACGTAGTGCATGGTGGTCTCGATGTCGGTGTGGCCCATCAGCTGCATCAGCGCGGGCAAGCTGATGCCGGCGCGCACCATGTCTGAGGCGAAGGTGTGTCGGAAGCGGTGCGGATTGGCCAGCTGAACGCCGGTAGTGCGGCGATGATGGCGAAACAAGGAGCGTAACCCTGCCGGTGTTATGCGTTGCCCACGAGCGGGCCCCTTCAACACGACAAACAAGGCTGCCGAGCAGGGATCGGGCCGTTCGACGCTCAGATAGTGATCGATCAGCTGTGTAGTTTCCGGCGCCAGTGGCAGCAAGCGTAGCTTGTTCCCCTTGCCGCGCACCCGGAGCTGCCCTTCGGATAACAACACATCATCGCGATTCAAGGCCATGACTTCGACGGAGCGGAGCCCATGCATCAGCATCAGGCCAACGATGGCCAGGTCGCGGGCGTTTCGAAAACTGGACCAGAAGCGTGCCACTTCATCGACCGAGAGGGGAACGATGTTGAGCCGTGGTTCCTTGATGCGCAACCTGCTGAGCTCGAAGCGAGGGCGCCCCAGACCCATGGGCCTGCGATGCAGGTAAATCTTATGGAAGCCATGCGCCACCTGACAGGGAGCATCGGGGAACTGGTTGCGGATGGCACGATCGGCGGTTGCAACGCGGTCGTTGATGGTAGAAGCGGAGGGGCGCCGTTCCAGGCCGGACTGGTAGCGCAGGTAATCAAGCAGAGTCGATTCGGTGAGATCTTGCTGGGAGATATCGCCAGTGTGATGAACACTCTCCCACCAGCGCACGAAGTGCAGCAGGCTGTGCGCGTAGCTGTACAGGGATTTGTCGGCCAAGCGGCGGACATGCTCACGATCGAGATACCGATTGATCCACGCCACTTCCTGGCCGGTATCCTGCTCGATTACGCGCACGGGGCTGCGCGCACCTGATGGTGCGGACTGCCGAATCACGCGGAACTTCATGGCTGGGCAGCCTCCATGAGAGACCGGAACTGTTCCGCGTTCCCACCTCCAAGGAAGAACGAGTTTGGATCGTAACCCTGTGGCAGCGGGACGCGAAGGGCTATGATGCCGTGTGCGCCAAGGCGATGGGCCAGTCGCTCTGCAGCCCGTTGTCCACTCTGGTTGGCGTCGACATCGAAGGTGAGATAGACGGTGCGTTGGCCATCACACAGTTGATGGAACTGGGCGTCATTCAGATGGGTGCCCAACGAACAGGTCGCGTTGTGAAAACCGGCTTGGCGTAACGAGCCATAGTCGAATAGTCCTTCGACCAGGATGACTTCGTCGTAGTGGCGCACCTTTTCCCATGCGTACAAGCCGCCCTTGCAGCCGGGCAGGAAACGATGGGCGAAGGCAGAACCGATGCTACGGCCGTAGAGGTTGACGAGATGCTCGCCCTGACGCAACGGGAAGACGACGCGCTGATAAAGAGCATCCGCACCCTGTGCGTTGATAAGACCGGCTGTCCGCAAAAGTCGGAAGGAGTGACCTTGCGCTGTGAGATGACGCCGCAGACTTCCGCCGGGCGCATAGCCGATGCCCAGTTCTCGAATCAAGCCAGGATGGTAAACTCCGCGTTGCCAGAGATAGCCAAGCGCCTTCGGATACTGATCCAGTTGGTGCTGATAGAAAGTGGCCGCCTGTTCGAGCACTGCGATTGCATCTTTTTCTCGAGTGGCCGTTGGATCGAGATAAGCAAGGCCTTTGTGGAAGGGCAGGTGATGTGAGAGCTGGAGGAAGCGAATCAGATCGCCGCCCTGCCCGCAGCCGTGGCAGTAGAAGACATCCTTCTGTGTGTTGACGTAGAACGAGGGCCGGCTCTCCTCATGCAGCGGACAGAGACCCACATATTCGCAACGGCCCGCAGGCCGGCCAATCCAGTTCTGTTGCCGCAAGTACTCCAGCAGGGGCATTCGCCGTCTGCGTGTCTCGCCATCTTGGCTCACGCTTTTTTCCCGCCTCTGGAACCCAGTCTGGGACGGCTCCTCTGCGGTTCCCAGGCAAGGATGGTGGGCAGGCAGATTTTTTATACGCGCATGGGCCAGAGGACTTCGAGAGCCGAAATGATCCAGGGCAACGGTGCGGCCTTCTGAGCGCCAGGGTCACCACGGCTCAGCCAGTGAGCCACCCGAGTCATAATGTGAGGCAGAAACGAAAGTGCCGGCTGAGAACAGTCCAGACCCTTCCACCAGCGGCGAACCGTGGAGGAATCCGGCACGCGATCCGCATCCTTGAAGTTGGACACTGCTCTTTCCCACGAACAGTGCTCCTCAAAGCGCCGCAACAATGTGTGGCAACGCGCCACCAAGCTGTAATGGGTGTAAGGGAGTGAGTACGCCGGCAGGAAGGTGAAGGTCCTTCCGCACTTGATGCAGCGGCCCCGGCGAATCCCGATCCAGTCGTGATGCTCGTCGTGCGCCTGCTTGCGGCGATGACCGTGCCCAACAATCGAATCGCGTTCGCAAATCGGACAATGGCGTAAGATGATTTTGTCGCAGTCTTCGGCCCAGCAGGCAGCAACCTGCCCCAGCCGGACCGACACTGGGACAAAGAGGATCGTTACCCCAAAGGAGCTTCGCCGTCGCCGTCGACCCGCCAAGATCTCAGCCGGCTGCGAAGCTCCTCCTCCTCCTGAAAAAATCCAACTGAAGAGAATATAGCTTCTTACTGCCGGCCTCGATGGCGTGCCTCAGCTTATTGGCCGGTTATCTCCGCCAAGTCGCTCACGGACCCCAGAATTGAATTATGCTTCTGTCGAGTAACCGCCAACCCGGACCACACTTTTCATTAGTAATCACAACTACTACGCCGTCTTCAATCAACCGTCTCCCGGCAGTTTCCTGACAGCTCTTCTGGACTTGACGTCGAAAGATCGCGCAAAAATTTCCTGTTGCTTCCCAAAAGGAACCCTGCCATCCTTTCTGTAGGAAACCTAGAGGTCGGTCCCTCCATGAAGGAAAAGCCCGACGTTTTGCAAGGAACGCTTGCGCTGATGGTCCTGAAAACCCTCGATGTTCTGGGCCCGCAGCACGGCTACGGCATCGCCCGCCGCATGGAGCAGATCAGCGGAGACATTCTGGCCCTAAACCAGGGCACGCTCTATCCCCTGCTGCTCAAGCTTGAGCATGAGGGCTCCATCGTTTCGCAATGGGGCGCATCGGAGAGCAACCGCCGCGCCCGCTTCTATCGCCTTACCGTGACGGGCCGCAAACAGCTGCAGGCTGAGGCCCGCGACTGGAAGCAGACCGCGGCCATCATCGCGCGCTTCTTTGAGGTGAAAGCGGAGGACCTGCCATGAAATTTCTGCGCCGCTTTTTCATTCGCCTCTCGAACTTCACCACCGGAAGGCGCGCCGACCAGCGCCTCCGTGAGGAGATGGCCGAACACGTGGCCTTGCAGACTGAGGAGAACCTGCGCGCCGGCATGCCGCCCGTCGAGGCGCGCAGGCAGGCCGCACTGAAGCTTGGTGCGGCCCAGGCCATTCGCGAGCAACACCACGCCGAGCAGGGTCTTCCGCTCGCGGAAAATTTTCTTCTCGATATCCGCTATGCGTTTCGCATGCTCCATAGGTCTCCCGGCTTTGCTCTCATCGCCATCGCCACCATGGCCCTGGGCGTTGGAGCCACCACCGCCATCTACAGCGTCATCGACGCAACCCTGCTGCATCCTTTGCCCTACCCCAACCCCAGCGAACTGGTGCGCGTTGAAGCCAACCTTCGCGGCGTGGGGGCGCACGACGTCGGCATCTCCATCCCTGAGTTGAGAGACCTGCAGAACTCGGGAATCTTCCAATATGTGTCTCTATCCTTTTTCGGCACCAACAATCTTACCGGCAGCGCCCAGCCCGCGAGCATCGCCTCAAAATCGGTCTCACCGAGCTACTTCGCGGTGCTCGGCGTCGATGCGCAACTGGGCCGCAGCTTCGATCCTCACGACGCCACGCCCGGCTTCAACAACGAAGTCGTCATCAGCGATGGGCTCTGGAAGCGCGCGTTTGGCGCCGACCCGCACATTCTCAGCAAAAGTCTGCGCCTTGACAACGATCTCTTTCATATTGTCGGCGTCATGCCCGCCAGCTTTCGCGACCAGGGCCAAACCAGCGAGCAGCGCGGTACCGAATTGTGGGCGGCGGGAGGATTTGCCGCCGACCCCGCCCCGCCGCCAATGCGCGGCACGCGTTTGCCTTTCGAGACCATCGCGCGCCTTCAGCCTGGTCTCTCGCCTGAGGCCGCGCAGGGGCGCCTCGATGCCCTGGTTGCATCGTTGAAAAAGCAATATCCGGCGGATTATCCGCCGCAAGCCGCGTGGACTATCCACCTCACTCCCCTGGCCGAGACTCTTGTCGGCAACGTTCGCCAATCGCTCATTCTGCTGTTCGGCGCGGTGGGCCTGGTGCTGCTGATCAGCTGCGTCAACGTCGCCAATCTGCTGCTTGCTCGCGCCAGTGCGCGAGGACGCGAGATGGCGGTTCGCCAGGCATTGGGAGCTGCAAGAATGCGCCTAATTCGTCAGCTCCTCACCTAGAGCTTGTTACTCTTCGTACTTGGCGGCATCACCGGTTTCGCGGTTCTGTTCTGCGCCCGGAAATTCCTGCTGAAATTTGTTCCCGAAAGCTTGCCGCGCCTCAATGACATATCCGTCAGCTGGGGCGTGCTGGCGTTTGCCATCGTTGTCTCCGTCGCCGCCGGAACCATCTTCGGGCTTGCCCCCGCGTGGCTCACAGGCCGCCTTAATTTGACGGCGACGCTCCGGCAGGAAGGTCGTGCCTCTAACGGTTCCCGGCGGCGCTCGCGCTTGCGCCATGTTCTGGTGATTGGTGAATTAGCCCTCTCCCTGGTGCTGATGGTCGCCGCCGGCCTTCTGCTGCGCAGCTTTTGGGACTTGTTCAAGGTGCAACCCGGCTTCAATCCCACTCGGGTCGTGGCAATCGAGACCTCGCTGCCGAATCCTAACGATCCCAAAACCGACATATACCGCACCGCCACGCAGGAAGCCGTTTTGCTGCGCGAAGTTCTACGCCGCAACCGGACGATTCCGGGCGTGGAAGAAACCGCCGTCAGCGATCAGGCCGCCATTCCCCTTGGCCATGGCCAGAACGATCTCAGAATGGTTCCATTGGTTCGCGAAGGCCGGCAAGTGCAAAGCAGCCAGCCTCCGCTGATCGATACATTGACCGTCTCGCCCGAATATTTCCACGTGCTCGGCATGACTCTCTTGCGTGGACGCCTCTTCGTCGACCAGGATGTTGAAGACACGCCCTTGATCGCAGTGATCAATCAAGCCGCGGCCCGCAAGTACTGGCCCGGCAAAGATGGGAAGGGCGAGGATCCGGTCGGCAAGCGAGTCCGGTTAAGCGCCGACAAGCCGGACTGGACCACCATCGTCGGCGTCATTGCCGATGCACGCACGGAATCGCTCGCGGACGCCGGCATACCGCAGATCTACCTCGACATCTACCAACGCCCCGCCAAGTTTCTTGCGTTCTACCTGCGTGGACAGGTCGATCCCGCCACCATCTCCACGCAGGTGCGCACCCAAATCCAGGCCGTCGATCCGGAGCTTCCCGTCTTCCGCGCGGAGACCTTGGACGACGTTCTCTCCTCTTCGCTTTCTGTGCGGCGGTTCTCCATGGAAATGGTGGCGCTGTTTGCCGCAACAGCCCTGCTGCTCGCGGGCCTGGGAATCTACGGAACCGTCTCCCTCCTGGTCAATGAACAATCGCGCGAGATCGCCATTCGCCTCGCGCTGGGCGCGCAGAGGCGCGATGTCCTCAAGATGGTCTTACGCCAGGGCCTCACTCTGGCCGCGGTCGGCGCCGGCGTGGGCCTGGTTGGCGCGTTTATTGTTTCTCACCTCATGGCCGGCCTGCTTTACGGTATCTCGCCCTACGATCTCTCCATCTTCGCTGGCGTAACCGCCGTGCTCACCGCCGTCGCCATCGCCGCCAGTTACGTCCCGGCGCTGCGCGCCATGCGCCTCGATCCGATCACTACACTCCACTCCGAATGACCTTTGGCACTGCTCGAGACTTGTCTTCACAAGTTGTTGCCATCCCAATGACCTCCTTCGGGATGCTGATGAATTCACCCGACAACGAGTTGCAGAGGATTAGTCCCCAATAACGCGCCAGGGTCGCGATCATCTGGCGAACAACATCTTTCTGAACGCAAACTACGGCTGGACATTCTAGGGATTCCAGTCGCAATGCCGACTCGTTACTAATCGCTGGCCATCGATGAGTGCCTCGGCGGAAATAACCGGCCAAACTGCCTGATTTTAAATGGCTTCGCTTAACATCAAAGGAGCAAGCAGATTTGGGCCAGTTATCTTTACCAAGTCGCTCACGGACCCCAGAATTGAATTATGCTCCTGTCGAGTAACCGCCAACCCGGACGTTACCGGTCATTAACTGACGAGTGTCCGGCAATTCGTCTGAGCGACCGCCATTACGGAAGGAACTCGATGTTGGATTACTTCCCAATTGGCGACCATTGTCCCGCGGGCCGCACATCAACTGCGCCAGTCCTAGCTGATCGCCGGGAACCCCGACCTGTGAGTGTTACGGCAAAGTCCTGCGAAGCGGGTCATCAGTGGTATACCAGACCGACAAGGAGTCTTTGGGTGCCGGTTGAAAGTTCACAACGATAGTATTGTCCGAAACTGTATAGTCAAGGCCTCTGCGCTGGACAGAGCCGTTGTCGTAAAGAGTCGGTGGTGAGGGGGCTACCGGTTTGAAAGGTAGCTTATAGCTCCCGCCTGGGAAACCTTGAGGCAGAAGAACCTGAACACAGATGGGGCGACCGCGATTGTTGGGAAAAACGTCGGTTGGGCCGACCGGAAAAATTGTTGGGATGTGATTGAACAAAGCTGAAAGACGCGCGCGCGAATCCTCGACTTGTCGAAGTCGACTTTGGTTCGGTTGGTTCCACATGAGTTCGTATCCGAAGACAGCGACGCCGACCGAGAAGATGACGATGAAAACGTCTCGAAGCTCAGACAGCCACTGAGTGCGAATTGCAGCCCATCTTTTGTTTTCAGGTGCGCGATATGCACGCCAGGCCGCTACCACGCAGAAAACCTCGATCAAGAGAAGGCCAAAACGTTTCGATCCCAGATGGATCAAAGCGGCCCTAGCAGCAGTCGGGCCCAAATGCCACCAGAAATGAATGTCGGCCTTCATGCGAACAATATTCTCACGATTTTTGGATTGTAGGCCGCACATCGACTGCACCAGATGATCACCACCTCATTGATCGGTGAAGCTCGCGAGCGTTTGATGCCGCCCGGCGGTCACTCGACCTGCCGACCCAATTCGGTGAAAAGAGTCAACTGGAGACCGGCTGGTGCCTGCAATCGAGCGTTCAACGAGCTCCAGGAGGTCACTTCCCAATTGGTCGACTATCCGCAACGGTGCGCTCGCAAACCCAAGGATCCAAGGCCGCTCGGTTGCGGTGGCGGGATCGCCGTCGTCCGTGGCCTTGAAGAGCTGTGGTGACGTCTCCCAACGATGTGCTCCGTGGATTCTTCGCATGGTACTGTGGAAGCCTGCAGGTCCACCGGGAGAGCGGATGAATAAGCTCGAGGAAACCGCCGAGCGCCTTTTTGGAGAAATTCTCGACCTGCCGCGCGAGCAACGGCCCGCCTTCCTCGACCGGGCCTGCGCCGGCAATCCTCAGCTGCGGCAAATGATCGACGATCTGCTGAGCAAGAACGACCGTCTGAGCGGCTTCCTCCCGGAGTCCGCCTTTCCGGTCCCGAGAGCGATGCCCGCCGCAGATCCCACTATCGCGGCGATCGAAAGCCCGCTCCTCGACCGCTACCGCATTCTCGAGCACCTCGGCTCAGGTGGGATGGGCGTCGTCTATCGCGCGCGCGATGAAAAGCTCGAGCGCGATGTCGCCGTCAAGATGCTCCAGACCGGCCTGCTCACCGACCAGGAAGAACGAGAGCGCTTTCGCCGCGAAGCGCGCGTGCTGGCGAAGCTCAATCACTCCCACATCGCGGCGGTCTATGACGTGATCGAGTCGAATGACTCTGACTATATCGTCATGGAGCTGGTCGCGGGCGAATCGCTCGCAGCGAAGCTGCGCGCAGGACCGCTGCCGATCGCCGAAGCCAGCTCGATTGC
Source organism: Acidobacteriaceae bacterium (assembly GCA_049693715.1). Classification (GTDB taxonomy): domain Bacteria; phylum Acidobacteriota; class Terriglobia; order Terriglobales; family Acidobacteriaceae; genus PALSA-350. The sequence goes on along the minus strand of JBAVQC010000107.1, from coordinate 2,588 downwards.
CGCGCAGATCGCCGAGGCCCTCGAAGAGGCACACGAGCAGGGAATCATTCATCGCGACCTCAAACCAGGCAACGTGATGATCACTCCGAAGGGCCAGGCGAAAGTCCTCGATTTCGGCCTCGCCAAGCTGTTCGCGCCTCTCAGCACCGACCCGGCCCTGTCCCTCTCCGACACCCGCATGGTCATGGGCACTCCGCGCTATATGTCACCGGAACAAGCGCTCGGCAGGAAACTCGACGCCCGCACCGACCTCTGGAGCCTGGGCGTCCTCTTCTATGAATCTCTTACCGGCGGCACACCCTTCCAAGGCACAAGCAACATCGCCATTCTGAACGCGGTCATGACAGAGTCTTTTACGCCTCTGCGGGAAATTCGTCCCGACCTTCCTGCGTCCGCTGACATTATCGTGACCCAAGCGCTTCATAAAGATCCCGAACAGAGATATGCGTCCGCGCGGGAGATGAGCGCCGACCTCGAGAAGCTGGCACACGAGGGGTCAAAAGCACGTTCCCCCGTGCCCTACGAGAGCACCCAGCGACTGGAAAAGTTCGAACCCGCAACACCTACACCAGCCGCAAAACCAAAACGTTGGAAAACCTGGCCGGCAGCGGCTGCACTTCTGATTCTGACATCCGCGGCCGCCGTGTTTTTCTTCCACCACACATTCCCACGCCCTCTCCCCGACAGCAAAGACTGGCAGCAGCTCACGTTCTTTACCGATTCAGCGGTCTACCCGGCTCTGTCTTCCGACGGACGAACACTCGCTTTCATCCGTGGCGACAGTTCCTTCATGGGGACCGGCGAAATCTACGTGAAGTTGCTGCCCAATGGCGAACCGGTACAGCTCACCCATGACGGGAAAATAAAGCTGGGGCCGGCCTTCTCTCCAGATAACGCAGGCATCGTCTACAGCTCTGCTGGACCATGGGATACCTGGGAAGTCGGTGTCCTCGGGGGCGACCCTCATTTGCTGCTGCCTAACTCTTCCTCATTGTCCTGGGTCGAGGAAGGCAAGCGGCTGCTGTTTTCCGAGATGCGCGATGGCCAGCATTTGGTCCTGGTCACCACGGACGAAGCGCGAGGAGACCGCCGCGATGTTTACCTCCCGCCGGGCAAACGCAGCATGGTCCATCATTCTTATCTTTCGCCGGATGGCCGATCGGTCCTCATTGTCGAGATGGATAGTCGAGGCAACCTCACTCCCTGCCGTGTGGTTCCCTTCCAAGGCACAGGCGGTTCGAGAGTGGTCGGCCCTCCTGACCATCCATGTCTTTCCGGCGCCTGGTCCGCTGACGGGCGGTGGCTGTTTCTCAGCGTCCTGACGGATGGCTTTCATCTGTGGCGGCAGCGCTACCCCGACGGAATTCCCGAGCAGGTCACGTTCGGTCCCACCACCCAGGAAGGAATCGCGATGGCGCCGGATGGCAAGTCGCTCATTACCTCCGTCGGCACCGAGGACAGCACAGTATGGATACACGACAGCGAAGGAGATCACCAGATCTCCTCCGAAGGCTATGCCACCGCGCCGCAGTTTTCTTTCGATGGGCGCAGCCTGTATTTCCTGATGGCAAACGGGCAGACTACCGGCCCGGAATTGTGGAGCAGAGACCTGGCCACGGGCAAGGTGGACCGAGTGCTGCCCGGTTACTCGATGGAAGCTTATACCGTGTCGCGGGACGCAAAAGAAATCGCCTTTGTCATGAAGGACAAGACCGGCCGTGCGAACCTATGGTTGGCTCCGCCCAGCCGCCGCTCCTCTCCGCGCAATCTCTCGGGGGCGGTGATCGAAGATAGCCCCTTGTTCCTGCCAGATGGCGAGTTGGCCGTCCGTGCGATCGAGGGCGGATCGAACTATCTCTATCGCATGAAGACAGACGGCAGCCAGCGCCGTAGGATTACCCAGGACCGTATCCTCGACAGCTTGGCTGTATCGCCGGACGGACGCTGGGTTGCGGTCACCAGCCCGGGCCCAGGGGACGATCGTCCTATTCTGACGACAGCGTACGCGACGGATGGAAGTGCGAAAGTTGCACTTTGCACCGATTGGGGTCAGTTCCGGTGGGACAATTCCGGGAAGACTGCCTTTCTGGCGTTCCCGCCCCTCTTTGATGGCACTTACGCGCTCCCCATCATGCAGAACACAGGGCTTCCCAAGTTGCCGCCGGACGGAGTTGCCCGGTTGGACGATATTCCGGATGCAAACACCCGTGCGGCGATCCCATGGATTGTCGAGTCCGCAGTCAGTCCCTCGGTCTACGCCTACACACGCCGGGAGACCCGCCGCAATCTTTACCGCATCCAGCTGCCGTAAGCATTGGCTGGACGCCCCCTGTTGCTTTCCCAAAGGAAATATCAGGCACCATCAGGGCGTTGTTCGCAGTCTGGAACTGAGAGTCGCGCAGTTATCGATGGGTCGAAGCCCTGGGCTCCTGGGGCCGCATCCATCTCGCACGCGGACACCCCGTCTCGAAGAATGCCATGGCTCCCGATCTCCGGCGATAGCTGCCCTTGGGGAAGAGCCAAAGATGACTATTTGCTAACGAACCCCACGATTAGAAATGCGAAAGCTATCGTGAGGAGTACAACGC
>JBAVQC010000106.1:0-9513 GCA_049693715.1 Acidobacteriaceae bacterium | reverse complement strand
CCTCATCACCGATCAGGAGATGGTCTTTGTCCGCAACCTCCTCTCCGGAACCATGACCGACCGCGAAGCCGCCGAGGCCGCCGGACTCAACCCCGACACCGCCGCCTACACCAAAGCCAAGCCCCGTGTCCGCGCCTACATGCTCGAGCACCGGGCCGCCATGGAGCAACAGCGCCTCCAGCAGGAAGCGGACCTGTCCCGACTTGCCGTGGAAAAACAACGCCGGAAGGAAGAGCGCCGCGAACAGGTGCTGGACCGTCTCTGGGAACTCGCCGCGATGGCCCCCGAAACAACCCGTGGCAGCATCACCGGCCAGGTCAAGGCCATCCAGATGATCGTGGCCATCGAAGGCTTCATCCCTGACCGGCGCGCCACCGCCTCCGACAAGAAATCCGCCCCTCCACTTCCCCCGGCGGACATCTATCAATCCGAGTGGCTTCGTGAGCGGCAGGGGAAAACCATCGACCCCCAGCCAGACCCTGCACCTGCGCCAGAACGAGAAGATCCCCGCCCCGCCGTCCCCGAACCCTCTCCTGTCGCGGCAGCCGATGTTCCACCGCCCCCCGACAGGCCCATTGGCCCAGCATATGACCGCAGCCAGTCCGTTTTCGCTCACCTCTTTCACCCTTCAGAAGGCACTTCATCGGCGCCTCAAGCTTCCCCGTTCGGTTCCGCCCCAGACACCAGAGTTCCTTTCTCCATCCAAAAGAACCGCTTCGGCCGGCGCCGCTGAGCGGCAAAAAAAACGGAAGCCCATGCACTGCCGGCGTCCAAAAGAGCCAAAAACACCAAAATCGATCGAATCTTATCGAATTTTACAAAACTGGTGGGGATGAAAGTCGAAGACAGCGAGGAAACACAGCCTGAAAACTGTCACTCTTGAGGTTGTCGTGGATTTCAAAGTGGAAGGTCCGTCCACGAAACTCCCACTCGCCGAACCCTGCGTCTGGTGTCCGGTGTCACACCCGATCCCTGTCAAAAATCAGTTAATCCCAAGCATCCCGCTTGCACTGCCGGCGTCCAAAAGAGCCAAAAACACCAAAATCGACCGAATTTTATCGAATTTTACAAAAACGGGCGGCCTGCCCTGAGCTTGTCGAACGGGGACGGCTGAAGGCTGTCCAGGACTGTGTTGCGGCCTATTTCCAACCAGTCCCGAAGAGCCTGCCCTGAGCTTGTCGAACGGGGACGACACAATGGGGGAGTTCTCACGCAAACTCTTTAAGCCCGTACGTACCTGCCTTGTGAACGGCAAAGTCGACTAGCGCTCACGGCTCTTGCGCTGCATTGCAATTTGCGATATAGTTATTGCAATCGGCGATAGACATGAAACTCTCCGACAAATTGAAGTACCTGCGGGAAGTCGAAGGCAGCCTTCGCGGCCTGGGGCGGGCGATGACGCAACAGGAATTGGTTCGCGCCATTGCAGCGGAAATGGATTCGCCCATCAGCCAAAGCTACCTGTCGCAGATTGAGTCAGGCACCCGGCCGCACCTCACCAACACCACCCGCCTCCTGCTGGCAAAATTTTTCAAGGTGCATCCGGGCTACCTGGTGGAGGATCCCGAGGGCTACCATGCTGAGCTTCTTTCCGATATCCGCACCCAGGAGGAGAAGCTCGACCTGTGGCTGATCGCAGGCTCAGATCGCTTTCGTAAGGATCCGGAGCTGTGCCGCGCACTCAGAGCCATCGCGCTGTACCCGGACTCGCGCCGCACTTTGCTTCTGCTCGAGTCCGTACTCGAAACGCCGGTCCTTATGGAACGCCTGCTGGAGATTCTTCGTCCTTCGGAACAAGCGGCTCCTGCACCAGCGCATGAGGAGCCGGTCAAGAGCCGCACTACGCGCCGTTCGGGGAAATAATATGACGTGGGAACTGTTCTATCTCGTCTGCTTCGTCCTGGGCCTCCTGCTCTGCGTGATCTCCCTTTTCACTGGCGGCCACACGCACGGGGGCCACTTTCACTTCGCGGGTCACACTCACCTTCACGTGCCGCATGGCGCGAAGATCGGGCATACTCATGCATCCAACGGAGTATCCCCATTCAACGGGTTCACCATTACGGCCTTCCTTTGTTGGTTTGGCGGAGTCGGTTACCTGCTGCGCACGCATAGCGGTTTCTTCGCCCCGTTCATTTTGCTGCTGTCTACCCTGAGCGGCATTGCAGGCGGCGCGCTCATCTTCTGGTTTCTCGCCGCGGTGCTGATGCCACGCGAGCGCAGTCTCACGGCAGAAGAGACTGCGATTACCGGCGTAGTCGGCCGGGTCACCGGTTCCCTGCTTCCCGACCGCACGGGCGAGATCATCTACACCCAGCTCGGCGCCCGGAAGTCTTCGCCGGCCCGCTCAGAAGATGGCAGCGCCATCGAGCGCGGTTCCGAGGTGGTGGTGTTGCGCTATGAACGAGGCGTCGCCTATGTACGGGAATGGCATGATATCGAACCTTAGAAACAACGGGACTTAGCAGGCGCGGCTACGCTGTCGTGGCCGCTCGCGTTCACTCGCGGCTAACCAAGAAGGAAGGCTTTATGCCGAACACCATATTTATTGTCATTGGACTCTGTGTTCTCGCCACACTTGTTCTGCTCTCTTTGCTGGCACGCATGTTCCGCAAGGTCGGGCCGAATGAGGCCCTCATCGTATACGGTTTTCGTGGTCCGCGCGTGATCAAGGGCCACGGAACCATGATCTTCCCGGTGGTCGAACACTGCCGGCAGCTCTCACTCGAACTGATGAGCTTCGATGTCGCGCCGCAGCAGGACCTTTACACCCGCCAGGGCGTCGCCGTCACCGTCGAAGCCGTTGCGCAAATCAAGGTTCGTTCCGATCAGGAGTCAATTCTCACCGCGGCAGAACAGTTCCTGACCAAGACTCCCGACCAGCGCGAAGGTCTTATCCGCCTGGTGATGGAAGGACACCTCCGCGGCATTATCGGCCAGCTTACGGTGGAGCAGATTGTGAAAGAGCCGGAGATGGTGGCCGAGCGCATGCGCTCTACGTGTGCCGACGATATGAGCAAGATGGGGCTTGAGGTGGTGAGTTTCACCATCCGTGAAGTCCGTGACAAGAATGAATACATCACCAATATGGGCCGTCCGGACATCGCCCGGATCAAGCGCGATGCAGAGATTGCCAGCGCGGAAGCGGAACGCGATACCGCGATTCGCCGCGCCAACGCACTGCGCGAAGCAGCGATCGCCAAGGCCGCGTCCGATCAGGATCGGGTGATCGCGGAAACCGCATCGCTGGCGAAACAGGCCGAGGCACAGCGTGACCTGGATATTCAGAAGGCTCAGTTTGCCGAGCAATCGCGCAAGCAGGAAGCCCAGGCAGATAAGGCGTATGAACTACAGACCAACGTCATGCAGCAGAAAGTCATCGCCGAGCAGGTGAAGGTGCAGCAAATCGAGAAAGAGGGCCAGGTAAAGGTGCAGGAAGCGGAAATTCTTCGCAATGAGAAGGAGCTGATCGCGACTGTCCTCAAACGCTCGGAGATCGACAAGCAACGGGTAGAAAACATCGCGAACGGAGAGCGCGCGCGGCTCATGGCGGAAGCGGAAGGCCGGGCATCGGCCATTCGGCTGCAAGGTGAAGCGGAAGCTGCCATCATCCTGCAGAAAGGCGAGGCCGAGGCGAAAGCCATGAACGTGAAGGCTGAGGCTTACCAGGAGTGGTCGCAGGCCGCGGTGGTCGACAAGCTCATCACCAACCTGGCTGATGTGGTCCGCGCCATGTCGGAACCGCTGGCGAAGGTGGATAAGATCACCATCGTCTCCACCGGCAACGGAAGTGTCGGTGCGCACAAGCTCACCGGCGAGATGACCGAGATAGCCGCCCAGGTCCCTGCTCTGTTTGAAGCGCTCAGCGGGATGAAGATGTCGGACCTGATGGCAAACGTGAAACAGATGAAACCGTACGCAAACGGCGATGGGAACAACACGCCGCGACGTTAACACCCAACCGGTGAACGAAAGGATAAAAGCCATGGCACTTATGGAACGAGTCACGACTCTTCTGCGCGCCAACCTCAACGATCTGATCGACAAGGCTGCAGACCCCGAGAAGATGCTCAAGCAGCTGGTGCTCGATATGGAAAACCAACTGCTGCAGGTGAAAACACAGGTGGCCATTGCCATTGCCGATCAGCACCTGCTGGAAAAAAAGACAGCGGAACACGAAACGTCGGCGGCAAGCTGGAAGAACAAAGCCGCGCTTGCCGTGGTCAAGGGCCGCGATGACATGGCGCGGGAAGCGTTGGAGAGGTCGCTGTCTCATGTCCAGATGGGCAGGAACTTCCTGGAGCAGCTGGAAGATCAACGAAGCGAAGCTGAAGCTCTGCGCAGCGCCTTTCTTAAGCTGCAGCAGAAACTCGCCGAGACGCGTGCGCACTGCGAGCTGCTGATCGCTGAGCATCGGCGGAATCGTGCGGTGAGCAAATCGCAGCAAGCGCGTGCCGCAGCAGGAGCAGAAAAGGGCGCTGCTTCCATCGACCGGTACAAATCGCGCATCACCGTGCAGCAAGCGGTCAACCAGGCAAACGCAGAGCTCACGGCCGGCGATTCTCTCGAAGATCGCTTTGCGACGCTCGAACGCGATCAACAGGTAGAGGTGCTGCTCGATGAGCTCAAGAGGAAGAAAGAGTTAACGGCTTGATGATAACGTCCTTAGATAGCTCACAATGATTGTCTGGACCGATCACTCTCTGCGCTTCCTTAGTACCCACGTCGTCATGCAGCGATAGTCCTGAACGATCGTAGTCTTCAATGGATCCACAAGGACTGCGTTCATCTGCTCGGTCAGGCTGAGAAGCATCTCCTCGTCCGCGAGGAACCACTCCTGGCCGTCGCCTATGACGAAAATGTCGGGGCGCACACGTTCGAAGTCCATTCCTATCCTTGAACCCAGGCGGCAGAACAGCATGCCGCCGGGTTTCAAGACTCGCCACAGATCCGCCAGCATGGCGCGGAAGTGCCGCTCGTCGCGGGCGAAGTGAAGCACCGAACTGCAGATCACGACGTCCGCGAAACCGTCCGGAAAGGGCATGCGCTCGATCGATCCCGCTCGAAAGTTCTCCGCAGGGAGGCCGGCCCCGAGCGATGCGGATAATTGCCGCACATGCTCCACGCCGTCCGGGTCCGCATCCAGGGCAAAGATCTCGCACCTCTCGCGCAACAGGTACACCAGGTTACGTCCGTACCCACATCCGGCATCGAGCACACGCATACCGGGCGCAATATTCCCGCGCAGGATCTGGTCGAAGACATAGATATCAATTTGTCCAAACTGCTGCTGGATGCTTAAGCTCATCGCGCCGTCCAGCCGCCGTCGATCACCAGGGTATGACCGGTGATAAGGGACGCTGCCGGTGAAGCGAGAAAGACCACTGCCCCCGCTACCTCGATGGGTTCTCCGATGCGATGCAAAGCGGCGATGCGGTCGACCACATCCTGGCGGAACTCGGGATCCGCAAGTGCCGGTTCTGTGCCTGGAGTATGGATAAAGGTAGGCGCAACGGCGTTCACGTTGATGTTGTAGATACCCCACTCGACGGCAAGGCATTTGGTCAAATGGCTGATGGCGGCCTTGGTCATACAGTAGACAGCCTCGGTCGGCAACGCCGCGAATCCCGCCTGGGAGCCCATGTTGATGATGCATCCACTCTTTTGCTGGATCATGATCCTGCCCGCTGCCTGGCAGGAAAAAAATGTGCCTTTCAAATTGATAGCGACGGTCTGGTCAAAATCTTTTTCAGTCACGTTTTCTGCCAAATTGTCGGGGGCGATTCCGGCGTTATTCACCAGGATGTCCAATCGGCCAAAGGTCTGAACCGTCTGATGGATCGCCTCGCGAATCTGCCGAAGATCGGTCATATCCATCTGCAGCGGCAAGGCGCGACGCCCGCGAGCTGCGATCTCGGCCGATAAACCGCTGTCGCTGCCGGCGTCCCGCAGGCCAAGTGCGACATCCGCGCCTGCCTCAGCCAGGGCGAGCGCAATCGCCCGCCCCAGGCCTCGCGCCGACGCCGTCACCAGGGCCGCTTTGCCTTGCAGATCAAATCTGGGTAAAGCTTCCATGCATCTCCCTTGAACAGACTTTTAGGATTCGGCTGCCAGGCGGGCTCGCTGCCGGCAGTCCACCCAGTGTAGCCTCAGGGGCATAAGTGCAGGATTTGCAAGGCTCAGTTTGGGAAAGCGGTCCGGCGGGGTGGCAAGAGCTGAGGAAATTTACCACATGATTCGATTGGATTATTGCAAAAACTCGGCTTCCGTTCGATCATGAGAAACTATGCGATCTGGCAGCCGCTTCCTTTTCCAAGTTTCGGTGTGTGCGGGACTGGTGCTGTATCCAATGGCCGCGATCTGCGGCAACAGCAGCGTACATTCCAAGTTTACTGGCGTTTATCAATCCCATCTCAGCGCCGGCCCCACGGCAGGGCCCTCGATGAATTTAAGCCTTGGACCCGATGGCTCAGCAACAGTCACGGAAGACGTTGGAACTGGCACGCGAACGCTCTTTGGGCATTGGGTCGATTCTGGTAATCAGGTTTTGGTTACTTTCGACGCCGCGCAGGGTGAGGGTGCTGAGCCACCCATGGCCTTTCAGCCCAGCCATGACGGACTGCAGGCGGTTACGTGGAACCATGCCGCCTGGGGTAAAGAGAATCCCCCACCGATGAAAAAGGGCGGAGCCAAGGTCAAAGAACATTACTGGTTCACCCAGAATCCGTAGGGGTTCTGAGGATTGATGCGAAGGGCACGCCTTCGACAGCCTGTCGAAAAACACATTTCCAGGAAATGTGTTTGGCAGAGCGCAGTTTCGTTCACTCAGTGTGAGCGACTTTTTGCTGGCTGACACTGCTTCCGTCACCACTTTTCAATTTGCGGAAGATGATGGTGGAGAGGATGGTGAATCCGCCCAGCACCACCAGCGCCTGGTGGATACCGTGAATCATCTCTCGCTGGTTGGTGTGGCTCGCAGGAATGAAAAATGCGGTGGCTAACCCGGCCGACGCTACACCGAAGCTGATGGACATTTGCTGCATCGTGCTGGCAATTGAACTCGCGTTGCTCGTCTGCCCTTCATCGATGTCTGCATACGCCAGAGTATTCATGCTCGTATATTGCAGCGAGCTGAAGGTCCCATAACAAAATGCCTGCAGCACGATCAGCCAAACAGGCGTGCCGAGTCCGATGGTGGCGAAGAGCAGCAGGAGCAGGCCGAGGATGACGGTATTCGACATCAGCACCCCACGGAACCCGACCCGGGCCAGAATCTTCGGCATGAGGAACTTGGTGCTCATGGCAGCAATCGCCTGGGGCGCGATCAGCAGGCCCGATTGAATGGGCGTAAACCCGAGACCGACCTGGTACAAGAGTGGCAGGAGAAAGGGCACACCGCCTATGCCGAGGCGGGTGAAAAAACTGCCGCTGACTGCCGCGCTGAACGTACGAATGCGAAAGAGATTCAACTGCAGCAATGGAAATGCGGTTCCTTTGGCATGCAATAAGTAGCCCGCGAGCAGAGCGAGCGAAAGTGCCAGCAAGCCGAGGATCTCGCGCACACTCAGGGCATGCTCCCCGAATATTTCCAGCACGTACGACAGCAGGGCGATCCCCGAACCGAAGAGGATGAGCCCAACGATATCGAGCGTGTGGGTGTGCTCTTCGCGATAGTCAGGCAGATGGAGATAGACCAACAGCAAACCGAAGATGCCGATCGGTATGTTCACGAAAAAGATAAGCCGCCAGTGAAAGTACCCCACGATCAGGCCACCGGCAACGGGTCCCAGCATGGGGCCAACCAGACCGGGAATGGCCACGAAGGCCATGGCCCGAATCAGCTCGGATTTGGCGAACGTGCGCACCAGGGTCAGGCGCCCCACCGGCACCATCATGGCTCCGCCACAGCCTTGCAGGATGCGGCAAGCGACCAGCAGGTGAATGTTGGTGGAGATGCCGCAGAGAAATGATCCCAGGGTGAACAGGCCGATGGCGGAGGCAAATACCCGGCGAGTGCCGAACCGGTCCGCCATCCAGCCGCTGATGGGAATGAACACTGCCAGGCTCAGGGTGTAGCTGGCCAGCACTGACTTCATGCTGAGCGGAGCCACATGGAGAGCGGCAGAGATGGCCGGGACCGCCGTATTCAGGATGGTGGTGTCGAGCGACTCCATGAAAAACGCGACGGCCACCAGCCACGGCAGGAGACGCTTGTTTGAAGCTGCGGGCTGGGGGGCGAGCGAAGAGGCGCCAGGGGAATTGACGGAGGCCATAGTTTCTACATCCACTTTACTCACCCGGCACCCGTGTTGGATGCGCTACGTTGCTCCTGGCTGGTACTTTTCCGTCATTGTTTATTGGCTGATTTTGAGTCATTGTGTATTGCACATATTCTTGCGCGGAAGAGCCCTGAAAGATGCGTTCGTTTCTTCCACTACTGGTTCTGGCGGCAGCGGCTTCCGCTCCCGCCCAAAGCTCGACGCCGTCGGCTGGGGGAGTTCCGCTTCCGGTCGAGTCATTGGGGTCGCCTTCGTTCTTTTCCGAGGAACTCCCGCCAAGTGGAGATGGAGCGCAGGAACTGCTGGATTTTCGGGATTCCGACATCAAGTTCAGCCTGGACCGCTTGATGGATATCCTTCGCGATCATCAGCACGAAGGTTGGGTGCTGGCGGCTTATCCTGATCCGACGACTGGCCGGCCGCTCATCGGTGCGGGCTTCAGTCTGGATGTCCAGACAACGCCGCACCCGCAGCGTGATCCACGCAATCCGCACCCGTTCGTCGAGCCTTCGACGGCCCAGCTCTGGCAAGCTGCCGGGCTCCCCCCGGATAGGCTGCCGCAAATTCTCGATCAGTTTGACCGGAATGCCAACGCCTGGACGGCGAAACAGTATCGCCGAAAGGTGATCCGGCGCACCCTGATGCCACAGCTCACGGAAGAAGAGGGCACGCGGTTGCTGCGCATCTCTGCCATCCAGGCGGTCTACAATGCGCGGGCGTATTGCCTCGGTTTCGATCGACTTACCGGGCCGCAGCAGATGGCGCTGACCCAGTTGGTTTTTCAGATGGGTACAAATCTGGAGGCGTTCGTTGAATTTCTAGGGGCATTAAACGATGTAAACGGGATCCGCGAACTGCCCCTGCTCGACGGCTACATGGAGACGGACGCGGAGCATTGGCGGACGGTGCAGAGTACGCTGATCGACAGCCAATGGGCCAGGAAATATTCCATCCGTGCCGCAACTGTCATCGCGATGTTTGATCCGAACTATAACCAGCAGCCCACGGCCGCGGAGCAGCGCGTGGAGGCGATCCTCCGTCCTCCGGTAGAGTATCGCGCTAAACCACGATCCTCAGCCACGCTGCGGAATGCGAGCTACAGCAAGCATTCCGCCAGGTCCCACGGCAGGAAAGCGGGGCACTCCCAGGCTAAGCGCAAGCTGACTTAAGTACGCGAAAGGCCTGTCGGAAAACGCTTCCAGGAAAGGTCCGCGGAACTGCAGATCCCTTGGCT
>JBAVQC010000105.1:0-1882 GCA_049693715.1 Acidobacteriaceae bacterium | reverse complement strand
TTGGTAGCGTGGTCACAGGTAACACCAACTCGCAGACCATCAGCCTGAAGAACAGTGGCACTGCCAGCATCACGATCTCACAGGCGAATGTGACGGGCACAGGCTTCACGATTAGCGGCCTCTCGATACCGGCGACGCTAGCCGCGGGAGCCAGCACCACCTTCAACGCAGCGTTCGCACCGACCAGCACAGGAAGCGTTAGCGGATCGGTATCTCTAGTCAACAACGGACCAAGCTCGCCACTCACGATCCCATTAAGTGGCACCGGGGGGGCTGCAACACTCTTACTTGGGGCAAGCCCCACCAGCTTGAGCTTTGGGAAAGTGAATGACGGAAGCAGCAGCACCTTGAGCGCGACCTTGACGAACAACGGAAACTCAAACGTGACGATTGCGAGCGTGACAACCACCGGCACAGGATTCAGTGCGAGCGGCGTCACTGGTGGTACGACACTCACGCCCAACCAGACCGCTACCCTGGACGTCACGTTCGCCCCCACAACTGTTGGAAGTGCGAGCGGAAGTGTATCTGTGTCCAGTAACGCCACGAACTCCCCGGCAGCAGTTTCTTTGTCCGGCGCGGGCGTGGGTCAGTCAGGTCTGGATCTGACAGCTCCGAATTGCGGAATCAGCAGCACGGCAGCAATCGTTCCGAGCGCCTCGTCATGGAAGAACTTTACTCCTCCTGCCGTTGGAGGCACTTACACCGACTCTGGAGGGTACTGCACCGTCAAACGCATCACGAACATCGGTTCGGGCGGGCAGATGATTCCGTTCTATTCGCTGGTTCAAACCATCAGCGCCGGAGATACGAAACTGCTTCTCTTTAATGGTGACGCCGCGCACTGGAACATCTACGACTTCAACGGGAACGTGGTTATCTCTGGTTCAGCCTTCGACGCCACTGCAAATGAAAATTCTGACGAGCCACGGTGGGATCGCTTTGATGATGCGGCGATCTGGGAGACAACGGGCAATTCGATTGAAAAGTGTACGATTACGATGGGGACGCCGGGGTCTATGTCCTGCACCGTCACGCACACATTCAGCGAGTATTCTCAGGGCGTCGTTTTCCCCGCCGACACGGACATGAACGAGAACGGCTGGGTGCCGATGGTGGGGCAGAACGTCTCGGGTGGACAAGTGGAAATTTTCATGTTCCAACCGAGTACGAACACGAAAGCCGGGGCCTATGACCCGCCGAGCTGTACTGGGGCTATAAACACAAATGAGCCAGGGTGCATCCACCGGCTCATCAGCACGCCGAACAACGGAATGACGATTGAGGGAATCGGGAATGGTCAGGATTTGTGGCTCCCGCCGTTTTCAGGTTCTCCAACAGTCTGGAATCCTTCTTCAGATCATCACAGCGTCGGATATGCGATTGACGGGGCTACGCTCGTAGGGGCTTTTGAGGACTTCGATAACAGCAATACCGGAGGTCCTTGCGATTTTCGTCCTGTCATCGCAGGTTTCGATACTGTTTCTAATCCTGGCAATTGTCCCATTACCCCGCCTGGCACCGTGAATCCACCACCGGAATTTGGCTGGCACGTCAGTTACATGGATCATGCCACGCGCCCCTGGGTTGTTTGGACCATGATGGGGAATGGCACCGGACCAGAGTATTTCAACGCTGAATCGAGCTACACCGCCCCGGTGGCCTGGAACCAAAGCGGAGGGAACTGGTATCCCTATCAGGCGGAGGTTGTCATGGCTCGCGTGGACTCGAACGTGACCAGCGTTAGGCAGGCGACAACTAAAATCTACCGGCTGGCCCTCACCCACGCAAGGCAGCACAACTCATCCGGTTACTACTGGCAGGACATTTACGCGCCGATTAGCTGGGACGGGAAGTACGTGGTGTTCAGCAGTAACGCGGC
>JBAVQC010000104.1:0-4566 GCA_049693715.1 Acidobacteriaceae bacterium | reverse complement strand
CTCCTAATGACAAAGATGCGAGCAGGCCAGGGTTGAGTGCCGCGCCCACGGCGCTCAGATCAGCTTGCGATTGATCCCCAGCCCTTCCGGGCTGGGCTGATGTTTGGACGGCCGGCCCTCCGGGCCTCGCATTGATGGCGACTTGCGGTGTCATTCTCCCTTAACTTGACACAGGCAAGTCGGCTCCTCGGGATGATAAAGGGGAGAGTAAGCCAAAGGGCTTTGCTATGGTTGGCTGATGATGAAGTTTGAGCACTTGCTAACGGAAACACGCCATCCGGACACGGCCCGCATCGATCAGCTCCCGACACGGGAAATGTTGCAAATGATCAACGCGGCCGATCGGTTCGTGGCGGATGCGGTGCACGCTGAGCTGGACCGCATTGCCCAGGCCGTCGATGGCATCGCCGAACGGATGGAAAAAGGTGGCCGGCTTTTCTATACCGGGGCCGGCACCTCTGGAAGACTCGGCGTGCTGGATGCCTCGGAGTGCCCGCCGACTTTCAATGTAGACCCCAGCCTGGTGGTGGGCCTGATTGCCGGCGGCGACCATGCGCTGCGGCATTCGATCGAGGGCGCGGAAGACGACGCCGAACAAGGGGTTGAGGACTTAAAAGGCGCCGGTTTCAAAGCTGGGGATACGCTGGTGGGGATCGCCGCCAGCGGACGCACCCCGTATGTGCTGGGTGGCATGGCCTATGCCAATCACCTGGGCGCGCTTACCGTGGGGTTGAGCTGCGTGCCTGGGTCCGAAGTGGAGCGCCAGGCGAAGATCGCGATTACGCCGGCGGTGGGACCGGAGGTGATTACCGGTTCCACGCGTCTGCGCGCCGGTACCGCCACCAAACTGGTGCTGAATATGCTGAGCACCGGCGCCATGATTCGCATCGGCATGGTCTACGGCAACCTGATGGTGAATGTGCAACCAACCAATGTGAAGCTGAAGGACCGGGCGACACGGATCATTGCCGCAGCCACTGGAGTGGACGAGGAACGGGCGGGCGCATTGCTGACGCAGGCCGGTTCCGTGCGGGTCGCGATCGCGATGCAGAAGCTGGGCATTACGCGCGAGTTGGCGACGGAACGGTTGGCGGCCGCCCAGGGGCGGCTGCGCCTGGTTGTGGGCGAAGAGCCGGATCACCCGTAGCCGAGTGGGGGGCCGCTTGCGTCTATTCATAGAAGGACCGGGCGAGGTGCATAATGGGCTTATGGCGGGGGGACGCAATGGGATTCAAAACCATGGGTAGAGGTTCAGCAAGGTGGCTGATTCTATTGGCGCTTGTGCCCATTGCAGGCCTACCGCTGCGGGCCCAGTCAAAAGATCAGCCGGACCAGGGCTTCGGGCCGGTCGATACCAGTGCTCCCGCGATTACGCCGGATAAGATCGTGCAGCAGTTCGCGGCTAAGGAAAGTGAGTTCCGGCACGCCCTGGATAACTACACCTACCAGCGTGACGTGCGGATACAGACCATCAACGACGACAACAAAGTCGACGGTGAATATCGCCAGGTGGTGCAGATTACCTTCGACACCAATGGGCGCAAATCAGAGCATGTGACCTTCGCGCCGGCGAACACGCTGGAACGCATTCAAATGAGCCCGGCAGATGTTTCGGATATTGAACAGCGCTTGCCTTTCGTTTTGACCACGGAGGATGTCGGGCAATATAACCTGACGTACGTAGGGCGGCAGAAGGTAGACGAGGTAGATTGCTACGTTTTTGATGTGGCCCCGAAGGTTATGGAGAAGGGCAAGCGCTACCTGAAGGGACGCATCTGGGTGGACCAGAAGGATCTGCAAATTGTGATCACAAGCGCCAAGAACGTTCCTGACGATGTACGCAAAGGGCACGAGGATTTGTCACCGCCGTTTACGACTTATCGGGAACAGGTGGATGGGAAGTATTGGTTTCCTGTGTATACCAAGGCGGACGCGGAACTGCATTTTTCCGGCGGGAACGGGTACCTGGGCCAGGATGTGCACATTCGGCAAATTGTGCGGTACACGGACTACAAGCAGTTCCGTTCTACCGTCAAGCTGATCTTTGAGGGGCAGGACGTGACGAACACTCCGGGACAGCCGAATAATGCGCCGGCTAATGGGCAACAACAGCCGCAGCAGAGTGCGCCGCCGGCTAGCGCCCCGCATTGAGGCGGGGCTCGGGCGCGCTGGTGACCGAGTACCTCACACCGCCTGTGAAGCCCTCATCGACGCAGCGGAGCACCTTAAAGAAAATGTAAAAGGAAGTGGTGTATCTTGAGGTGAAGTCCCCCAGACGATGCAGACGTACGCCGCGATTGACATTGGTTCCAACTCCTGCCGATTAAAGATCGCGCGAGTCCAACAACACCAACTGAAAGTGCTGCACGAGGACCGCGAAGTGACGCGGTTGGGTGCAAGCGTGTTCGAAACGGGCGTGGTCTCCCCAGAAGCAATGGCGGGGACATTGATGGCGCTCAAGCGGTTTTACCGCGCGGTGAAGCTGCACGGGACAGACCAGGTGCGGGCGGTAGCCACCTCCGCCTTGCGCGACGCACGGAATGCACAGGCTTTTCTGGCCTGGGTCAAGTCCGAGACCGGTTGGGAAGTAGAAATCATCTCCGGCCTGGAAGAGGCAAGGCTGATCCACCGTGGGGTGATGGGCGAACCCGGCACCCAGGGCAGGTGCCTGCTGGTCGACGTGGGCGGCGGCAGTTGCGAGATCACGCTCTCGGAGCGCAAGCGCATGCACGAAACCGTGAGCCTGCCGCTGGGCGCGGTCCGCCTGACCAAGGAATTTCTCCCCAGCGATCCTCCGACAGAGGAAGAGCTCGCGCGGCTGAAGCAGTTTATCGTGCGCGAGCTACGGAAAGCGGAGCGGCGATTGAGTGCTCTGCGGGTTTCCGTGGTGATCGCGACCTCGGGGACCGCGGCGGCCCTGACGGAGGCCAGCCAGGCAATACGCAAAACCACGGGCAGGAACGGCCGCACCCGGCACAAACCGGTGGCGGACACGAGGAATGTGCGCCGCCTGACCACCAAGCTAACCGGCATGACCGCAGCGCAGCGCAGCGGTATACCTGGGATCGGGCCTAAAAGAAGTGAGATCGTGGTCGCCGGCGCTCACGTATACGCCGAGCTGATGGAACGCTTCGCTCTCCCCGGGTTCATTTACTCAGAGCTTGGCTTGCGGGACGGAATCCTGGACCAGATGCTGGCCGAACAGGACGCCAAGACGACCGCTCACCAGGTGTTTGAACGGGAGCGGTGGCAGGGAGTGCTGGCCACCTGCAAACGCTATGGCGTTGACCCTCGGCAGGCTGACGCGGTGCGCCAACACGCGCTGCAACTGTTTCGGGATATGCAGTCCGTACACGAGCTACCCCCGGAGTACGGTTCCTGGCTGGAGGCAGCGGCCATGATGCGCGACGTGGGCAAGTTCATGAACTACCAGGGACATCACCGTCACGCGCAGTACATCATTGCCAACTCCGAGCTATTCGGCTTCACTCCGCAGCAGAGGGCGATCATGTCTGCGATTGCACGGTACCTGGGCAAATCACGACCGGACCCTGAGGATCGCACCATGCGGCCGATTCCGCCGGAAGAATTCAGTCGCGTGCAACGGGCAGTGGTGCTGCTGCGCCTGGCCGTGGCATTGAATCAGGACCGGGCAAGCGACGTGCTCAAGGTGACGCTGCGCGTGTATCCCAAGCGGGTGCTGATGGAGCTGAGCCCGGGGCGCACCGGAGCAGAATTGGAACTGTGGTCGCTGCGCAAAGAAGGCGACTATTTTCGCGAGGTGTTCCGGCGCGAACTCTTCGCTGCGCTGGCGTAGATCTGCCGCAGCATTCGCGGGTCCAGCAGGGAAATCATCTGGCCAGGCCGACGGGTGCAGTCAACACGCGCGATCGCGCCCTTGCGCATCCGTATGCCGGCCGGTCTGGGAGCACAGATGAGCGAGCCCAGGAATTCGGGCAGATTGGGATTATGGCCTACCACCAACACGTTGTCGTACGCCGAGAGCGTGGTCACCAAAGCCTGGAAGCCTGCCACCGTTCCTGATGGCGAAAAGACGTCCGAGATTTGGATCTTGCTGTCGTAGGCGACTTCCGTACCCACCAGCGAGGCGGTTTGCAGTGCCCGTTTGAGCGGGCTCGAGATGACCAGATCAAACTGAATCCTTAAGGCGTTCAGGTACCTGGCAATCAGCAAACACTGTTCCTTGCCTTCTTTATCGAGGGGCCGCTTGACGTCAATCACAGGATCTGCGCGGCGCACACCGGCGCTGGCATGACGAAGAATGTAAAGGTTCATGGGATGAGACTTCTCTTCTCACGCAAGGGTAGCTGAGACGCGAGCTCTTTCAATTCATCAGATTGTAACAATTTCCTCAACGTAGGAGAAGGCTTGTTCAGAAGACCGGCGCCGGTGTCGGCAGCGGATCCAGAGGTAGCCCAGGCTCGGGATCGGGGGGCGGAAGAGGGACTGGGTCGGGATCTGGAGCGGGATCGGGGCCCGGCTGAGGGAAAACGTCAGGATCTGGTGAACTCATTCCGGTTGGAGGTGGTGAATAGGACCCTCGGT
>JBAVQC010000103.1:0-4024 GCA_049693715.1 Acidobacteriaceae bacterium | reverse complement strand
CGCATCCCGAATATGCTGGGATTGTCTGTGCGGAATTGTGTTTGATTACCGGACTTCCTCTTGTCACCGCCCCGAACTTAATCGAGGCGACCCAGGATTGCGGCGTGTTTGTGCAGCTCTCCGGCATTCTAAAGCGGGTTGCAGTGAAGTTGTCCAAAATCTGCAACGACTTGAGGTTGCTATCAAGCGGTCCACGCGCCGGGTTGAATGAGATTAACCTGCCCGCAGTTCAAGGGGGGTCGTCCATTATGCCCGGGAAGGTTAATCCGGTCATACCTGAGGTTGTGAATCAAGTGGCGTTCGAGGTGATAGGAAATGACCTCACCATAACGTTTGCCGCTGAGGCAGGACAGCTTCAGTTAAATGCGTTCGAACCCATCATCGCGTATAGCCTTTTTAAAAGTCTTCGCCACCTGACCGAGGCCTGCCTCACTTTGGAACGGCGATGCATCCCTGGTATTTCTGCCAACAAAGAACGCCTCAGGGAAACGGTAGAAAAGTCTATCGGTTTGGCGACTGCGCTGAACCCGCACATCGGCTATAAGGCTGCTACAGCGCTTGCTCTCGAGGCGCAGGCGACCGGCAAGGGGGTTCATCAGTTGGTCATCGAGAAGAACCTTCTTCCGCTGGAACGAATCGAAGAAATTCTGCGGCCTGAGGTGCTCGCCAACGTCGCAATCTCACGACAACGGGAATAGACGAGAAATGATTTGGCCTGAAGCCGGAATTATGGCGGAACGCTCTAAACTATTCCGCTCCTCCCCATACCGTTGTCTCGGAAGGATTTGCTAGATAACTCCGCAACTCAAGTGGGATAGAGTCGTCGCCCGGGTCTAACGCGGTTGCCTCCTTCAAATGTTTCTTTGAAATCATGCCTCGCGCCTGAAAGTCGAGGGCCATTCGGGTCGCGAATGGTTGGCGAAAAGATGTCGCCGCCACCCCCGAGACCAGTCCATAAAGGAAGCGTACCGTGTTGCGATGCGAAGGAGTGAGAATTGAAAAAGTCAGCTCGTTTTTTTGAATTCTCTCCGAATCCACAAGGAAAATCCGATCCCCTAGAAAGACACAGAGCCCGTGGTATCTGAATAGGTATTGGCTCTTGCGTTTTCCATCAGTTACTGGAAAACGTTCAATGTAAACATGTTGTGCCAAGCCATTTTTTTCGAAAATACAAAGTACGGAACGCAGTACCTTCCCCTTGTAGATCGACGAATTGTGGTAACGGTAGTAGACGCCATAATAGGGGCGCAGGAGCGAGGCAGAGGTGCGTGCGAGCGGACCGAACCTAATAAACTCGCTGGAGTTGCGGAGATCCCAGGTGATGTCAGCCTCCACGCCCTCATAGAACCGTTCAAAATCATCCGCTTTCATAAACAGGTCGCGTTCTTCAATCGAGAGGAAACGCGAGAGCTTCACCAGTACGCGATGGGAGGGCCGGTGCTGCCCGGAGAGGTACTTATTGAATTGCTGCCGATTGATCCCGCTCCTCCTGCAGATCTCGGCCACAGAACTGAAAGAAGACACAGCGAACCGTAGATTTTTGGCTAGATTGATCAGTTCAGGGTCTTGTGTCATTCCTAATTCCTCGCGCATCCGCGACGCAGATCATAATTTTTGGAAATTCAGGGCCATCCCGAAAACACAGGCAGTGTCAGCTGATTGTAAAAATCCTGCTGTTTCAGCGACCATATCATCCGGGCGTCAGTCCAAATAAGTGGAACAACGGGTCAAAACGAGAATTCGGCCATGACTACCTCCATTGATCTTCAACGAGATGCAAAGCGGCAGCGATAGAGGGCTCCTCTCGACGTTCGGCGAGCGAGACGAATGTCAGCGACGCAGCCACGGAGACACCTTCGATGATCGTGAGACCGTGGGTGTGCGCCTCGGCAAGTGCGGTGGTATTGCGAGCCAGACTTATACCGACTCCCGATTTGACAAGGTCAATCATGGATTGCTCCAAATCAACCTCCGCAACTGTGAATGGCCTGACCCCAAACTCACTAAAGATTCGCGATAGAAGGCGGTAATGGGCAGAAGCTGGGGGAGTTCCAATCCACGGCAGTGCAGCGAGCTCGCGCCAGCTGCGCTGCGGGGCCGCTTTTTCAATGCGGTCCTGCCATCCAGCCGGCGCCAGAACCAGATATTGGAACTGGGTGAGTCGGATCGAGTGAAAATGAGGATCAGCATGATCCTGTGCCCCCTCAATGAAATATCCGACGTCAAGCTTCCGCAATCGAACCTGATCCAGAACCCAGCCCGACATTCCGTGTCGCAGTGTGGTTTCAATTCTCGGAAAAGTCGCTACGAGGCCCTTTAGAAATCCTCCCAGCCGCAAGAAGGCTGGATCAAGAATCGTGCCAATTGTCAGCTTTCCACCTGTCTCACTCCTCAAGGCAAGCGCGGTCCGGCGGACCTCCTCGGCCCCGGCGACTGCTCGCTGCACATGTGGCAGCAGTTTAAGTCCGTCATACGTGAGCGTCAAACCGTGGGAACCGCGGCTGAACAATGTCAGACCGAGCATTTCCTGGAGATTTTTGATCTGGAGGCTTACGGCTGGCTGGCTCAGGTTGAGCTGAGCCGCCGCACGAGTCAGGTTCCCCTCACGCGCCACCGCTACGAACGCCTTGAGATGGGCTAGCTCCATGGCTCATATTAGCGCAGCTTATATCAATCTTCACAACAAATCATTGGCGCAGACGGTCTCTTGCGGCCTATTCTTATCCGGTCAAGCCAATAGCGCTTTAGTTTGGCGTCAGACGACGATTGGTCCATCGCAATCGAAGGTTGAGGGAGTGGTATGAGCGAAACGTATATCATCGAGCCAGAAACCGTAGCACAAATCGAACTTTTGACGCACTTTATCGGCGGTCATAGGCGCAAAGGCAAGGGTGAGCGCTTCGGCGAGATCTTCAATCCTTCCACCGGCGCAGTTCAGGCGCGCGTCCCTTTTGCGGAGGTGTCGGAGGTAGACGCCGCCGTTGCCGCTGCAAAGGCTGCTGCACCTGCCTGGGCAGAGACCTCACCTCTCAAGCGAGCCCGTATTCTCTTCCGGCTAAAGCAGTTGCTGGACGAACACACCAATGAACTCGCGGAGATCATCACGCGTGAACACGGCAAGGTGTTTTCCGATGCAAAGGGAGAGGTCACTCGCGGCATTGAGGTTGTTGAGTTCGCATGCGGGATACCGCATCTGCTCAAGGGAGAACATACCGATGAGATTGGCGGCGGCATCGATAACTGGTCAGTCCGCCAGCCACTTGGCGTTGTTGCCGGTATAACGCCATTCAACTTTCCGGTAATGGTTCCGTGTTGGATGTTTCCGATCGCGCTTGCCTGTGGGAATACCTTTGTCCTCAAGCCCTCCGAGCGTGATCCCTCGGCTTCGCTCAGGATAGCGGAGCTCTTGAAGGAAGCAGGACTGCCGGATGGTGTGTTCAATGTTGTTCATGGCGATAAGGTCGCAGTCGACGCTCTGATTGCGCACCCCGATGTCGAAGCCCTCTCATTCGTTGGTTCAACGCCAATCGCGGAATACATCTACGGTGAAGGCGCAAAAAAAGGCAAACGGGTGCAGGCCCTCGGCGGCGCGAAGAACCATCTGGTTGTTATGCCAGACGCGGACCTTAACCAGACAGTAGATGCTCTCATCGGCTCCGGATATGGTTCTGCCGGAGAGCGCTGCATGGCCATTTCAATCGCGGTCGCGGTTGGGGACATTGCTGACGAACTCGTGGAGCGGCTTGCCCCGCGTGTAAAGGGGCTGCGAATTAAGAATGGTATGGAGCCCGACGCTGACATGGGGCCTTTGGTCACGGCAGTCCACCGATCCAGAGTCATCCACTATATAGATACCGGCATTGACGAAGGCGCTCGATTGGTGGTGGACGGCAGAGACTTCGAAGCGTCAGGCAAAGATCGCAACGGATTCTTTCTCGGCGGCACTCTCTTTGACCAAGTCACTCCAGATATGACGATCTACAAGGACGAGATATTCGGGCCCGTTCTTGGAGTGGTGAGGGTT
>JBAVQC010000102.1:0-1563 GCA_049693715.1 Acidobacteriaceae bacterium | reverse complement strand
CCAGTCTGGGACGACTCCTCTGCGGTTCCCAGGCAAGGATGGTGGGCGAGCGGATTTTTTATACGCGCATGGGCCAGAGAACTTCGAGAGCTGAAATGATCCAGGACAACGGTGCTGCTTTCTGAGCGCCAGGCTCACCACGCTCCAGCCAGTGAGCCACGCGGGTTAAAGTGTGGGGCAGAAAAGAAAGTGCCGGCTGAGAACAATCCAGACCCTTCGACCAGCGGCGAACGGTCGAGGAATCCGGCACACGATCCGCATCCTTGAACTTCGACACTGCGCTTTCCCACGAACAGTGCTCCACAAAGCGTCGCAGCAATGCGTGGCAGCGCGCCACCAAGCTGTAATGGGTGTAAGGGAGTGATAACACCGGCAGGAAGGTGAAGGTCCTCCCGCACTTGATGCAGCGGCCGCGCCGAATCCCAATCCAATCGTGATGCTCGTCGTGCGCCTGCTTGCGGCGATGACCGTGCCCAACAATCGAATCACTCTTACAGATCGGACACAGGCGTATGATGATGTGGTCGCAGTCGTCGGCCCAGCTCGCAGCAAGCTGCTCCGGCCCGGACGATACTGGGACAAAGAGGATCGTTCCATCAAAGGGCTTCGCCGTCGACGGTGACCCGCCAAGATCTCAGCCGGCTGCGAAGCTCCTCCTCCTGAAGAAAATCCAACTGAAAGAAAATATAGCCTCTTACTCACAGCCTCGATCGTATGGATTAGGTTATTGGCCGGTTATCGCCCTGAAGGCAACATTTGAAAATTGCCCCGTCTGAGGAATCTGAGGGTCACTGATACGCTCGAATATCGCCGGGAAGCGCGGCTCGCGCACCGTCTGCACAGCCTTCCAACCAGTTTTCAATAGCGTGATGCCTTGTGTGGTTAGTCTCGCGGGCATGGCGCGGCCGCCTGAGGGCTGGGGGTGCCTCACGAGGAGGCCCCTCCCCTCTAAAGAGCTCAGCAGCGGAACCATTGTTTCACCGGGCCCCCGCGATGTCCCCGACGGTTGATACCGGCGCCCCTTTACTGTCATCCTGTGAGTATTCTGCCGTTCTGCCGTACAAGCGTGCCGTCCTCATTGTTCAATAGGGCGACGGCTGGTTGAAGATGATGGCAAGGCTAACGATCTTGCCGTCTCTGATCTTGAAGTAATTCGTCAGTATCAGTTCTTCAGGGAGGTTGGTCTTGTCATATTCGCCGTTATAGACGGCACGCACAATGGTGTCGTCACAGTGATCGATGACCTCTCGTACATCCATGGTCACTTTGTCGCCTACGATCTCCTTGGATAGCCACCGGCGAATGGCGTCTATACCCGTGCGATGACGTCGCCAATCGACAGGCCAAAGGCTTAGACAGGGACAGCAGTGGACGCGTGCGTCTCCAACGCCGTACATCCCGGTGCTCCTGTTCGATGCCGCTTTTGACGGAGGCATTGCCGCATCCCGTAACACAGAAGGCGGAGGTGAAGCAGGTGGTAGCCTCCTTGCCTGCGGTCCAGCCATCGGTAAATCGGTAAAAGGGTGAGCTGCTGGTGGCGGGGATTAGGCTCCTGCGCATAAT
>JBAVQC010000101.1:0-2654 GCA_049693715.1 Acidobacteriaceae bacterium | reverse complement strand
AAGCCGCAACTCTCCACAGGAAATCCGGGGGAGCCGAGGACCTGCAGTGCGCCATTAGGGTGCCCCGCCTCTGCCGGCCCAGGCAAGCACCATTAAAGCACCCCCGCTACGGAAAGAAAACGACAAGCAAGGATGCAACGAGAGTTTTGAGCGCTAAATCGTAGACCTCAGCCCGCAGACGGTCCTATTCCGCCAGGACTAATCGAATGACCGCCAGAAGCCTCTCGTTCGCCACCGGCTTTTGCAGAAACGTCCTCGCGCCCGCCTTCACCACACGATCCCAGTTGCCGACTCGGTCCCGCCCGGACAAGACAATCACCGGGATCGAGGAAAGTTTCCCACTGACTCTTAACCTCTCTAAAACACTGAACCCGTCGCCGGCCGGCAGACCCAGGTCCAGGATCATCAAATCGGGCTGGTGCTTCCGTGCCTCGGCGATACTCGCCACTCCATCGCTCGCGGCAATCACATCGTACTCGTCGGCCGTCAGCCGTAGTTGCAGGCTCAGTCTCACATCGGGGTCGTCATCGACGATGAGAATCTTCTTCTTAACCATGAGCAGACTCTTTCTTTTTCATTTATCCAGCGAACCAGCCGGGGTGCGAAACGGCCTGGGATGCCGCCCCTCGCAGCTCCTCGAAATGTATCCATCACAGTATGTCAAACCAGTTAATCGCCATGACCACAGGAACCGCGTTCGCAGGCGTCCGGCTGTAGTTGCCGGCGAAAGGCCCAATCAACGTGGGCACGCTGTTGTCGGCAAAGCTGGCCGCCTGGGTCCAGACCACTCCATCGACCGAATAATAGGCGGTGTAGACGCTCCCGGCACGGGTCAGCCGTAAACACATGGGATTGCGATACTCGTTAAAACTGACAACGTCGAGCATTGTGGCCGCAACACCGCCGCTGACTTTGTGGGCCGTGAGCGAAATGTTGGTTCCGTCGGTCACCAGCGCGAAGGTGATGAAGTTCTGGTCATCCGCCAGCACCATCAGACCTTGACTGGTGCCAACAGCGGAAGCCACGATGGGCGAATCGATCTTGATGGAAACGTCGAAATCCTCGTTGCCGATCGGCTGCACCACCCGCACCGCCTGGTTCGACGGAAGCAGGGCGTCATGGTTGCTGCCGCCGGGAACCGTCAGCGTAAGGTGCGCGTTCTCCACCGAGGCTATTCCCCCGTTAGGCGCCACCACTGCCCACAATGGCCCAGGGAAGCTACTTGCCAGTGGAGCTCCCGGTTCTGAATCAGCGGTTCCACCACTGGCGGAGTGTGAGGCCAGCATCATGGCCAGTGAGGAAACAAGAACGCCAATCCATTCTCTTCTATTTCGAAACATCGCGATTGCCTCCGCTCGTTCGATGACCCTGCTTGTCTGGTCACCATCACCCATTGGTGACCGCTCCGGCAATTACCATTGCTGTGCATTACTGGAGTTACAAGGCAGCAGAAATCTTTCTGTTCTTCGTGAAAACTACGTTAACGAACTTGGCTTCTGCAGTCGTTAGGTACTCGCGCACACCTATTGTGTCTCGTTCCGGTACATAACTAGACCATTCCCCCCAGTAAGTCGACGAAGCACTCAGGTAGCCCGCGATACAGAGGTACCTGATGCGTGCTGTTATCGACGTGAACCTGAAAAGCCCAAACCGCCGCGCCTTCCTTCGCTGCGCAGCCTCCAGCTCGCCTTGGCGTGCGTCACCTCACCGTCCGCAATCCAGACGGCGGTTTCACCGTGGTCCACACCAATCCCACACCAATCCTGGAGAAGCGATCGACCTGCGTCTCGTTCATGCCGGTCAACAGCTCTCCCTTTCTCTACCCCGCGATGCGGTCGCCACCCTCGCCTGGTGTTGCCCACTGTGGTCAACGCCCCCGAGATGAATCCATAACGAGGTGTATGAATGATTAGCGAAGTGATCGTAAAAAAAATATTGGTCTGGGCCAGCCTTCGAGTGCTCCCCATGCTTGGCGCCTTTGCCTTGCTATGTCTCTACCTAACCGAAGACCACGACGACTCCAGGCACAACCCTTATTCGTTCTGAATGTGGCATCCGGCTTGTGCATCCACGGCGCCGCATTCACTGCTGAACATCGAACCAATTGACTGACATCACCACCGGTACGGCGTTGGCCGGCGTGTCGTTGTAGTTGCTGGCGAAGGGTCCTATCGCCGTGGGAGCCGCGCCGTCGGTGAAGCTCGCAGCCTGCGTATAGTTAATCCCATCAACCGAGTACAACGCTACGTAGGCACTCCCGGTCTTCGTCAGCCGCAGGTACATCGGATTCTGATATTGACTGAAGTCACTGTCCCGCAAAACCGAGGTTGCCACCCCTCCTGTCACCGTGAATGCACTGAGACCGACCAAGGTTCCATCCGTCTGCAGCGCAAAGGTGATAAAGTTCCGGTCATCGGATGACACCATAAGACCCTGGCTGGTATTCGCGTCCGTGGCGAAAAGCGGCGAATCGATCTTGATCGCCACGTCGAAATTCTGGTTGCCGATGGTCTGCACCACCCGCACCGCGCGATTGGAAGAAAGCATCGTGTCGTGGTTGCTTCCTCCCGGTACCCCGATATACAGGTGAGAGTTGGAGATCGAGGCAGACCCACCGGCAGGCGTCACCACGCTCCAGAAGGGTCCCTGAAATC
>JBAVQC010000100.1:0-10410 GCA_049693715.1 Acidobacteriaceae bacterium | reverse complement strand
CCTCCGCCCCCCGACAGGCCCATCGGCCCTGCCTATGACCGCAGCCAGTCCGTTTTCGCTCACCTCTTTCACCCGTCAGAAGGCGCTTCCTCGGCGCCGCAAGCTCCCCCGTTCGATTCCGCCCCAGACACCAGAGTTCCGTTCTCCATACAAAAGAACCGCTTCGGCCGGCGCCGCTGAGCCGGGAAAACGGAAACCTCGCACCCGCTTATCCTCCAAAAACCGCAAAAACGATCGAATTTTGTCGAATTTTATAAACTCAGCGGGTCTGACGATCGCCTCAATGAGCGCTGTCGATACAGAAAATTCTCCTCTGCGGGCCAAACGATCCGAAGTAGTCCTTGAATGTTTATGCCATCCGGATCGAGTTCGGAGCCTACGAACCGGTGCCGCCCGCGACCACGGAGAGCGTGCGGATGAGTATCTTGAGGTCGAGCCAGATGCTCCAGTTCTGGATGTAGGCGGTATCCAGAGAAATATAGCTGTCAAAGGAGGGATCCTGACGCGCCTGTACCTGCCATAGTCCGGTCATGCCGGGCAGCACGTCGAGACGCCGCAGATGGCTCAGATCGTAGCGCTTCACTTCGCTGGCGATTGGCGGCCGGGGGCCGACCATGCTCATGTCACCGCGCAGAACATTCACAAACTGGGGCAGCTCGTCCAGGGAGTACTTCCGCAGGAAGCCTCCGACGCCGGTGATACGAGGATCGTTGCTGACCTTGAACAACACGCCGTCGCGCTCATTCATGTGCAGCACTTCGGCCCGGCGGCGCTCGGCGTCGGCAACCATGGTGCGAAACTTCATGCAGCGGAACACCCGGCCCTTTTTCCCAATGCGATCGGAGCAATAGAAAATGGGCCCGGGCGAATCGAGCTTTACCGCAAGAGCGATCAACGCGATCAGCGGCGACAGGATCATAAGAGCTACGGATGAGAGCAGCACATCCAGAACGCGTTTAAGGAACAAACCGATGACCGGGGTCTCGCCGCGGTGTAAAGGAATGGTCGGAAACTGGCCAATGTACTCAATCGGGCTATTCCAGGCGAGGCCATCGTAAAGCTCGGGGACGACCCGAATATCGACCCCTGCTTCCCGCGCCTTGGATACGATTTGCGTCACCACACGCGCATCGCACGGCGCAGATAGAAAAATCTCGTCGGCAAAAAACTGCCGCGCCAGCGGTAACAATTGATCCAGGGAACCAAGAATGTCGCCCGCCAAAGCGGGATTCTCGGCGTCCACTCCGGGTATGTGCACGTAGCCTTTGAAGCTGTACCCCAGGTGTCGAATGCTATCGAGGTGGTGACGCATCGCCTGGCCGACCCTGCCCGTGCCCACAATAATGATGTTGCGAACCTCAAGGCCGCTCTCGAAGCGGCGGTACATCATCATTCGCCACACCAGCCGCCGGCTGCAGAGCAATACCGTGGTCGCTACAACCGTGATGATCACCACACCGCGGGAGATGATTTCGCCACGCACCAGGTAAAGAGCTCCCGACAGCAAGAGCCCCGCAGTGAGAGACGCCTGAATGGTAAGACGCTGTTCGTGCAGCGTATTGCGCATCTGCATGGGGCCGTACAAGTGGTAACGCCTGCTCACAAGAATGAGAGAAAGCATGAACCACACCAGGCAGCCCATTAACAGAGTGGGGTGACTGTGGAACATCAGATTGGTGTGGTAGGGAGAATCTGCTCCAAAAAGCCCTTCACCCAGCCAGCCGCGAACCGCAATCATAAGGGCGGCCAGGACAATGAGCACATCGCCCAAAATCCACAGCGCACCGATGCGCGTGCCTTTGCCCTGAGTGTTCGGCCGTTGGACCGCAACTCTCCGCGGCCGCAGATCGTCGGAGGGGTTTGTCGCCAAGCGCTTCAGAAGTCCGGAGGTTGCCATGGATGTCCTGCCCACGCTCTGGGAGGTTGCAAAGGTTCACTTACACTTTGCCCCTCGCAAGAGCCGAAATCACATAAATTGTCTAAGTTACGCTGTTACTAGTCAGGTACTCGGGCCATCACCACGTATTGCAGCACGGGTGGCTCGATTGGGTGTGCCCGCGCGAATCGGTAAGCAACACGCCAGGCGAGGCAATCGAAGCAGAGGATGGGATGCAACGAGGGCCCGATAGGATTTCGACCGCAAAGCTGAAAAGTC
Organism: Acidobacteriaceae bacterium; assembly: GCA_049693715.1. GTDB lineage: Bacteria > Acidobacteriota > Terriglobia > Terriglobales > Acidobacteriaceae > PALSA-350. The sequence goes on along the minus strand of JBAVQC010000100.1, from coordinate 8,255 downwards.
TGGGTGGCATAGCAGCTAAACCTTTATTCTTCGAGAGTTAAGCTGGGTCCACAAAAAGGATGGGACCTTTCAGTCAGACTTCAATTGATCAGCCGTTCAGCATGCATCTTAAGAGTGCAAGAGTCGCCAGGAAGTGTCCCGTTTTGGGACGTCTCCATACCCAGTGAGCATACCATCGGGTACCTCTCAAGGGGCATAGGTAACGGCGAAAGTATGGTTACTATTTGGGGACGTGATAACCAGGAAGTCACCATCTGCTCACAGATCGTGCGCGTCGGTTGAAGATCAGGCGTCAGGCAGGATCAACCGGTCAAGATCAAGGAATTCGCGCAGGAATGGATCGGTGGTTTGCTTAAGCTCGTCCATGGTGCCGAAGAAATAAGCCTTGGCCTCATGCAGAAAAAGGACATGATCCGCCAGCCGTTCGGCAAAGCGCATGTCGTGCGTGACCACAATGCTGGTAAGGCGAAGTTGATGTTTTAACTTCTGGATAAGATTGCCCAGCAGCCGGCCCATCAGCGGATCGACCATGGTCGTGGGCTCGTCATACAGAATGGCTTCGGGCTGCGCCGCCAGCGCGCGCGCTATCGCCACGGAGCGCTTCATGCCCGTCGAAAGGTCCGAGGGCAGCAGGTCTGCCATTCCCGCGACGCCGACCATGTCGAGCAATCCGTTCACCACCTGCTGAATCTGGTCTTCGAGCAACTGCCGGCGCTCCCTTAGGGGAAAGGCCACATTTTCCCCGACGGTAAGCGAATCAAAGAGAGCGCCGCTCTGGAACACCATGGTCACTTTCTTGCGCACGGTCTCCATCTGATCTTCGTCCAGGTCTGTGATGTCCTGCCCGGCCACGATAATTTTTCCCGAGTCGGGTTTGAGGAAGCCCATGATCTGCTGCAGAGAAACAGATTTACCCACTCCCGAGCGGCCCAGGATGCAGAGCGTTTCGCCGGCCTCGACAGAGAAGCTGACATCGTCGAGCACGTGAACGCTGCCAAAGGATTTGGATACATGCTCGAAGGAGATATAAGGATGTTCTTGTGGCTTGCCCTCTTCCCTTTCCTCATCCGAGGACTGGACGATGACCTCAATGGGAGTTCCGGGGGGAATGCCCATCATCGGTGCGGGAAAGTTGGAAGGGATGCTCATTGGGTCAAGACTAAAGCATTTCCGATGCCGGCCATATCCTCAGGCGTGTTGCAATTATGGAACCACCGGTACAGAGGCAGCGGGGAAAAGGTAGCCATTTGCGCCTGGGTCGAGGCCACCAGTTCCACATCGAAGATGTCTATGTTGTGGGCTGGGGATTGTGCGCGTGCCGCCGCCGTGACCACTGGCATCACTTTGTACTCGCCGGTGAGCAGCGACGCAGTGATGGGACCCAGCAGATCCCGATGGTACACAGCGCACAGGGGCTGGGGCCACCCCTTGATACGGGGAACCGTCACCAGGGCGCCGGTGATTGCGGCTCGCTGCAACATCCAAAGCAGGAACTGCGGCGGCAACAGAGGTATATCTATCGGCAGGAAAACATTCAGCGGCTGCGCACTCGCCGCCAGCGCGGCTTCGATGCCACTCAAAGGCCCGCATCCCGGACGCCGATCGGCGATCACGGTCGCGTGGGCCGACAGATCGGAGCGCGCAGCAGCGATGCGTGGTGCGCCGGCTAAGCGGAGAGTACGCAGCTTGTCCAAGGCAAGATCGAGCAGCGAGCGGCCGGCGAGCGAAAGCAGGGCTTTGTCTTGGCCCATGCGCGTGCTGCGGCCGCCGGCGAGCACGAAGCCCTCGGCGCCGAATTGCTCCTGATCCGGCTTCACTTCCCTGCCCTCCTCCTCAGGTCCTTGAGTGGGTTCGCCTCCACAAGATTCCGCCGCGCCAGATTGCAACCAACATGGAACGAAACCATTGTCATAGCACCATACTCCAAAGGAAGCGGAGAACGGGTCTTATATACTGAGCTCCGGTCGCGATTGAATGGTAGAAGCAAGACGAAAAACAGTCAGCAGCGGTACGCTCTGGATTGCTGGCGCGATCGCTCTGGTTCTCATTTTCTTCGGTGTCCGCTGGATGACGCGCGAGAAGTTGCCGGTGCGAGTCGCCGAGAGCCAGGTGCAGGATCTGATCAAGGTCAGCAGCACCAGCGGTAAAGTCGAGCCGAAAAACATTTTCGAGGCCCATGCCCCGGAGGCAACGGTAGTCAAGGAAGTCTTTGTCCACGTAGGCCAGCAGGTGCGGCCGGGCCAGTTGCTGGTGGCTCTGGATGACTCCAACGCGCGCGCGAGGTTAGCCGCCGCCACGGCGGCGTTGCGGGCAGCCGAAGCCGGTTATCAGAGTGTTGAGAGCGGCGGTACTCATCAGGAACAGCTCACCCTTGCCGGCAATCTGGCCAAGGCGCAGATTGATTGCGAGCAGGCGGCCCGGGATCTCGACGTAGTTCAGAAGCTGGCGGCCAAAGGAGCGGCGGCCCCCAGCGAAGTTGCCCAGGCGCAAACCCGCTTGACCCTCGCCCAGGCAACCTTGCACTCGCTCCAAGAGCAGAAGAACAAACCCTTCGCACCGGTGGACCTGAGCCGGGCTGGCTCGAGCGTCGCAGAAGCGCATGCCGCCTATGATGCTGCTGCCAAAGTGATCGCGCAATCCAATGTGCACGCTCCCTTCCCAGCCACGGTTTATTCGCTTCCTGTCACCCGCTACGCGTATATCGGACCGGGAGCGGAAATCCTGGAGGCGGCTGACCTCTCCCAGCTCCAGGTGCGCGCCTACTTCGACGAACCGGAGATCGGCGACCTGCAACTCAACGATCCGGTGAGCATCGTCTGGGATGCCAAGCCGGATTTGAAGTTTCATGGCCGCATTACCCGCCTGCCCTCCAACATCGAAGCCTACGGAACGCGCAATGTGGGCGAGGTGCTGGTGAGCGTGGAAGACGCGAACGGAGTGCTGTTGCCGAACACCAATGTTGTGGTCACCGTCACCACCCACGAGGTGCACAACGCACTTACCGTTCCCCGTGAAGCTCTGCACGTCGAAGGTGGACGCGATTATGTCTACGTGGTCGCGCACGGCACCCTGCATCGCGTACCGGTGGAGGTGGGCGCAATCAACCTCACCCTCGTACAGATCGTCAAGGGCCTGCAGGAACACACGGTTGTTGCCCTGGGCACAACCAATGGCGCGCCGATCTCCGAGGGTGTTCCCATTCGCATCGTCAATTGAGGATATTGGTGAGACGCGCCTGCCAGTTCGTGTTGCTGGGTATCGTCAGCCTGCTTGGAGAAACCGGCGCGCACGCCCAGGTCTCTTTTTACACGACCGTTGACCTGGCCCTGCGCAACAGTGCGCCGGTGCGCATCAGCGCGGCCGATGTGCGGCACGCCGAAGCCGCGGTGATGCAAAGCGTCGATGCTTACAAGCCCAGTTTTTCCGTGGGCTCCAGTCTTGGATATTCATACGGCTTCCCGGTGGGCCAGCCTTCGATTTACAGCGTCGCCGCGAATTCGCTCGCGTTTTCTTTTTCCCAGCCGGACTACATCCGCTCTGCGCGAGCGGCGCTGCTCGCGGCGCAGCTTCAATTGAAAGATACACGGCAGCAAGTCATCCTCGACACCGCCCTTGATTACGTCCAACTGGTCACCGTCAACCAGCAGTTGACTGCGCTCGATCAGGAAACCGGCTTTGTGGAAAGACTGGTGGAGATCGAAACTGAGCGAGTCGGTGCCGGGCTCGACAGCAAAGTGGAATTGACCGAGGCACGATTGACCGGGGCGCAGATCGCGCTGCGTCGGCTCCATCTTGTGGACCAGGCCGATCTGCTGCGGCTAAAGCTGGCTCATTTAACCGGCCTCAACCCCGGAGATATTGTTTCCGAGCCGCAAACCATTCCCCCTCCACCCGAGGCCGCGAACTCGGTGGAGATTGACGGCAACACCGGCCTGCAAGCCGCGTATGCTTCCGCCAAATCCAAGATGTTCAACGCGTTTGGCGACGATCGCCAAAACAACCGGCCCACGCTCGCGTTTGGCCTGGAGTACAACCGGTACGCTAAATTCAATAATTACAACGAGTACTATCTCCGCTTTCAACACAACAATTTCAACGTAGGCGTGCAGATCACGCTGCCGTTGTTCGACGCCGGCCGCAAGGCAAAGGCAAAAGGTTCGAGTGCCGAGGCAGCGCAGGCAACCGCGCAGGCCGATCAATTACGCGACCAGACGCGGGAGCAGGTGCTGCGATTGCAGAAGAGCATCGCCGAGCTCACAGCCCAGGAGCAGGTAGCGGAATTGCAAAACGAATTGGCCCAGGATCAACTGGATGCCATCACGACGCAGATTCGCCTGGGAACTGGCAATCCGGGCGCGGCGGCGCCTTTACCGAAGGACGAGCAAGGGGCCCGCATCCGCGAGCGCAGCCACTTTGTCGATATTCTGGAAACCCGTTACCAGCTGACGCAGGCCCGTCTTGCTTTGCTGCGTTCGCTGGGGCGAATCGAAGACTGGGCGAAATCCACGCCTCCGCCCCGACCCTAGCGTCGAAGCGTCTAAATGTAGCGCAGCAGGCACCTTAACCGTCTTTAGGTGTTGAATTTGCGCACCTTATCGGCCCCCTGGCCATCTAATTACTGTTAAACTGAAAGTTGAGCCTATGCCGCTAAAAACGTTACTCTTAAATCCCCCCTCGTTTGAGAATTTCGATGGTGGCGCCAGTTCTCGCTGGCCTGCTACGCGTGAGATTGAATCGTATTGGTACCCGGTATGGCTGGCCTATCCTGCCGGCATGCTGGAGGGCTCCAGGATGCTGGATGCTCCGCCCCATCACATATCCGCCACCGAGACCATCGAAATCTCCAAGGGCTATGAGTTCCTGGTCCTGTTCACCAGCACGCCGGGTTGGACGGGCGACCAGAAGCTGGCCGAAGCCATCAAGCGCGCCAATCCTGCGATCAGGATTGCGTTTGTTGGCCCGCCGGTCACCACATCGCCAGACAAAGCTCTCCATGAGTGTGCAGCCATCGATTTTGTTTGCCGGCGCGAGTTTGACTTCTCTGTCGTTGAGTTTGCTAACGGCAAGCCGCTCGATCAGATCCTCGGCATCAGCTACCTCGACAATAGCACTGTTGTGCACAATCCCGACCGCCCCCAGGTAGAAAATCTCGATGAGATGCCGTGGGTAACCGACGTCTACAAGCGCGACATCGATGTGACGCGTTACAACGTTCCCTTCCTGCTGTACCCCTACGTTTCGCTTTATTCCACCCGGGGTTGCCCTGCGCAGTGCACCTTCTGTCTGTGGCCGCAGACGTTGAGTGGCCACGCCTGGCGCAAGCGGTCGACCGATGATGTCGCCGCGGAAATGGCGCACGCCAAGGAGCTCTTCCCCGACGTCAAGGAGTTCTTCTTTGACGACGATACCTTCAACATCCAGAAGGCGCGGACGGTGGAACTGTGCGCCAAGCTGAAGCCGTTGAAGCTTACCTGGTCGTGCACGTCACGCGTGACCACTGACCGCGAAACGTTGAAGGCGATGCGGGAAGCAGGGTGCCGGCTGTTGATTGTGGGCTTTGAATCGGGCGATCCGCAGATTCTCAAGAACATCAAGAAGGGCGCCACGGTCGAACGCGCTCGCGATTTCGCACGCGATTGTCACGAGTTGGGTCTGACCATCCATGGCGACTTCATTCTTGGCCTGCCCGGCGAAACCAGGGAGTCGATTCGCAACACCATCAACTTCGCCAAGGCCCTCGACGTCGAGACCATCCAGGTGTCGATTGCCCATGCGTATCCGGGGACGGAGTTCTACGACTTCGCCGCCGAGAATGGCTTCATCATCAACAATGGGGCCATGGTGGATGAAGGTGGACACCAGCTTGCGCACATTGAATATCCCGGGTTGCCCAAGGATTACGTGCTGGAGATGGTGCACCGGTTCTACGATGAGTACTACTTCCGTCCCAAGGCGGCGTGGCGTATTGTGAGCAAGGCCATCGTCAACCGGGATGTCAAGCGCTTGTATGTCGAAGCCAGGTCGTTCCTGAAGCTTCGTGCCGCCCGCAACAAAGTGGTGGCAGACGGTAAGATCAAAGCCGCCAATACACCCGGGCCCGCCGTCAACGCGGGCGCATGATCGGGTAGCACCTTGCAGACCTTAACTCCGCGGAGGTACCTGGTACTGGGCGTCGTCACGCTCGCCTCCGCTTTTGGTGATACTTTCCTGGCCATCGGGATGAAGCACTTGGGACCGGTGTCGCTGACCCATCCTGATGAGCTGTTGACTGCTCTGCGAACGCCTTGGGTATTGAGTGGCGTTTTGCTGTTGCTGGTTTGGACGGGTTGTTATCTGACCGCGCTTTCCTGGGCCGACCTGACCTTTGTGCTGCCCGCTACTTCTCTTGCTTATGTAGCCGTGGCCTTCCTTTCCCGTTTTTGGCTGCACGAGCAGATCTCGTTTGCACGATGGGCGGGGATAGGCCTGATCACCGCCGGCGTGGGTTTTGTCACTCGGGGGCCAGCCTACACGCCACGCGATTCCGCCGGTGCCGCGTGATTGCGGCGATGGTGGGCGCGATCGTCTTGACCGCCACTGCCGGCGATGTTTTGCTTGCTTCCGCCATGCGCAAGGTGGGCGACCTGGACCGGATCAAAGAGGCACGAGGCTTGCCGGGGGCGATTTGGGCGGTGGTGAGCGGGGGCCGTTTTCTGGGCGGCGTTGCCTTTATGGCTCTCAGTTTTTTCTCTTTGCTGTTTTCGCTGAGCCATGCGGATGTGAGCCTGATCGCCCCTGCCGCGGGTTCGCTTACCTTCGTGAGCAACGCTGTGGCGGCGAAGTGGGTATTGCACGAGAATGTAGATCGGCGCCGGTGGGTAGCTGCAGTGTTGGTGTGCTGCGGGGTGGCGTTGCTGAAGCATTGATGGATGGCGTGCTTCGCGACTGTCTGAATTGTCAAGCGACCGGCGCTGCCCGTCTCGAGGTTGAAGCCGAGGATACTGTACCATTCTGTCCCCTGGACGGGTGCCCCATGTTTGCGTCGGCGTAGCCGGGGCACTACATGGGTTGAACAAGATGGGGCGAAGCCCCTTCCGATGTTGTCCTTTGCGTTCAGCGAAAGCGACTGTCTAAATAGTCAAGTGGCCTACAAACCCCACCCGTATGCCATCCACTGGCAGCCAACGGAACCGCCGCCGCAGACTTTGCGTACCTCTCTTCAGACACGCAACACCAGGAGGAACGCATGCTGGCAGACCTGCGCGACGCGCTGCGGCAATTACGAAAGGCCCCGGGCTTCGCGCTGACGGCGATCATCACCCTCGCCCTGGGCATCGGAGCCACCACCGCCATCTTCACCCTGGTGCATCAGGTCATGCTGAAGTCTCTGCCGGTGGTCAAGCCCGAGGAGTTATGGCGCATTGGCGACAAAATTCGCTGCTGCAACTGGGGTGGTTACGTACAAGGCAGCGACGGAGACTTCGCCCTATTCTCCTGGGAGATATACAAGCATTTTCGCGCCCACACGCCGGAGTTCAGCGACCTGGCCGCTCTGCAGGCGGGCAATGCGCCGCTGGGCGTGCGCCGAGCCGGATCGCAGGCTCCGGCAGATACCCGCAACGGCCAATACGTCTCCGGCAATTTCTTCCGCACCCTCGGCATCAATCCCTGGATCGGGCGCATGATGACCGATGCCGATGATCAGCAGGGCGCACCGTTGGTGGCCGTGATGAGCTACCGCATCTGGAAAGAGAAGTACGGCGGCGATCCTACCGTGGTGGGCGCGGGCTATCAGATCAACGGGCATCCCTTCACCGTGATTGGCGTCGGGCCTCCAGGTTTTTATGGCGCGCGGCTCGGCGGCGGCAGCATGCCCGACTTCTGGCTTCCTTTAACCTCGGAACTCATCATCGACGGAGCGATCTCACGCCTCAAACGGCCAGACGGCAACTTCCTCGACCTGCTCGGCCGGGTGCGGCCGGGGGTAAGTCCGACCCAGCTCGAAGCCAAACTCCGAGTGGAATTCCACGATTGGCTGGCCAGCCACGTGCCCGACATGCAGCCGGGAGAGAAGCAGCTCTGGCAACAAGACACCCTGCATCTGACGCCGGGCGATGCCGGGGTCGCGACGATGCGCGATCAGTATCAGGACGGGCTGAAGCTGTTGTTGGTGGCTGCGGGCTGTGTGCTGCTGGTGGCCTGTGGCAACCTGGCCAACCTGATGCTGGCGCGCGGGCTGAAGGATCGCGCACAGACATCGATACGAATGGCCCTGG
>JBAVQC010000099.1:0-11155 GCA_049693715.1 Acidobacteriaceae bacterium | reverse complement strand
CCCTTGAGAATTGGTGAGCGAGGTTCGTGGCCAGACGAGAGATGACCCTTTCAAGAGATGCGGGACAGTTTGTCCTTCCATCCCATATGACGTGCCGGTTTATCCTGGCGCTCTCTGTCCGCGGGTTTCCCCCCACCATGATCTGCCCTTCCGGCAAAGGGCGGCTGGCGTGTTATACTTTTGTATAATAGAAATAGGAGGGGGCATGCACACTACAAGTCTGCGCAAGGTCGGAGGTTCCATCATGCTGGCCGTACCTCCTGCGATCCTCGATTTGTTGCAACTGGAGGTTGGGGCCACAGTGGGGCTCGAAGTCGATGGAGAGCGTTTGGTCGTCAAGCCCAACATAAAGCCTCGCTACACTTTGGCGGAATTGCTCGAGGCTTCGGACTATTCCCGTCCACAGCCACCGGAGGAACGGGAGTGGATCGATTCACCATCCGCGGGTGGTGAGTTGTTATGAACCGTGGCGATATCTACATGGTGTCGCTCGATCCTACCCAAGGTCATGAACAGCGCGGCCGTCGTCCGGTCGTGATCATCTCTCCTACAGCCTTCAACAATGCAACAAAATTGCCGGTGGTTCTTCCCATCACCAGTGGCGGTGAGTTTGCCCGCCGCATAGGTTTCGCAGTCCCTCTTGCGGGCGTGCGCATCACAGGAGTTGTCCGCTGCGACCAGCCGCGTGTGCTCGACTTACATGCCAGGGGTGGCAAGAAGGTGGATTCCCTTCCCTCCGAGATCCTCGATGACGTGTTAGCCAAAGCTGCAACCCTCTTCCAATAGCCCTGCAAATGAATCCGGCCTTTCCGCTCAGTATCTGTGGCTGTAAACGCGGTATCTCTTAGAGCAGAAGATCTCGGCAGGCGGCGGCTTCTCACGCAACCGACGCCTTAGCCGGCAGTTGCCGGTAGTTTCGGCCTTTAGCGCGAGCGAAGGATAGTTTCAGCACTATCCGGTACCTCACCCGATCCCTGTCAAAAAATCACCAACACCAGCCATCCGTGCCTTGCCGCGGCTCTCAATCCCTTGTGCCACCAGGAGAGCGGCAAATAAATCCGTCCCAAAATCCCCACAGGGTATTGAAGGGGGTATTGAAAGGACGGACGGAACAACCACTATCGCGTCGGCGCGATAAGGATTCCGTATTTGCTACGGTGATTGCTCCGACGCTTCAACTTATGTCCTGTCCCTTCAACTTATGGCTGCTTCGCAAAGAAATACGTACCCGCAACACCCACAAACGCGCACTCCTGCTCGCCCGCTCACATCCTGCGAGACTCACCCAACTAATCGGATCCAAGCGTATGAATCGTAGAAGCGTACCGTTCTTGAACATCGAAAAGAACCAAGCCGATTGATCGACCACACGGGCCTTCGCGAGCGGCGGTGCATACATACTTCCATCCGCTAGTTATTGCGCAGCCTGTCCCTGCAAGTCGAACGGCATGCTCAGGATGACAAAGGGGGGAGAGTGCACCTCCCATCTGAGATTGGTTGCTGGTGGAGTGAAACTGCAGATCCCTCGGCTTCGCTTCGGGATGACAAACAGGGGACGGTTTGTTGTGGGGGAGAGGGTCGTTGCCAAAGGACAGGGTGGTTATCAGTTGTCAAAGGACGGGGTGACTGTTAACGGAGAGCTCGGTTGTCAAAGTGCGAAAGAAAAAAAGTCACAGGCTCTCAGGATGACGGCTCTGTGGACGAGGTTGAAAACATCTGGTTGGTGTACAGAAACACGGAAAGATCGAAAAAGTCACAGCCTCTTAACGAGAGATATTCGCAGTGAAATTCCATTTTGGGATGTTTTTAGGCTCCGGAATAACTATCTGCAGTCTGCGAGCGAAAGTTTTATTACGCGTGATGCTTGTGAAAGTTAGTATGCATTCAACGGAAGATCGTGTTCACCTGGACAGCTCCCACGATGTTGATGCGAATGCTTGAACGACAGATATTTGTTTCGATTCGGGCATTGTGTCCTGTTGTTTGCTGCCCACGCTGAGTTATCTTGGGATATTCTCGTCGGCCTTTCACCCGTGAGCAAACTCCTGAGAAGGAGTGTTCTCTTGAATCGTTTCGCGATGGCCCGCCTGCTGCCCGTTTTACTAACCGCGATGTTCTTCTACCCTGCCGCTCATGCGACCAACGTCACCCTGACCGGCGATGCGCATGTCAGCTTGACCCGCTCGACAACCAACTTTGGCACGCTGGCCAATTTGTATGTAGGGAACGGCAATACTGCGTTGCTTCAGTTCGATCTCAGCACGCTGCCGTCGGGGCTGACCTCCAGTCAGGTTGCGCATGCCACGCTGACGGTGTTCGTCAACCGCGTCAACACCGGCGGTACGGTGAGCCTCTCGCCAGTGACCTCGGCGTGGAGCGAGCCGGCAGTGACTTATGCGACGATGCCGACGATCGGTGCGCCGGTCAACGGATTTTCAGCAGCGACCGCAGGACAATACGTCACGCTGGATGTGACTTCACTGGTGCAGGGCTGGGTGACTGCGCCAGCCACGAACTTTGGCCTCGCTCTGACTTCTACGGCGGCTAATGTGTTGCTGGACTCGAAGGAAAATGACGAGACCGGGCACGCGGCCAGTCTGGACATCACCATTACGTCGATGGGAGCGACCGGAGCGCAGGGACCCGCAGGCGCACCGGGGATACAAGGAGCACCGGGACTAAACGGAGCGCCGGGGATCGCGGGGGCCACCGGGCCCGCGGGGCCTGCAGGTGCTGCCGGAGCCACCGGAACTGTGGGGATCGTATCCAACTGGTCCTCAAGCGCCACGTATCAGGTTGGACAGGTGGTCTTCTGCGCTGCGTGCTCGAGTAATGGCTCAAGCTATGCTGCGCTTGCCACCAACACAAACCAGGATCCTCCCACGCAAACCGGCTTCTGGCAACTGATTGCACAGGTGGGAGCTACCGGCGCTTCGGGAATCACCGGTGCTCAAGGCCCGATAGGGCCCGCCGGCGCTACAGGTGCTGCCGGTGCAACGGGAGCAACTGGCCCTGCCGGGCCAACAGGAGCTACTGGCACGCTGGGAACTGTCGCCAACTGGTCATCGGGCACTCCCTACACGGTCGGGCAGGTGGTGTTCTGCACCACATGCTCGACGAACGGCTCCAGCTTCATCGCCCTCGCCAGCAACACCGATATCGACCCCCCAACGAACCCGGCGGTCTGGCATCTGGTTGCCAGCGCTGGAGCAACTGGCGCAACCGGTCCAGCTGGTCCAACCGGTGCAACTGGCACAACCGGCAACACTGGCTCGCAAGGCCCAGCAGGACCCACGGGGCCCGCTGGCGCCGCCGCCAGCATCACGGCCGGTTTCGTCTGGTCCGGTATGGCCGGGAACCAAGGAGACCCCGGACCTTTTTTTGTGGCTCCTATCGGCAATAACAGTGCTAATGAGTCGAATTTCTCTCAGCTGGCATTCGTCCCGGCAACGGCCGCCTGCACGGTCCGCAGCCTGACGATAAACGCGCTCGTAAGCAATGTGGCCGATCCGATTTTGGCGGACACCATGGTATTCACCGTCATAAAGAATGATGCTGTGTCTTCTATGACGTGCTCGATCGCGACCACGAACGGGACGGCTAACAATACGACGCTGTCCTGTTCGGACGCCAGCCATACCTTCACCGTGGTTCAGGGAGACCGGATCAGTCTGGAGTTCACCGAAACCTTGACCAACGGCGCCAATCAATTTATCAACGCCGGCACGACGCTTGTCTGTGACTAGGCAGGCGCAAGAGAAAACATCACAGAAAGCAACAGGCATAACGGAGCCGCAGTGATCCATCGATCCTCATCTTCGACCCGCGCGAAGGCCCTCCTGGGGAATCTCAGCCTGATGGCGTTCGCTTGCGCTTTGGCGCAGGCATCCCGGTCTGAGGTCTCAGCGCCAGCCATTCCGCCGGTGCCGCTGGTCTCCGGCGCCTGCCCGGCCGTCTCTCGAGGCGATACCATCGCACTCGACTGGAACCCCGACTTTGACCCCCCCTGGGCGGGGACTGGCATGAGGTCCTTCCGGCTGATCTTCCAGCAACTCGAGGAAGACGGTGTCACCCTCAACCCAGCGTCCCGCCTGGTGTTGGACAGCGGCACTCGTGGCAGGATGACCGACATCGGAAACGGTTACTTCCACCTTGAGGCGCGCCTTCCGCCTATGACGCACCCAGGCACCTACCATCTGGTTGGCGCTTTCAGTTCTCCCCAACTCCTCCCGGATTACCAGGGAGAAGCCCCAACGATAACCGTCTCCCCAGTGAGTGAGTTTTACTGCATCACCGTCGTCCGTTCTCAAACCCCGTCGCCGCCGTCTTCCTAGCCGACAGCCACACCGTTATGTACCCGTGGAGATATCTCCGAGCTTTAAAGAAAGCGCCGCAACAACGATGAAAGCCACAACCCCGAACGAACCGCAGCCAAGAAAGCCGAGGCACGAAAGCAGGAAAAACGCGGTGCCCTCGCCGGTGCATGCGCCGAAGTCTGCCTCGGTTCTTTCGACGAGGATGGTTGACAGGGGATATTTAGTTAAAGTAGCCGCGGCGCTGCTCTTCGTCTTCACGGCCTCGATGCACGGCCAAGGAATCCTGACGGTAACTCCCAGCCGCACGGCGAACACCACCGCCGGAACCGGCACGGCAGGCTACACCGGCGACACCGGCCCAGCCACCGCCGCCACCCTGGCCAACCCTGCCGCCGCCGCCTACGACAGCATCGGAAATCTTTACTTCGCTGAAGCAAATAATCACGTCATTCGCGAAGTTTCGACAACCGGAATCATCACCATGATCGCCGGAACAGGAATCGAAGGCTATTCAGGAGACGGCGGAGCCGCGACCGCCGCGCAGCTCGACACGCCAACCGGAATCGCAGTGGATGCCAGCGGCAACGTCTACATCGCCGACTCACACAACCATCGTCTTCGTAAAGTGAGCGGCGGCACGATCACGACCATTGCGGGTACCGGCGCTCCGGGCTACTCCGGCGACAATGGCGTGGCGACCGCAGCACAATTATCTTTGCCGAGCGCTGTGGCTGTTGATTTGAGCGGCAACGTCTACATCGCCGACACCAACAACCAGCGTATTCGGAAGATCAACGGCACGACCATCACGACGATCGCCGGCGATGGAGAAGAGTTGTATGCGGGCGACGGTGCAGCGGCAACTGCTGCGGTGCTCGACCTGCCGACCGGCGTTGCGGTGGACGCGAGCGGCAACGTCTATATTGCCGACCGTCATAACCAGCGGGTACGCATGATCACGCCGACGGGAACAATCTCGACGATTGCCGGCAGCGGCACTCCAGGCTTCTCCGGAAGTTTCTCGGGCGATGGCGCGAGCGCGCATGCAGCGACGCTGGCCAGGCCCAGTGGCGTAAGCGTCGACGGAGCGGGGAATCTCTATATCGCCGATACCGGCAATCAACGCATCCGGCAGGTAAGCGTCACCACAATTGCAACCGTGGCAGGCACTAACCAGCAAGGCTTCGGCGGCGACGGTGGACCAGCGACAGGCGCGATCCTGAACTCGCCCAGAGCAGCGGCACCGGACGCATTCGGCAATCTGACGATTGCAGACAGACTCAACCAGCGGCTGCGCATCGCGGCGCTGCCAACCCTGACCTTCGCCAGCGGAGGCGTGGGCTCCTCGAGCGTACCGCAGAGCGTGACCCTGGCAAACACCGGTTCAGCTTCGATTACCGTTGCCTCGGTCGTGTTCACCGGCTCCTTCACCACCGCGAACGGCGGCTCCTGCAGCGCAATTCCAATCACTCTGGCCCCGAACAGCAGTTGCACGCAGAACATCGTCTCCCTGCCCGCAGCCACTGGCATAGCCAACGGATCGGTCGTTTTCGCCGGCACCGGGGTCGTATCGCAGAGAATCCTGCTGACCGGCGGCGGAGTACAGACGGCGACAACGGTTACGTTGGCCTCGAATATTGCTTCTGCCTTTGCCGGTCAGGCCATCACCTTCACCGCAACCGTCAAGCCAACAGGCCTTGGAACGCCGACTGGCAACGTGTTGTTCTACGATGGCGCAACGCCGATTGGCAGCTCGGTACTCACCGCCGGCTCGGCGTCAATCATTACGGAGTTGTCCGCAGGTACGCACGCCATCACCGCCGTCTATGCGGGCGACGCGAATTCGGCAGGTAACACCTCCGCTGCACTCTCGCAGGTCGTTCTCGACTTCACCTTTACGCTCAACACCACGACGCCCGGCAGCCAGAGCGTCGAGCCCGGCCAGCCTGTGACCTTCACTTTCAACTTGCTCCCAAATGGCGGTCCATTTCCCTTACCGGTAACACTCTCGGCCACTGGTCTTCCGCCGGGAGCTACAGCGACGTTTACGCCGCAAGTTATTACGATTGGCAATAGCCCAACCAGCTTCACGATGACGATCCAGACTGCAGCGACCGGCGCATCACGCGCTCCCAGCGGCCTCTTCGGCACCGGATACCCCAATATGACGCTCGCGCTCGGCCTGCTGCTGCTGCCGTTCTCGCGCCAGATGCGCCAAAAGATCCGCAGCATACAACTGGTGATCCTGTGCACGGCATTGGTTCTTAGTCTCGGAGCCATCGCAGGCCTCGCGGGCTGCGGTAACGGCAGCGGCTACTTCGGCCAAGCTCCTCAGAAATACACCATCAGCGTCATCGGCACCGCGACCGATTCAGGCGGAGCTGCACTTCAACATCTGACGACCGTTACTCTGACGGTGCAGTAATTGAAGGATTCGAGTCCACAGTTAAATTTTCTGGTTACCTGTTGCTTTCCAAGAGGAAGTGTGACACGCTTGATCCCTGTGGGAAACCCAAAGAGAGATTCTATGACTGAAAAAGCGGATGTTCTGCAGGGAACGCTGGCGCTGATGGCCCTCAAGACGCTCGATGTGCTCGGGCCACTGCACGGCTATGGGATCGCGCGGCGGATCGAGCAGATCAGCGGGGATCTGCTGGCCGTGAACCAAGGCACTTTGTATCCCGTCCTGCTGAAGCTGGAGCAAGAGGGCGCGATTTCGTCCGAGTGGGGCGCCTCGGAAAACAACCGCCGGGCGCGTTTCTATCGCCTCACACGCTCGGGACGAAAGCTGCTCGACACCGAAACACGGGACTGGGAGCAAACGGCGGCGATCATTGCACGATTCTTCGCGGTGAAGGCGGAGGACTTGACATGAGATTCCTGAGAAGGTTTCTAGAGCGGCTCAAGAACTTTGCCGCCGGGCGGCGAGACGACAAACGGCTGCGGGAAGAGATGGAGGAGCATCTGGCGCGGCAGACCGAGGAGAATCTTCGCGCCGGCATGCCGCCCGTGGAAGCGCGCCGCCAAGCCGTGCTAAAGTTCGGCGCGCGGGAGGCTATCAGGGAGCAATATCACGCTGAGCAGGGGCTGCCGTTTTTTGAAAACCTGCTGCAGGATCTGCGCTTCGCGCTGCGGATGTTTGCCAAATCGCCGGGCTTCTCCGCGATTGCGATTCTGACGATGGCGCTGGGCATCGGGGCGACGACGGCGATTTTCAGCCTGGTCAACGCCACGCTGCTGCATCCGCTGCCCTACCCGCACCCGGAAGAGCTGGTGCGCATCGAGGACAATCTGCCTGGTGCGGGCGCTACGGACGCGGGCATCTCGATTCCGGAGTTTGAAGATCTGCGGCGTTCGGGAATTTTTCAGTATGTTGTGCTGGAGATTTTCGGGTCGGCGAACCTGACGGGTGTATCGCAGCCATCGCGGATGCAGTATGAGGGGGTGTCGCCGGCGTATTTTGCGATGCTGGGGGTGAAACCGGAGCTCGGGCAGACGTTCGACCCTCGGGATCAAAGGCCCGGGTTCACGCTGGATGTGGTGATTAGTGACGGGTTGTGGAAGCGGGCTTTCGGGAGCGATCCGCACATTGTGGGAAGAAGCTTGCGGGCCGACAACGATTTGTATCGGGTGATCGGGGTGATGCCGCCGGGTTTTCACGACCCGGGGCGAACCGTGGGCGAGAGGAATACGGAACAATGGGCGGCGTTGGGTTTTGCGGATGATACGGCTCAGGCCCAGAACCGCAGTTTGCGGTTGCCCCTGGAAGTGGTCGGGCGCATGAAGCCGGGGCTGACGGTTGCAGCGGCACAGAGCCAACTGGATGCGTTGGTAGCTTCGTTGCGAAAGCAATTTCCGGACGATTATCCGGCCGACAGCAAGTGGACGGTGCGGTTGGTGCCTCTGAAGGAAAACGTGGTGGGCAACGTTCGGCAGTCGCTGATGCTGCTGTTAGGCGCAGTGGGCCTGGTGCTACTGATCGGCTGCGTGAATGTTGCGAATCTGCTGCTGGCGCGGGCCAGCGCGCGATCACGGGAGATGGCGGTGCGCCAGGCGCTGGGAGCGGCACGCAAGCGGCTGGTGCGGCAATTGCTGACGGAGAGCCTGCTGCTTTCGCTGCTGGGCGGAGTGGCGGGGTTGGTGATTCTGTTGTGCATGAAGGGATTGTTGCTGCGGCTGATTCCGGAGAGCCTGCCTCGGATGAACGACCTGTCGATCAACTGGAGCGTGATGCTGTTCGCGCTGGCGGCTTCGATCGCGGCCGGGATAATTTTCGGGCTGGCGCCCGCGAGGCAGGCAGGGCGGTTGAATCTGGCGGGTACGCTGAGGGTGGAGGGGCGTGGGTCGAAGGGCTCCACGGGGCAGACGCGGACGCGGCGCGTGCTGGTGGTGACGGAGTTTGCGCTGTCGCTGGTGCTGATGGTGGCCGCGGGCCTGCTGCTGCGCAGTTTTTGGGATTTGTACAAGGCGCCGCTGGGATTCAATCCGCAGCATGTGATGTCGGTTCAGTTGTGGCTGCCGAGCCCCAACGACCCGAAGACGGACATTTATGCAACGGCTGCTCAGGAGGCAGTGTTTGCGCGCGAATTGCTGCGGCGCAGCCGCTTGCTGCCGGGAGTGCGGGAGGCGGCGCTGGGAGCGGAGCCGTCGATTCCCCTGCACCACGACCGCAACCCGAGCGCGTTGATCGTGGAAGGACGCCAGACACAGAGCAAGCAGCCGCCTTTGGTGGAGCGGTCGCAGGTTACGCCGGAATATTTTCGCTTGCTGGAGATTCCGGCGCTGCGGGGCCGTTTGTTTAATGACGGCGACGACGAGAATGCTCCGCTGGTCGCCGTGATCAACCAGGCGATGGCGGAGACATACTGGCCGGGCGAGGATCCGCTTGGGAAGCGGCTGAAGGTTGGGGGTGGGAGAGCTGGGGTTGGCCAACGTGCGAGCAAGACCTGGATCACGATCGTGGGGGTGATCGCGGACGCTCGAACCGAGTCGCTGGCGAACCCGAGCGTTCCGCAAATCTATCTGAGCCTGTACCAGGAGACGCCCAAGGAGTTGGCCATCTTTCTGCGTGGAGACCTGAATGCGAGCGCGATCCCGCAAGAGGTGCGGGCGATGGTGCAGTCAGTGAACCCGGAGCTGCCTGTTTACGGCGCGCAGACGCTCGATGACGCAGTGTCGGCGTCGCTGGAGCAGAGACGATTCTCGATGGATATTGTGGCGGCCTTCGCGATAACGGCGCTGCTGCTGGCGGCGCTGGGAATTTACGGAGTGATTTCGTACATCGTGAGCGAGCGCACACAGGAGATCGGCATTCGCCTGGCGCTGGGAGCGCGACGGGGGACGATTCTGCAGATGGTTCTGCGTCAGGGGCTGGGACTGGCGATGGCCGGCGCCGGGCTGGGACTGGTAGGATCGGTGATCGTGTCGCACCTGATGGCAGGGCTGCTCTATGGGGTAATGCCCACCGATCCTCTTACATTTGTGGGTGTCACCCTGGTGCTCGCAGGTGTGGCGCTTGCGGCCTGTTATGTCCCAGCGCGGCGGGCAATGCGTGTCGACCCGATGATCGCACTGAGATACGAATAGTTTTTCGAAGTCCTCGATGTGGCTCGGATTGATGGGAAAGCATGTTTCACAGATCAGTCGCGCTATGCTCTTGCCATCTTCGATGCTGACTCACTCGCGATGAGTTCCCCGAGCCGGTCCAGCGCATCGGGAAATTTCTCATCGATGGCCGCGAAGCCGAGGCGGAAGTGCGCAGGCTCGTCGAAGCAATCCCCAGGTGCGAGCAGGATGCCTCGCTCTGCGGCGGCCTGGCAAAAGGTACGACTGTTCTCTCCGCTGAGCAGCCATGGAAATGCGGTCATTCCGCCACGGGGAGGAATCCAGCCAATCGTTTCGCGGTGCTCGGGCATGAAGGCGTTAAGCCGGCGAAGATTTTCGGTAGCGGCTCTCTGCGTCCTCCCCAGCACGGCGTCGCGGTGGCGCATCGCGATCTCCGCGAGCATCTCGCCCGCAGTATTGTTTGAGATGGAAAAATAGGCGCGTGCATTCCAGTAGCGCTCGCGGCGCTTGGGGTCATGCTCAATCATCCATCCGGTTCGGGTTCCGGATAAGGGAAAAGCCTTCGAGAAATCATGGATGACGGTGGCGTGGGGCAAACGCGCGGCCGATCTTGTTGGCTCTCCATGATAGACAGGATGGTAGACCTCGTCGCTGATGAGTTGAATTCCACGCGATGAGGTGTGCTCGTGCAAGATGTCCAGTTCCGCATCGCTTATGACGGCGCCGGTAGGATTGTGAGGACTGTTGATCAGGACCAGCTTGGTATTTCGATCCGTGAGCCTCTTGATCTCTTCGACATCGATGGCAAACCCGTTCTCCTTCCGAAGCGAGTAATAGCGAGTTTCGAGTCGAAGCGATTCGGGTAGAGCAGAAAATGTTGTGAAGCCCGGCTGGGGCAGGATTACGTTGGCGCCTGGTTCTGCCGCGAGCCACATGAGAACCAGCAGTGCCTCAGAGGCGCCGGTAACAACCTGCACATGGTCGACATCCACCTGCTGCATATCTGCGATGGCGGCGCGTAAACTTTCGGCGCCTGCCGGGCGGCTGTAAACGAGCTTGTGATTTAAGAAGAGCCGGCGCTCCTCGTCGCTGGAGAGGCTCAGGATCTCATTCAAGGTGTATGAAGGACCAGTGCTCGAGGCCAGGTTGAATTCAATACCGTGTTCGTAGGTGTCCAGCCACTTATCCAGAAGGAAGGGTTTCAACTCCATGTTGCACCTCAGCGAATTCGATCGGGCTGACAGCTGAACCAGCCTTCTAAGAGTTTACTGTGA
>JBAVQC010000098.1:0-16094 GCA_049693715.1 Acidobacteriaceae bacterium | reverse complement strand
CCGGTTGCCGCCGCGGCTCCCGCGCCCCCACCGCCACCCACGCAATACACCGTGCCTGCCGGCACGCCGGTAGTCGTTCGCATGCAGCAGACGGTCAGCGCCAAGAACAGCAACGTCGGCGATAGCTTCAGTGGTGTTCTTGCCCAGTCGGTGGTGGTCCACGGTGTCAGTGTCATCCGTGCCGGTGCCCCGGTCACCGGTGTGGTCACGGCTGCAAAGGGTCAGGGCAGGTTCAAGGGCTCAGGAGATCTGGCCATCGCCATCAAAAGGGTCGGTGAGTATGAAGTCAGCACGACGGCGTATGAGGCGACCTCCAAGGGCAAAGGCAAACGCACCGCCGGGTTCATTGGCGGCGGTGGTGGTGGCGGAGCTCTGATTGGTGGTTTGGCCGGCGGCGGCAAGGGAGCCTTGATCGGCGGCCTGCTCGGAGCCGGCGCTGGTACTGCAGGCGCCGCGTTTACCGGCAATAAGGACATCACCGTGCCGGCAGAAACTGTCGTCACTTTCAAACTTGCCGAGCCCATTACAGTTACCAGAGGACGTGGTTAGCTCCCATCCCTGTTCCGGAAGTGGGATTGCCCGGGCGCTCGAAGTTGCAGATACTTCAGAGCATAGTCAGGGTAACGAGTAATGAGGTCACAGCTGCTGATGTGCAGCCGTTCTGGAGCAGCGGCTGCACGGCGGAGCTCCCTGGAACTCAGCTCCGGAGGCAGAATGGAAAGTGATCCCGCAAGCATGGCGGAGCATAAGCACACCAACCGATGGATGACCATGCTGGCCCTGGGCCTGCTGGCCATCTGCCTGCTTGCCTGCTTGTATATCCTGATCGGATTTCCGGCTGAGGCGCAGACGGTGGGCGGCTCGACCATCGACCCGGCCACGACGCAGGTCCCTGCCTCTCCCGCCCCTTATCAACCCAGACGCCAACCCTTGTACACCGCTCCGGCTCCGGCTCCGGCGCAGGCGCAGGCTCCTCCGGCTGTGCACACTGATTCGACCACGGATGAGATTCATGCCGAGATGAGCGAGGTTCACAACCAGTTGCGCCAGTCGCAGGAGGCTTTGCAGCAAGCGACCCGGGCCGAGCACCGGGTCCGCACCACTTCGGCGCTTTTCCTGGCGGTCTTCGCCATCATTGCAGCTTTGATCGTCATCCAGGTTTACCAGCAGGCGCGCGCCTGGGACAGAGATGCGTCCCGAGCCGTCGCCGAGGTGGACGCCGTGGCTGCCGAACTGAAGACCGTGCGCGACGCCAGGAGTGAAGCCAAGAACTCCTTACCCGCCTTGTTGCAGGACGTGGGTGAACATCCTTTGAGTTTTCAGGAAGAAGGCAGTGCATTTTCTCCGCGCGCGCAGGCGACCATCGATGACATTGACGACCTTGCGTACGAAGGCCACGGCCGCCTGGTTTTTCAGGATCTTTCCTCGGAGCCGGAGGCGGCAGTGTACCTGAACGGTCTGCTGCTTTCCGCTGTTGCCCACCTGAACCGCTCCGATCCCTGGACAGCCTTCGCTCGTCTCGACCAGTTTCTCTCCCAGATGACCCGCTTCCCGAATGCGGTGGAGCGGCGGCGGATTGCCCAGGCCTATTCTTACCGGGCGCTCGCCGGTTATATGGTGCTTGAGGCGCAGGATCGGGAACCTTCCTGGCAGCGAAAAACCGAGCGGGCCCAGCTCGAGTCTTTGTCGAAACAGGCGTTTGCTGATATTGCCCACGCCGCGTCAGTGGATCCGGACTGGCGGCACACGGCCTTTGTCGAAGCCTTGCTCTGCAGCCGGTTTTATGTTCCCGAGGAGACGGCCGACAACAGTTCGCGCAGCGATCTGTTTGTGCGCGGCCTGCGCCGTGCGGTCAGTCTTTACAAAGGATTGATCGAAGAGCGCTCCTATTGTGGGCCTTCGCGCCGCAACCTGGCGCGCTGCCTTAAGCGAATCGCGGAGCAGACGGGCGAGAAAAGTGATTTCTCTGACTTTGGCTACGGATTGAACGCATTCCCAACGGACGAGGAACTCGCCGATGAGGCTCTGGCCGCCCGCCAGCCCGCTTCCCAGGACCGGTTTTTATGGCAATGGCTGCTGGGCGACGACGAGTTGTTCGCCAATGTCGAGCGCCTCAACCTGGCCGAGTACCGCGCCTTCTGGATCCGTATGCTGGATGCGAAAGTCCATCTCAGAAACTGGAGAGCCGATCTGGCGGAGCTACAGCGCATTCGGCCGGCGATGAAAGAGTGGAATGTCCAGCTGCTGCAATCCGATCCGCCGATTTCCTTGTCGAACGCCATTTCACGGCGCCAGGAGCGGTTCGACAACCCCGCGTCGGGAGCCTGATGCCTGTGGAAAGCGCGGGGCGTAGCGCAAAAGTTACTAGCTTACCGGCTGGCAATTCCACCCTCTCCTTCGTATCATAAAGGGGTGCCTACAATTGACAGGCAAGCACCTTGAAGGAGACATCAATGACTACCAAGAGCATAGAAGCGCCAAACGGGACGGCCAAACGCCGCAAACCGGCCGCTAAAAAGCAGACTCCCGCCGCACCTCCGGCACCCACACGGGAGGAAATTGCTCGCCTGGCAGAGAAGTACTGGGCTGAGCGCGGCTGGCCGGAAGGTTCACCCGAGCAGGATTGGCTGCGCGCTGAGCAAGAACTGAAAACCGCCTCGTAACCGTGCGGGAAGGCAGCACCTTCCCCCAATTTCCAGTTCCTCGGATCACCTCCGCAGCAGAAGTTCCGCAGCAAAGATGTGTCCACGTGCGTCTGAAGGACGCGCCCGAAGAAGTGCTCGGACAAAGCAGTCATGGTTCACTGCTCCGTCTGTTGCTGCCCGGAAAGATACGAAACGGCTTGTACGGTCACTATCCATTGCCGCGTCAAGCCTCTCAAGAGATACGACTTTCGGCTAGGTTGTTGCTATTTGGTGAGTTGGGGTTACCACCCCTTCCCTGTCCGGTCACACTTCGGTGATCTTGAGACTTGGCGGCGTTGAGCGATACTTAACACCAGGGAAAAGCAGACGGTTGCGCTCTTCCTGTTCTACTTTTTTGTTATATTTTCTGCCGCGTCTCGTCACTCATGAAAAACGAAGTGCTCGACATTCTGATTCTCGGACTGCTCGTGGTGCTGTTTGCCTCGATCTATCGCAAGCGTGCGTCTGCCCGCCTGCGCTACTGGGTCATCGCCTGGATCCTGGTCCTGCTGCATTTTGCCGCACTCCTGGTCCCGGCGACGACAGTGCGCGGACAA
Organism: Acidobacteriaceae bacterium; assembly: GCA_049693715.1. Lineage (GTDB taxonomy): Bacteria > Acidobacteriota > Terriglobia > Terriglobales > Acidobacteriaceae > PALSA-350. The sequence continues at coordinate 12,853 of JBAVQC010000098.1, read as the reverse complement.
GCAGTGGTCGACAGCCTGAGCATCAGCGCCTTGCTGCTTTCCGGCCTGTGCTTCCTTTTCTCCGCCTCCGCCATCTCTCAGTCTCCCACGGGGAGCGCTCTCGCCGGAGTTGGCATTGGCGTTCCGGCGCTCTTCTACACCAACTACCTGATCTTCGGGGGGGCTCATCTCTGGCCTCTTTACCTGGCTGCCGCCGCCTGTTCTTCGGCCGGGGTGCTCCTGGCCTGGAATCTTTGCCGTGGCCGCAGCCGGGTGTGGGCTGTCATCACCCTGGCCTTTGTCGCGGGCGGCCTCTGGAGCGCTGTCTTCGTCCTCCGCCACGAGCCGGAATGCGGAATTCCGGCATTCCTGTTTGAAATTTTTCTCAGCTTCGCCGCCCTCTATTGGTTTGATTTCCGCCGTACGTCTACTGGTGTACTGACCTCCATTCTTGGACTCGTAGCGTGGGCTGCCGTGTTTCCCGTCGGGCTGCTTTGCAATTTCCTGGTACGGGTTGGGCAGATTCCCCCCGAGCTGTGGAATGTGCCCAAGTATTTTGTCGCCTTCGGCATGATTTTGACCATGCTGGAGGATGAGTTCCTGGCCGTAGGGCGCGCCACGGAGCATTATCGTTTGCTCTTTGCCGCTCACCCGCACCCCATGTGGGTGCAGGATCCCGAGACCCTGCGCATCCTCGAGGTCAACGATGCCGCAGTGACCCACTACGGCTACTCGCGCGAAGAATTTGTCAGCATGACGCTGCCTGATCTGCGCCCCACCGAGGACGTGGAAGCGATTCTCCAGGAAAATTCTCTGGCCAACCCCACCAAACTGACCGGTCCCTGGCGCCATCGGTGCAAAGATGGCTCTTACATCCAGGTGGACATGGCGTCCCATTTCATCGACTTTCAGGGGCGGAAGTGCAGTTTCGTTCTGGTGCAGGATGTCACCGACCGGCAACAGCTGCACGAGCAGCTGGTCCACCAGGCGCACCACGACCTGCTCACCGGACTGCCGAACCGGCTATTGCTGGAAGATCGTATGCAGCAAAGTCTGGCCAAGGCAGCCCGCTACGGGCAACAAGCCGCAGTCCTCTGCCTGGACCTCGATCGCTTCAAGCAGATCAACGACACCTTTGGCCACGCTACCGGCGATCTCTGCCTGCAGCAGGTGGTCAGCCGGATCTCTGCCCGCTTACGCGCCGTGGATACTTTTGCGCGTACCGGCGGCGACGAGTTCGTGATTATTCTGGACGAGCTGGCGAACCGCCATAGCGCCTTGATGGTCGCGCGCAGCGTCCTCGAGAGTATCAATAAACCGATCGAACTCGGCGATGCCACCTTCGACATCTCGGCATCGATTGGCATCTCGATTTATCCGGAAGATGGGACCGATGCGGCTCAGCTGCGCCGCCTCGCCGACGCGGCGATGTACCGCGCCAAGCAGGCGGGCGGGGGCCAGTTTCTGGTGGTCCCTACCCACAGCTCCGAGTCCGCCGATGAGGTCACCGAGTTGGAGCGCTTTATGCGCAGTGCTCTTCAGGACAAGGGCCTGGAGCTCTTTTACCAGCCGCAATACTCCATGGCCGGCAATCTCTGCCGCCTGGACGCCATGCTGCGGCTGAATCATCCCCAACTGGGCACCGTCGCGGCCGATCGCTTCCTGCCGGTCGCCGAAGAGCGCGGCTTGATTGTTCCCTTAGGGAATTGGGTCCTGGACGAGGTGTGCCGGCAGAGCGTTGAGTGGCAAAGCAAGCAGCTCATTCCGCTGCGCATATCGTTTGCTGTCTCTCCGCTGCAGTTTTTGGAGCCCGACTTCTCCGCCCGGGTGCTCAGTGCAGCGGCCCTCTGTGGCCTCGATCCGAGACTGCTGGAATTGGTCGTGACCGAGAGCACCTTCACGCGCAACCGCCCCGAGATTGCCTCCCAGATGCGCAGTCTGGCCGCTCTGGGGGTGCACTTTTCCGTCGCCGGCTTTGGCAGCAGCTATTCCTGTCTGAGCCACCTGCACCAATTGCCCGTCAGCACGCTCAAGATCGACAGCTCCTTCGTCGAACGTATCTCCGATCCCAACGGGACTTATACCATCGTGCAAGCCATCATCGCGTTGGCCCATAACCTGGGCTTTAAGGTCGTAGCCGAAGGCGTGGAGCGCAGCGATCAGATGGAATGCCTGCGCAGCCTAAGCTGCGATTTCGTGCAAGGGCTCATGTTGGCCCCACCACTGTCCGCGGCGAATGTTCCCAAGTACTTCGCGGGCCCCAATCCCCAGTTCGCCGGCCACTCGCGCCGCGTGTCTTGAGTCTTCCAGCTACGGGGCGGTGATCACCCCGCACGCGATTCTTCCGCCTGCATTGCCCGTAGGGTCAGTCATCATATCGTCGGCTTTTTCATGAATGACGAACGCCGTGCCCCCATTCGTGAAGACCGAGTTCTTCGCGTCCTTCTTCAGTGAAATGCTTTCGGTCACGAAGGAGAGGTGGTCCGTACCATCCGCCAAAATCTGCAGGTTCGCCGGCATGTCTCCGGCATGAGGACCCTTGGGGTTCTTGGTCCCATGCTGTTTGCCGTCGGGATTAAAATGGCCGCCGGCCGTCTTAAAATCAGGCCCATCGCATTTCGCGTTCATGTGCACATGGATGGCGTGTTCGCCTTCGGGAAGGTTCTTCAGATCCAGCTTGACCTTGACCCCTTTTCCTGCGGGAGTCAGGAAGGCCGTTCCTGCGTCCTGACCCTCACTGGTCTTGAAGTCCACTTCCAGACCCTTGTTCTTGTGCAATGCCGCCGATGCCGACAGGGCCAACAAAGCGGGTAGCGCAGCTATGCATAGTCTTTGCAATCTGATCATTATTTCCTCACGTCCTGGCCGGGATTCCGGCGCACCGCTAGCATAACCGATCTCCGCATTCAGGCTCATCAACTTCGGTTACGTAACCGTAATTGTGCCCTATGTTTTGTCCGGCAACGCACTAAGCCACCTGTTATCAAGGTAATGCACACCAAGTGTTATGTACGCCCGGAAATGCCGAACCTAGAGTGATAACAACACTCCAGAGAGCGGGCACGCCCATGATTCCTCGCATTTTGATCATTGACGATGAAGCGGATATACGTGAAGTGACCGCACTCAGCCTGGAAACCATTGCCGGCTGGCAGGTCATCCTGGCCCCCTCCGGGGCACAAGGTATACGTCGAGCTTCGCTGGAGCAGCCGGATGCTATTTTGCTGGATGTCATGATGCCCGACATCGACGGCCCGACAACGTATCAGATCCTGAAGCAGAACGGGAACACCGCTCACATTCCGGTCCTTCTGCTCACCGCCAAGGTGCAGGGCCAGGACCGGCGCAAGCTCGACGAACTGGGAGCAGCCGCCATTCTCTCCAAACCCTTCGACCCCCTCACGCTCGCCGACCAGATCTCCGAAATCCTGGGCTGGGAACGTGGGACCGCCTACAAGAGTGCTCCCTCAAGCGCCGTAACCCTCGCTGGCGATTAGCGGTTTGTCCCCTTGGCTCGAGTCGTCGGGGTATGGTCTTTACGCAAACGACATCACAAATCGAGTCCCGCAGAGCCTGCCCTGAGCTTGCCGAACGGGGACGGCTGAACTTAGCCACAGTCCTGGGTTGGCATGCGCCAAGGAAAAGCCGGTAGCGACGCCTGAAACAGCTATCGAGACATGCTCTTTAATCCGGGGAGCGGGTCGCGCTTGGTCTCCCTTAAGTCGTCGGCCGCGGCTTGACCGCAAGAAATATCGGCGGCAACGGATTGCCATTGGCATCCGTGAGTTTCGGGTCGATCTGCTTGGTATCCAGCAGAGTCGTGGTGTCGATCACGTGAAGCACGTTGTCGCCCGTGGTCCCGGCAAAAAAGAGCGTGTTGTCGGGTGAGAAAATCCCCGCCACCGGCGCGAGCGCCTTGCCGGTCAGCGTGACGCTGCTGAGCGTACCCGGAGAGCCCGCCGTGGTCGAGGGCTTGTACACCGGCAACAACGCGCCCCCCGCAGGCGGTGCAGTCGCAGCACTTCCATAAGTAACGAAGGCTTCGAGCGAGTTGGTCGCCGGCACCACTTCATTGATGTTGTTAATCCCGTATGCCCCCAGAGAGAATTGATTTATCACCGGCGCAGGATTAAACGTAATCCCCGTGGTCTGCCCGTTGGCACTTATCGGACAGGCATTGATGGGAACCGTAATCGACAGATCTGTCAGCACCGCAGGATTCGCAGAGGCCCCAATGATGTGCTGTCCATCCGTGGTCGAAGCCACGTGGTCAGAGAGCGCGGCCACCGTGGCCGCCTCCGGATAGTTCACCACCGGCTGCACCGTGGTCTCAGGGCACTCTCCATACGCCGAGGTCGTCGCACCGGAGAGAAAGACAGCCGCAGCCGGAATCGTTACCGCAAGGTCCGGCGAGCAGAAAATGTTGTATGTGTTGTTGGGGTTCGCCGTGGTGTTAGGCGGATAAACTGTCGGATCCTGGGGAATCGGGCTGGTCGTGTTGGTCGCCGGGCAGATGCCGGTTGTGGGCGTGGCCTGATTCGCGGGCAGGGTTTCCACCGACCATCCGGTGAAGTTGTTGTGGATATAGAGCACACCGTTGCCCACGATGTAAACCGTCTGGCCGTCCGCGGTAAAAGCGGCTTTCTCTCCGACTCCGGCGAACGATGTGTAGGCCCCGGACGATGGCGTGTACAGATAAAGCACTCCCCGTAATTGATCGTTGATCAAGACGGCCGAGTTGTTGGGCGAGACCGCAAGCACCACGCCCGGCACGTTGGCCACCTCGGAGGCCAGACTATTGGTGGTCGCGGTATACGTCATCAGCTCTTTGTAGCTGCCGAAATAAAGCGTCGTGCCCGTGGGATCCAGAACCATGGAGTTGGGTGAATAGGGCAGCTTGATCTGGTTGCCGACGGTTCCGGTGGAGAGATCGATAGGCACGAAATACGGGGAACCCGGGCTGGACACCCAGATGAAGTTGCTGTTTCTGCCCGGGGACGCAATCTGCACAAAGTTGCTGAGCACCTGAACACCCGTGCCCAATGTCCCAATCACATTGATCGGAGCCGGATTGCAGGTGGTGGGCTGGCAAATGGCGGTGATCGCCGAATTCGAGGGAAAGGCTGCCGAGACCGCGCCGGTGGAGGTGACGGCAATACTGCCCGGGTTGGTGGACACGTAGCTCAGCGCCAACCCGTTGATGACGTTGTTGTTCGTATCCAATACCGTCGCAGTGAGGGCCAGGGGAGTGTTCAGCGTGACATTGGCATTGGTGGCGCCGGTAGAGGCGACAGTCAGTTTGATGCTGGCCGGCGGGCAGGTATAGAAGTAGCCGGCGTTACTGCTGGTCTGTGCAAGGGTGCCGGTGATCAGCGTAGACCCGGGAGCCTGGGCTGTGGCAACGCCATTCTGGTCGATGGTGACCACGCCCGGACTAGCCGAGGCGTAGGTGATGTGGCCGATGAGCGCGTTACAGTCGGGAACCGTGGCCGCACTGCCGTCTGCCGGCGGCGGCGAGCACAGCAAATTCGGTTGCCCGGCGGGAACCGTCGCGCTTGGGCATGCGCCCGTGGTCCCGGTCGACAAGCAATAGGCGGTGGCATCCAGTTGTTTGGTTTGCGTTTGCGAAAGGCATTGGGGCGCCCCCGTGTTCCCGCTCGTCGGACCCTGGATGGAAATACTGACGAGCGGTGGGTGCGAATACACCGCGACCTGGTTGCTGCTAAAACCACCGGCGCTGGCGGTCATATACGCGATCCCGATCTTGTTGGTGGGGAGGCAGGTGGTGAAATCAGCTACCGCGGGGGTATGAAGATTCCAGGTGCCGCCGCACACCGCGCCCGTGGGCGAAACATCGGCTATGGTCCGGTCGGTCGTGCCGTAGGTATAGGTGCTCACCGACGCTGCGGCGCCCCTGCAGTCTTGCGCCGAAGGAGCCTGCAGTTGCGAAGTCTGCGAGAACCCAACCGATATGCCCGTGGTCTGGGGCTGCAACGTAATGGAAACTGGTTGGCCGACGGTGTAGCCGTAGCCGACCCCGTTGCAGAAAGTGGAATTTTTGTTAGCGCAGCCCTGGATGGAAAGACCCACTGGGACGGTAAGTAGAAGCAAAGCCACAAAAGTGAAAAACCGCTGCATGAAACCTCCCCGCCGGGTGTCGACGATCCCGGCGGTTGATGAACTACGAACGCGAATCTCCGGCACGGGTATGCCGGAGCCGCAAACTTCCCGGTGGCTTGTCCTTGAGGAAAAGCCACGCGTCGCGCATTTCGGTGGTGCCTCAGCAATCGGAGATCGCTCGCCTGCCCGACTTGTTCCACCAACCAGCTCTGCCCCAGGCTGACTCTCCCCTCGCGGGAGTGCGACTGTGCGCTGCCTGATCGCCGGCACCGTAGACACCTCTCCGATGCGCGTGCAGAGTTGTGCGTGGTCAACGTTCTAAGTGTAGAAGGGACTGGGCCTCTAGGCAACAGGCCGCTTGTCAGCTTTGCGGCGGCATGTATTGTTCGAACCACGCCAACGCCCGGGTAAGCACGTCGCGGCGATGTTGCGGCGAGTTGAAGTGATGCCCCTCATCGGGGTAAACCACCAACTCGGTGGGAACATGCTCCGCCCGCAACCCATGCCAGAACTCGAACGACTGGGGTGCCGGGCACTCGCCGTCCCGGTCCCCGACCACCACCAGGGTGGGGGTCTTGACGTTGCGAATGAAGTCGATGGCCGAGCTCTTGGCGTAGACTGCGGGGTTTTCATAAACCGATGCCCCGAAAAATGGGGTCATCCACTGGTCGATGGAGTTTTCCCCGTAGTAGCTTTGCCAGTTGGCGATCCCCGCCCCGGCGACCGCCGCGCGAAAACGCTGTGTCTGGGTAACCGCGAACATAGTCATGAACCCGCCGTAGCTCCACCCCGTAATGCCGATACGTCCCTGATCGATGGGAAACCTGGCGCTTACTGCGTCTACTCCGGCCAGAATGTCGCGCAGATCGCCGTAGCCGAAATCCTTCCGGTTGGCTTGCGTAAACGCCTCCCCTTCTCCATAACTGCCGCGGGGGTTAGGCATGAGCACAAAGTAGTCCAGAGCAGAGAAAGCGATGGGGTTGTAGCCCAAGTCCGGCCAGTGCGGCTGCACCGCGCTCGAGGGTCCGCCATGCACGCTGACGATGAGCGGATACTTCTTGTTCGGGTCGTAATGTGCGGGATAAAGCAGCCACCCCTGGACGGGGAGTTTGTCGCTGGTCCAATCGATCGAAGCAGATTTGCCCCAAAGAGGCTTGAGATCGCCGTTGTAGTGCGTAACCGGACGCCCTGGCGCGCTCAGGTCTCCCAGGTAAACCTCCGGGGCTTCCGAGAAGGAGCTCTTGATGTAGGCCAAGTTCCGATGCTGGTCCAGGGAGAGGCTCTGTTCCAGCCGTCCATCGCCCACCGATGCCGGAATTGTCTGCCAGGTAGTGCTCTTCCCGGAGTCAAGGTCGATGGACCCGATCTCAACCGCTCCGGACTTGCTCCACGAGACCAATAACTGAGGTTGGGCGTCGGCCATCCAGTGAATCCACACCGCGCTCTTGTCCGCATCCGGGGTCGCGTTTTTTGGCCCCCCGCCCTTGGCGGACACCATGTATACGTCTCCGCCTGTGGCTCCCTGATCGCTCATCAGGCCGCCGATGAAAGCGATCTTGCTGCCATCCGGGGACCAGCGGGGGACCGCGATCTGCAGGCCATGCAGCGAGCCCGGGGTATGTTCCGGGTCGAGAATGGCGTGTGCCTGCCCGTCCGTAAGCGCCTGGGTATACAGCTGCGCCACCCACCAGTTGTTCTCCCCGGGCGCGGGGGCGGCCACAAAGGCGAGTTGCCGGGAGTCGGGGGCCCAGTCATATTCATAAACATGCAAGGCGGCCGGGGTGACCTGGCGGAACTCGCCGGAGGCGGCTTCCATGACGGCAACCCGTTGAATTTCCAGTCCCTCTACCCCGATGACCCCGGCTGGCGGCTTCATGGGGGCAAGCGCCCCGGCAGGACGGGTAGCGCCTTCGATATACAGGCAAGCGATATGCAGGCCGTCGGGAGAGAACACCAAGCTGGTGACTCCGCCATGCAAATGGGTCAGCCGCCGGGCCGAAGCGCTTGTCGACGCCGGGTTCATCAGGTAGACGTCCAGCTGATCCGCGGAATTCGATGGAGCATTGCAGTCGGAGGTAAACGCGAGCGACTTACTGTCCGGCGACCAGGCCGGGTCCTCTTCCGTGCAGGCCGAACCGGTCCCCGCGGTCAAGCGGCGGGGGTGGGAAGGGTCGGCCGTGGTTGCAACCTGAATTTCGATCCCCGCCTGGCCATCGACTGCCCAGGCGACCATCTGGCCATCCGGTGACAGCGAGACTTCGCGAATCTTGCGCGTCTTCTCCAGTTCGGCAATCACGTTGCCGATGCGGGGATCGGGCGGTGTAGGAGAAGCGGCGGCGCTCCGTGTAATCATGAGCGCAATCAGGAGTCCGGCGCAAGCGGGCGCCAGCCAGCGCAGGAGGCGCATAAACAGCGAGGTTGGGGGATACACAGACATTAGCAGGGATGCTAGCACACCGCTACCACAGCCTAAGGTTCCGGACGAGTTCACGGCCAGGGAAGTGGGCCTGTGGGCCGAGGTAAGAACGCACTTTTTCGAAGGGTACGGCTTTAGCCCGTACATTAACTACCCAAAATAGGACGGGCTAAAGAGCGTGCGTGAGAACGCGGAAACAAAATCGCAGAATTGAAACAGGCCCGTAGGGCCGGGGCCAAACGTCAGCCCCAGCCCGGAAGGGCTGGGAGACGGATATCCAAAGATTACGGAGCGCCGGAGGCGCGTTACTCCATTCATCCGCCAGTGCCGCGCCTCCGGCGCTCGGAGAACATTGGGAAATCGATGTCCCAGCCCTCCCGGGCTGGGCTGACGTTTGGCCCCGGCCCTACGGGCCTGTTTCAGTTCTGCGTTTTGTTTCCGCGTTCTCACGCACGCTCTAAAGCCCTGAGGGCATCTCTTGTGCTCGCTCAAGCAGGTCTCAGCGCAGACCCTGTGCGCTTGATCTAAAAATCGACTCAGCGACCCGTGTTCGCAAGAGCATTTAAACCGCAACATTGACGCCGGCCCGCCCCTCTTGGTATCTTAAAAAGGTTCCGCATTAGCCAGTAAAGTGCGTGCTTGAACGATGTTGCTGTGGCATTCCGCAGCAAGGCGCTCTTAAACACTGGCAGCAAGATCTTGCGGCCCATCATCAAGGTCCCTCAAAACGCTCGCGTGATGTAGGGAAACAATCGCATCGGCCTTTGCGACACCTTCCACCTGGGAAGGCTATGCGGGCCGGAACTTCGAAACGGAACTGGCTTCTTTCTTGTGCCCGGTTTTCCGGTGCCTGATCCGGCACGAGGGGTGGTAGCGCGCGAGCGCAATCCTCTTCGGCTGATCCAGAGAGAAACGCGCGGTCACCGTCGAAGTTCTGTCTAGGTTTGTACAGGCAGGGGGCAGCAGCCGCTGGCTCGTGCACCGGTAAGCGCCAGGTTCAGGCGTGGGTCCGGTGATGTGCGGCAAACGGGTGTTTTGCGTAGTTTTAAGGAGTCAAGGTTTGCCTACATTTAGTCAGCTCGTGAGAAAAGGCCGCGTTGCGGCGCGCTACAAGACGGCTTCGCCTGCGCTGCAGGGTTCGCCCCAGCGGCGCGGCGTCTGCACCCGCGTCTACACGCAAACCCCCAAGAAGCCGAACTCGGCGCTGCGTAAGGTCGCCCGCGTTCGCTTGACCAACGGTGTGGAAGTCACCACCTACATTCCCGGCATCGGCCACAACCTGCAGGAGCACTCCATCGTGCTCATCCGCGGCGGCCGTGTGAAGGATCTGCCCGGAGTGCGCTACCACGTCGTGCGCGGCACACTGGATTCGGTCGGCGTGGCCAACCGTAAACAGAGCCGCTCCAAGTACGGCGCCAAGCGCCCCAAGACCACCGCCAAGTAGTACACGTTCAACGTAGAAGGGAACTATGCCGAGAAAAGGACATATCGCGAAGCGGGAAGTGGCAGCTGACCCGGTTTATAACTCATCCCTGGTGACGAAATTCGTCAACTCGATGATGTGGGACGGCAAGAAGTCGACCGCCCAGGGCATCTTCTACCAGGCAATGACCAACCTGGAGCAAAAGGGCGGCGACGAAGCCTTGAAGCTGTTCAAGAAGGCAGTCGAAAACTGCAAGCCCCTGCTCGAGGTCAAGACCCGCCGCGTGGGCGGCGCGAACTACCAGGTGCCGATTGAAGTCAATCCCGAGCGGCGCACTTCGCTCGCCATCCGCTGGCTGGTCACCTACGGTCGGGCCCGGGGCGAAAAAGGCATGATCGACAAGTTGACCAGTGAGCTGCTGGATGCGGCCAACGGCCGCGGCGCGGCCATGAAGAAGAAGGAAGATGTTCATCGTATGGCGGAAGCCAACAAGGCGTTTGCCCATTACCGCTGGTAGTTGCAATCAGGACTGAAGGGCCCAAAACCGCAAGGCAGCGGGCGTAAACCAGGGCAGCAAGAAGAATCGCGAGTCTAACGTCTCGCGCGAGAGTGAGAGAATACCGTGCCTCGTCAAGTACCACTGGATCGTTGCCGGAATATCGGAATCATGGCGCACATCGACGCCGGAAAGACCACAACGACGGAGCGCATTTTGTTTTACACCGGCATCACCCATCGCATCGGCGAAGTGCATGAAGGCACCGCGACGATGGACTGGATGGAGCAGGAGCAGGAGCGCGGCATAACCATTACCTCGGCTGCCACCACCTGCACCTGGCGCGATATCCGGGTCAATATCATCGACACCCCCGGCCACGTGGACTTTACCGCTGAGGTCGAGCGCAGCCTGCGCGTGCTCGACGGCGCGGTAGCCTGCTTTGACGCCGTGCACGGGGTCGAGCCCCAGTCCGAAACAGTGTGGCGGCAGGCAGACAAGTACGGCGTGCCGCGCATTTGCTTTATCAACAAGATGGACAAGATGGGCGCCGATTTTGAGCATGCCATCGACACCATCCGCAAGCGGCTGAACGCCCGCCCGGTTGCCATTCAGATCCCCATCGGCCAGGAAGCCGCCTTCAAGGGCGTGATCGACCTGATCGAGATGCGCGCCATTCTGTGGCACGACGAGACCATGGGCGCCAAGTACGATGTCGAAGAGATTCCGGCGAACCTGCTGAAGAAAGCGGAAGCGTTCCGCATGCAGCTGGTCGAATCCGTAGCCGAAAACGACGACGAGATGCTGCACAAGTTTCTCGAAGGCGAGACCCCCACTGCGGCCGAGTTGCGCAAGGCGCTGCGCGGCGCAACCATCGGGATGAAGCTCTTCCCGGTGCTGTGCGGCAGTGCCTTCAAGAACAAGGGTGTGCAGACGCTGTTGGATGCGGTGGTCGAGTATCTCCCCAGCCCGCTCGATGTTCCTCCGATTGAGGGCCACAATCCCGACAACATGGAAGAGGTTATCCTCCGCCATGCTGACGATACCGAGCCCTTGACCGCGCTCGGCTTCAAGATCATGACCGATCCTTTTGTCGGGCAGTTGATCTTTGTCCGACTCTATTCTGGTCATCTCAAGACGGGCGATACCGTCCTCAATCCGCGTACCGGCAGGAGCGAGCGCATCGGCCGCCTGCTCAAGATGCATGCCAACAAGCGGGAAGAGATTGTCGAGATCTATGCCGGTGACATTTGCGCCTGTGTAGGGCTCAAGAATCTGGTGACCGGCGATACCATCTGCACCGATAAGTCTCCGATTGTTTTGGAATCGATCGACTTTCCGGCTCCGGTGATCCACGTTGCCGTGGAACCGAAGACCAAAGCCGATCAGGAAAAGATGGGTATGGCCTTGGCGAAATTAGCCCAGGAAGATCCCACCTTCAAGGTGCACACGGATCCGGACTCAGGACAGACCATCATCAGCGGCATGGGTGAGCTGCACCTGGAAATCATCGTCGACCGCATGATGCGCGAGTACAAAGTCGAAGCCAACGTGGGCAAACCCCAGGTCGCCTATCGCGAGACCATTCGTAAGAAGGCTGAGGCGGAAGGCAAGTACATCCGCCAGACCGGTGGTTCGGGTAACTACGGCCACGTGAAGATCCGCGTCGAGCCCAACGAGCCCGGCAAGGGCTTCGAGTTCATCAACGACATCAAGGGCGGCGTGGTTCCCAAGGAGTACATCAAGCCGACCGAGCAGGGCATTCGTGAAGCGTTGCAGGGTGGCGTGCTTGCCGGCTACGAGATCGTCGATGTAAAGGCGACCTTGTTTGATGGCAGCTACCACGATGTCGACTCCAACGAAATGGCGTTCAAGATTGCCGGCTCGATGGCGTTCAAGGAAGCAGCCCGCAAGGCGACGCCGGTGTTGTTGGAGCCGGTGATGTCGGTCGAAGTCGTGGTTCCCGAGGAGTATATGGGGACCATTATCGGCGACCTTAACTCCCGCCGTGGCCGCATCGAAGGCATGGAGCACCGTGCCGGATCGCAGGTCATCAAGGCCAATGTGCCGTTGAGCGAAATGTTTGGCTATGCCACCCATATGCGCTCTTCGACCCAGGGCCGGGCCAACTACTCGATGCACTTCAACCGTTATGAAGAAGCGCCGCGGTCGGTCTCGGAAGAGATCATCGGCCGTAACCAAGGCAAGTAGACGTCTGCAGGGTACGGGCTTTTAGCCCGTACATAAAAGCAGTTGGAACCTTCGCGGCTTTAGCCGCTGAGGGAAATGTTCTGAGAGAGGGACGAGATGGCGAAGGAAAAGTTTGACCGGTCCAAGCCGCACGTGAACGTGGGGACGATTGGGCACATTGATCACGGCAAGACGACGCTGACGGCAGCAATCACGAAGGTATTGTCGA
>JBAVQC010000097.1:0-18910 GCA_049693715.1 Acidobacteriaceae bacterium | reverse complement strand
GTCTTCCCCTTCTCAATGGGTTCGTGGGTGAGTTCCTCATCCTCAGCGGCAGCTTCCCCGGGCACGTGGCCTGGGTATCCGCGGCCACGGCCGGCGTGATCCTCAGCGCGGCTTACATGCTGTGGATGGTCCAGCGCGTCTTTTATGGCGCCGAATCAGGCATGGTTACAGATGTCTCTGCGCCCGACATGAACTTCCGCGAACTCGCGGCCGTCTGGCCCATTGCTGTCCTGATGTTGCTGATGGGCGTAGCCTCCCCCATCTGGATGCGTGCCATTGACGGCGCAGCCGTGAAGTTAGCCTCACCGGCGGCCCTGGTGCACATGGCGGTGCAGCGGTGAACCAAGTGCCTGACGCCTATCGCATTCTGCCGGAATTACTGCTCACCATCACCGGCATCCTCATCATGCTCATCGAGCCCCTGATGCCGCCCGGGATGACGCGCAAGCCGATCGGATTTCTCGCCCTTGCAGGCGTGGTCGCCGCTTTGATCGCGAGCGTATGGCAACTGGGCCTCCCCCCGGGAACCGCCTTCTACGCCACCGTCCAAACCGATGCCTTTAGCGTCTTCTTCCATGTGCTGATCTGCAGCGTCGTCCTGGTCGCGCTCCTGATCGCCTTTGATGTCTTCGACGGCAGCAAGGAAAGGCCGGCCGAGTATTACGCGCTGGTCCTGTTCGGCGCCATGGGCATGTGCCTCATGACCAGCGCCGTCGAGTTGCTGTTGGTCTTCATCAGTCTCGAAATTTCTTCCATCGCCACTTATATCCTGGCCGCCATTCGCAAGCGCACGGGAAAGAGTCCCGAAGCCGGGCTTAAGTATTTTCTGCTGGGTTCCTTTGCCACCGCTTTCTTCCTCTACGGCATCGCCCTCACCTTCGGCGCTACCGGAACAACCAATATTTCCGACATAGCCGCAGTGCTTCCCAACAGTCCCGTTCCTGGCTTTGCCACTCTTGCTGTGGCCATGATTTTGATCGGCATCGGGTTCAAAGTATCGGCCGCGCCCTTCCAGGTCTGGACCCCCGACGTGTATGAAGGCGCCCCATCACCGGTGGTGGCCTTGATGTCCACCGGGCCCAAGATTGCTGCCTTCGCCGTGCTCCTGCGCCTCCTCTACGGAGCGTATCCACAACTGCAAGCCCACTGGCTGCTGTTGGTCTGGATCATGGCTGCCCTCTCGATGACCATCGGCAATCTGGGTGCCCTTCGCCAGCAGAGCGTCAAGCGCATGCTTGCTTATTCTTCCATCGCCCACGCCGGCTACACCCTGGTCGCCTTCACCGCTCTCTCCGGCGAAGGCGTCGCCGCTGCCATGTTCTACACCGCGACCTATGCCGCCATGAATGTAGGCGCCTTCGCCATCGCCAGCCATGCCGGCGGTTACGACGACCGTCTGGTCTCCGTGGCCGACTATCGCGGTCTCGCCTACCGCTCGCCGCTCCTGGGCGGAGCGTTGGCTTTCTTCCTCCTTTCGCTCATCGGGATTCCCTTCACCGGAGGGTTCTTCGGCAAGTTTTACGTCTTCACCGCGGCCCTGCACTCCGGGGAAGTATGGTTGGCCGTGATTGGCCTCGTGAACAGTGGAGTCGCTGCTTACTACTATCTGCGCCTGCTCATGTCGATCTACGGGAAGCCGACCGACGATGCGCCGGTGCAATTGATTCCGCACCTCAAGAGTTCGCTGACCCTCGCACTGCTGCTGACGGTATCCGCCACCCTGATCCTCGGCATCTTCCCCGGCAGAATTCTCGCCATGGCGCGAGCCGGAGCAGCCACCTTCACCGGAGCCTCCGAAAACACACGCTGACCGCGGACATACCGGTATATCTACGGTATCTGTGCTGTCGAGATGGGGCTGCGCCCCGTCTTTTCGGCCCATGCACGCCACGGCGAACTTCTGCGACGCCATTTGCATCCACGAGGACTGTCGTAGGACGCGTTCCCCTAACCCTAAAATCTGTGTAACTTTGTTCGATCTGCAGCGTACTGCTTATGGACGACAAGGGAAACAAGGCGAAAGGATCGCAGCGCCGCGAGGGCAGAGCCACGCAGATAGAGGAGCAGGACCTGGAGAGCGTCATAGAGCGCGCACAAGGCCACGATGCCGAGGCCCTGGGCGAGATCTATCGGCGCTATGTTCGACGCGTATTTGGCTTGTGCCGCTACATGTTGGACTCACGGGAAAGCGCAGAGGATGCCACCAGCGAAGTCTTCCTCAAGCTGCAGCGCTCAATCCAGAGCTACGACGGGTCCATACCGTTCCCCAGGTGGCTGCTGTGGGTGGCCGGCAACCAATGCATTGACGCTTTGCGGCGCCGGCAGCGTGGACGGCGGGTGATTATGGAAGTTGAAGACGGAGCCGCGGTTATCGAGGCAGCCAGTTCGGAGCCGTCGCCGCTGGGTGCTGTGCTCGGCGCGGAAGAGAGGGTGCAGGTGCGAGATGCCATCGCACGTCTGCCGGAGAACTATCGCGTTCCGCTGGTCCTGCGCTATTACGGCGAACTGAGCTATGACGAAATCGCGCAGCAGTTGGACCTGCAGAGGAACCACGTGGCGGCGTTGATATTTCGAGCCAAGCAGGAGCTACGCCGGAAATTGGTCCACAGGAGCAAGTGATCATGGAATGTTATTCGGAACAGACCGTCGCCATCTTCGTGGACGGCGAACTGGCGGTGGAGGAGTCGCGGCGCCTGCGAGACCACCTGGCCACGTGCCGCCGCTGCCGGCAACTGTTGGACGCATTGCTCGCGGAGAACCGTGTTGTCAGCGAAAGCCTGCAAGAGCTTCCGGAACAAGCCGCCAGCACGGCGGAATTCCCCTCTTTGCCGTGGTCGGTGGGGTGGGGTGAGGTGGTGGTCGTGGCCGCAGTGCTGGCGCTGGTTTCTGCCGTTTGGATCCATGAGCTGAGCATTCCGGAAGCGCTGCAGTGGTTGAATCCCTTCAGCATAAGCGGCCGCACGAACCTGCTCCTCAACCTTTCTTATTATGTTGCGCGCGGAGGTCCTGCCATGCTGACTGATTATGCTGCTACCGTCGGAGAGCTCTTTTTGCTGTTGCTGTTGGGCGGCAGCGTACTGCTGCTGGGACATCGATGGTGGCGACGCCAACATGGCCTCCGACTGCTGATCGTGCTGCTTACCTTGTCGTTGCCTGGCTTTGGCCTGGAGCTGCGTCACAGTGAGGTCGTCACCGTACCGGCGACCGAGACTGTAGACGACACGCTTCTGGCTACCGGCAACGTTGTGCGCGTGGAAGGCGTGGTCAATGGGGACTTGCTGGCGTTTGGTGGGACCGTGGAAGTGCATGGCACCGTTAAGGGCGATTTAGTGAGTTTTGCCACCCAGAGAACCGTGGTAAGCGGAACCGTGGAAGGCCGCATCTACACGGTTTCGAATTCGCTCGACCTGGATGGGGAATTGGGCCACAACATCTACGCGTTGGCGCAATCCTTGCATGTGGATAACCGGGGTCACGTGGGCGGCGGTATCTTGGTTGGCGCCGGCGACGTCACCCTCGAGGGCGAGGTGAATCGCAGCGTTACCATGTTCGCCGGCAATGCCGATGTGAGCGGAAGCATCGGCCGCGAACTGACCATGGCCGGAGACAACCTTACCCTGACGAACACCGCCCGAGTCGGCGGTAACCTGAGCGCTCAGGTGGACCAGCTGAAAAACGTGCGCATCGCCGACGGCGCGGCGATTGCGGGTAAACGTGACATCCAGGTGCGCGTGCGGAGGAGCCGGTTCACGCGCCCCGGCTTCTACTTCTTCCAAGCTGTCTGGCTCGCTTCTGCCATGCTGGTGGGATGGTTGGGCCTGGTTCTGATTCCCGGCTTCTTCCAGGCCAGCGTGCGGGCGGTGGGCTCAGGCTGGCGTAGCGTCGGGCTTGGGATTGCAGTTCTGGCGGCCGTGCCTGTCGCCATAGTCGTGACTGCCATCACCCTGGTTGGCCTGCCGGCCTCGCTCATGCTGCTCGCGTTCTATCTGGCTGCGATTTACCTGGCGAAGGTTTGGGTTGGAGCCTTCCTCGGCGGGTTACTTCTGAAGCCAGCCGGGGCCACGAAGGGCGATTGGCTGCTGGGACTACTGGTGGGCCTGCTGATCCTCACCATCGCCGGGTTCATTCCGTATCTTGGCGGAGTGGTCCGCTTCGGTGTGCTTTGCTTAGGGTTGGGAGCGTTTGCCTGGCAGCTTTATCGGTATTCACGACGGGTGATAACAATCTGAATCTGCATCCATCCTACTTGGACAACCTCTTCACAATCATCCCCTGCAACCGGGGCAAATCCACATCTGTAATCGCATGCACCTGGCTCGGCACAAGACCAGGCTTATCCGCATCCGTATAAACAAGCGTTTCCCCATAAGCAGCACCATGATCCGTAGCCACATCCATATACACCACCCGCTCGCTCCGAATCAGCGTAGGGTCGATCCACGCCGCCACCGCCAGCTCATCCCAAAGATAATTGGGAAACACCGGCCGTGTCGTATACCGCGTAACCCACTGCGCCGCGGGACTATGCGCCTTGGCCAAACCATCCAGCACCTCAGGCTCCGTCCGGGTCTTCAGCGAAACATCAATCGTTGTGGTAGTCACCTTAGCCCACTTCTCGTGCAGCGTAATACTCGTCGCCTCTGGATCAAACCAGAAATTGAACTCATGCCGAGGTCGATTCACCCACTCCGCAGCATCCGTTTGAGGATTCAAGCTACCCCCCATCAGCACCAGCTCCTGCACCAACTCCGCAAAATGAGGATCGAGCCGGCAAGCCAACGCCACATTGGTAAGCGGCCCCAACGCGACAATCGTCACCTGGTGAGGATGCGCATGCACCATGCGCACCATGAACTGCGCCGCATTCTCATCCCCGGCACGTATCTTGGGAGGACCTTCCGGCAGCACCGCTGGATCAACCTTGTCCCAACCCACCGGCGCACTCGGGGCCGTGTACGCCCCGAGGAAGGAAGGTTTGCCGTAAAGCTGATCGAACAGACGCGTCTCCTCCGCCGTTCGGACCAGCGGAAACGCGGCGCCGGCGAGCACCGGCACGTCCGTTTTACCGAGAGCCTCGACCAACCGCAGCGCGTGCGCGACTTCCTCATCGCGCCAGCTATTGCCAGTAATGACCGTAATCCCCAGCAGTCGAACCTCGGGAGACTGGAGGAGCAGCATTAACGCCATATCCGCCGTGGTCGAAGCATCCTGGTCGGCGATCACATACCGCCCCTGACCCCAACCCGGAAGAGTGAAACTGAGGACAAGAACGACACCCGCGAATAATTTCATGTTTAGAAAGTGTACCGGACAGAGACCTGCCCGCGCCGCGCATTGGTGCCATCCCGAGGAAGAGCGCTACCGGCGGCTAACCGAAACCAACCCCTGCCAACCAGCTTTGCTCATCCGAAGCCGTTGCCCACCTTTCAGCACCACCGATCCCTCACTCTGTCCTTCGCGGAAAATTTCGCTCACCTGGTCAACATTCACAATGACCGAACGATGAATCCGCACGAACTTCCCGGGATCCAAAGTCTCCGACAGTTGCTTAATCGTCTCCCGCAACATAAAAGACTTGGCGCCCACATGCAGGCAAGCATAATAATCGGCGGCCTCGATCCAATCGATCTCAGGGACATTCACGAAGCAATCCCGCGTCCCGTTGTGAACCAGCAACCGCCGGGGAAACTCCTGTCCCGGGGTCAATTTCTGCAGCACCGATTTCATCTGCTCCTGGGTCAACAACGCTGCCTGCGAAGCAATCTTCTCTTTCACGCGAACCAGCGTCGTTCGCAGCCGCTCCGGCTCGACAGGCTTGGTCAAATAATCCAACGCCTCCACCTCAAAAGCCTGCACTGCATACTCGTTGTGCGCGGTGACAAATACCGTAACCGGCATTTGCGCCGCTCCGACCTGGTCAATCACATCGAATCCATCTCGTCCCGGCATCTGTATATCAAGGAAGAGCACATCGAACCGGCTCTCTTTCAACGCTGCAATGACCTCTCGTCCATTGCGGCACTCGCCGGCCACCTCCACCTCTTGCTCCGCAGACAACAAAAAACGCAGCCGCTCCCGCGCCAACGGTTCGTCATCCGCAATCAGAGCTCTCAATCTCATGCGCCCCGTTCGTACGGGATCGTGATAGCGACCTCAAACCCACCCGTACTGAGTGGATGCGCCAGCATTTTGTAACCGTCCTGGTAAAAATGGGCGAGTCGCTCCCGGGTGTTGCTAAGCCCGATGCCATGCCCGCGTTGTTGTGTGAAGGCGAGCCCCGGTCCCGTATCCCGCACGCGCAGTTGCAACTCATCGCCATCGCGAATGGCCGAGGCCTCCACCAGCCCCTCGCTCTCGCAATGAGCGATCCCATGCCGGATCGCATTCTCCACAATCGGTTGCAGCAGAAAGCAAGGCACCAGGCCGTCGACCGCAGTCGGGTCGACATTGACCTCGACGCGCAACCGGTCCGCAAAACGCACCTGTTCAATCGCGAGATAGTTCCCGACTAACTCCAACTCCTGCGACAAAGGAACTTTTTCCGGGGTCCTGCTGGCCAACGTACTCTTCAGGATGGAGTTGAGATGACTCAACATCTCAACCGCCGCTTTCTGCCTGCCCAGTTCGACCAGGGTCGTGATCGCATTCAAAGTATTGAAGAGGAAATGCGGTTCCAGTTGCATCTGCAACGCTTGCAGATGCGCAGCCGAGAGTTGCTTTTGCAGCGAAAGCGATTGTATGGCCTCGCGTTGCGCGCGCATCTGTGACTGGATAACTCCCGTGATCCCAAAAAGGAAGCCGTAGAGTAGCAATTCAGTGCCCAGCCGATTGATATTGAGCAAGCTCGTCCAGACACTCAGCGCAGTTCCCGTTCCACGCCACGCAGCGTCGGTAAATCCCAGGCTGCCCAGGAGCAGCAGATGCACGACCCCAAGCGCCAGCCCCACCAGCACATGCACGGAGATCGACGGAAGGGAAAGGCTCGGCACACAATGAATCTTCTGTCCCGCCCTCCACAGGCTGCTGGCAATCAAAGCCCACCATCCCCAAAGCACCGCTCCATAGAATAAGGAGGGAAGATGCGTGATCGAATGACATTCGCTCGCCGTTGCCAGTGCAAGCACCGCGGCGAGCGAAAAGATAACTGCGTGCGCGTTGAAGTTTTTGGTCATCCGTTCACCTGAACCCGCTGGCATCCATCGTACATCCGCTGAATCGAAGTATCCGCGCTTTCCCTGCTCGCGTTCCACGCCCCTGCAGGGAGCCACGAGATATTTGCAGGGAGCACTACCCCGCACTCATTATTTGCAGACCGCCTGCTCCCGTTTGCCCTATAGTGATCTGGATGAATCGAAGACATTTCACCGGCCTGGCCGCCGCCACCGTCCTCACCCACTCGCTCAAACCAGCCTCCGCCCTCACTGCACCCGCGCCCGCACCCCTCAAGCCCTACGCGCTCGGTTGGGTCATCAGTCCTTTCGGCGCCCCGGAAGAACATTTCCGCACCGTGCAGCAACTGGGCTTCTCCACCTGCTTTCTCTCTTTGGACAAGTACATCGGCAGCTTCACGCCCGCGCTCGCCGCGCAATATCGCGACCTGCTGGCGAAGTATCAGCTCACCGCCACCACGGTCGAAGTGGTAGGCCCCGGCCCGCTGGTGTGGAACTTCACCCAGGGCCCCTCGACCATCGGCCTGCTGCCACCAAAAACGCGGGCCGCCCGCATCGACGCCCTACGCCAGGTTTCCGATTTCGCCAAACAAGTTGGCATCAACCAGGTGCAAACCCATTGCGGATTTATCCCCGAAGACCCCGCCGACCCCGGCTACCCGCAAATCGTCGAAGCCATCCGCACCGTCGCCAGGCACTGCCAAGGCAATGGCCAGGACTTCCTCATGGAGACCGGCCAGGAAACCCCCATCACCATGCTGCGCGCCATCCGCGACGTGAACATGCCTAACCTCGCCGTCGGTCTCGATACCGCTAATCTCATTCTCTATGGCAAGTCCAATCCCGTTGATGCGGTCGACATCCTTGGCCCCCACGTCCGCAGCATGCACGCCAAAGATGGACTCTGGCCCACCGACCCCGATAAGTTAGGCGAAGAGGTTCTTATGGGAAAAGGCGTGGTCGACTTTCACAAAGTCTTCACTAAGCTTCACCGCCTCGGCTACCAAGGCCCTGTAGCCATCGAGCGCGAGACCTCCGGCGCGCAACAGATTGCCGACGTCCGCCAGGAAAAACTTTTCCTCGAACGCGTACTCCGCGAAGTGACCGCATGAACCGTCGCGAATTCATACAGACCGGAACAGCCTGCGGGTTGCTGCTCGTCAAGCCCAGCACCGCCTTCAGCTCTCAGGCCAACTCCGCCGTACGCCTCGGCCTGCTCGGCTGCGGTAATCGCGGAACCGCGGTCGCCACATCGTTTTCCAAAAGCACCACCGCACAAGTGGCCGCACTGGCCGACATCTTCCCCGACAAGCTGGCCCTGGGCCACGACCACTTCAACCAGCTCAACGCGAGCCTCGGCCGGCAGCCCATCGATGAAAAGCTGCTCTTCCACGGCCCGCAAGCCTTCGAGCAGCTCGCCGCATCGCAGGCTATCGACCTGATCCAGATCTCGACGCCGCCCTTCTTCCATGTGCACCATCTGGAAACCGCGGTCGCCTCCGGCAAGCACGTCTATTGCGAGAAGCCAGTCGGTGTCGATGTTGTACAAGCCAAACAAGCTCTCGAGATCGCGAAGCGCGTCAAGCCGACGCAAAGCGTCGATGTCGGCTTCCAGTGCCGCAGCGCGCCGCCCTTCGCTGCCATCGCAGAGAAAATCAAGGCCGGCGCGTTAGGCAAAACAGGAGCCGTAGCCGGCTACTACAACGCGCCCGCATCCGAGGAAAAAGTCCACCCCGGCGCCTCACCCGACGAATACCGCCTGCGCAACTGGCTCTGGTATCGCACCCTCTCCGGAGACATCCTGGTCGAGCAAAACATCCACATCATCGATCTCTGCAACTGGATGCTCGGCGCCCACCCGCTCAAAGCAACCGCCACAGGAGGCCGCAACATTCTCACCCACGCCGGCGACTGCTGGGACAACTACCAGGTCGACTTCACTTATCCCGGAGACGTCCACTTCGCCTTCGCCTCCACCCAATTCGGCAACCCGGGCTTCAACGCCGGCCTGAGCCTCTACGGAGCAAACGGATCAGCCACAGTTCCCTATTCCGGCGCCGTCGCCATCACCGGAGACCAACCCTGGGCCTGGTCGGATTCGCAAACCTCCACCGCCCCAGCAAAATTCGCCGCCAACGGAGCCTTCCTCGACAACCTGGCCTTTGCCGATCGCGACAAAGAGCGCACCTTCATCGACAGCATCACCAGCGGCCAATGCCACAACCAGATAGCCGCCGGAGTGGAAACCGCTCTCAGTTGCATGCTCGGCCGCATGGCCGGTTACGAAAAACGCGAAGTCACCTGGGACGAGCTGGTAGCCAGCAAAGAAGCCTACAGCCTGGAAATGAATCTGAACCAATTCACCTAAGCAGCTTCATCCTGAACACCCTAGTGTGTCGTCTCAATGATTAAATCCATTTTCAGCGCCCCGCAAAGGGTGAAGCCAACCAGCCGATGTTCCCTCAGGGGCTAAAGCCCCGTTGATTTTGGGAGGCTTACGTACGGGCTGAAGCCCGTACCCTTCAAAACGGATAAACGATCATCTGCGTGAGAGACACCACTAGGAAAGGCCGGTGTAGTTCTCAGGACGTTTACGTCGGAAACTCACCAGACCCCTCCCATCCTCGAATGGCCGCCACCATCTCCTCCCGAACCCGCTCCCGCAAGCTTACCGGCTCCAAAACCTGAACCCGCGCCCCCAACCCCAAAACAACAAACCGAGCCTCCTGGTCGTTCTCAAACGCCACTTGAAGCACCGACCATTTTTCCGGAAGCTGATGCCGCACCTCCGGGGCCGAAGAAGTCCGGCACCACCGTCTCACCGAAACCGCCGCATCGGGAGCCAGCGCCAGCGTCGTAGGAAACTGCCCCCGCTTCTGTTGCAATTGCGCCGTAGATCTCTTCCAATGCGCCGCCAAATCAAAATTTGCCGGCCGTTCGAAGGTCACCGCCAGCACCACCGCATTCTGCATCCGCGAAAGCCGATACGTCCGCATCCCCGCCGGAGCCCGCGCCACCAGATACCAAACCGCCTGCTTGCAAACGATCCCAAACGGATCCACGGTGCGCACCCCGCTCTCCCCATCCGCCCGGGAATAAAGAAACGTAAGCTTGCAATCCCGCGCAATCGCATCCTGGACAATCGGTAACAGTCCCAGATCGTCAGAAGACAGGTACCATCCCTCTGGATCAATATGCAGCCGCGCCCGAATCGACGCTGCCTGCGTCTTCATCTTCTCCGGCATCGCCGCCAGCAGCTTGCCAAAGGCCCGCTCCGAGGCCGCGGCCAGAGTGGGAGACCCCAACGCGCTCGGCTGTGACATAAGCAGCGCCTGCAACTCCGCCTCATCCAACCCCGGCACCTTGGTCCGCCAACCCTTCGCCAATTCCCATCCGCCCTGCGCGCCGCGAAGGGCCACGATCGGAACCCCAGCCTCGCTCAGCGCCTCCATATCGCGATGCGCCGTGCGTTGAGACACCTCCAGCCGCTCCGCCAGTTCCCGGGTGGAGAGGCGCCCATGCGCCTGAAGCAACATAAGGGTGGAAAGCAATCGTCCGGATTTCACACTTTTAAATTAATTCTTAATATATGCCACGAGCTGTCATATATGCCCAATTAACTTCAAATCAAGAGGAAGGGAGAACAAAAATGGGGCTGAAGGAATTTTTCCTGTGGCAGTTGGAGCACGAGGTCGGCACCTCGCGCAGAGTCATCGAGCGCGTCCCCGAAGGACAAAACACCTGGAAGCCGCACGACCGCTCCATGGAGCTGGGCTACCTGGCCGCCCTGGTAGCCTCCATGCCCGGCTGGATAGAGTTCATGATCAACCGTAAGGAACTCGACCTCTCTGACCCAGCCAACGAAGTGATGCGCACCAAGCCGGTAAAAACCCGAGCCGAGCTATGCCACATGCTCGCCGAGGGACTAGCCAAATCCCGCAAAGCCCTGGAAGACACGACGGAGGAGCATCTGACCAAAATGTGGCGCTTCCGCATGAACGGAACAGTCGTGAGTGAAGGTCCCCGCTACGCCATGATCGCCGACGGGGCCATCACCCACCTGGCCCATCACCGAGGCCAACTGACCGTCTATCTCCGTCTGCTGGGAACCAAGGTGCCGGCCATCTACGGCCCCTCCGCCGACGAACACTTCTAACCCCGCAAGTCCTTCGGTAAGCAACGATGGGTGCCCCAGGTCTCGATTCTGAGACCTGGGATCCTCCCTAGTGCCCAAACCCCCCATTCAATCGGTATATTGTGTGTGCCGGGAACGTTAACGAAATCCCGCGCCAAAGCACCGGGGGAGAAGCTGACCATGGGCAAACCCGCACATCTACGTTGGGCACTCATCCCACTTTCCGTAGCCCTAACCGTCGTAGCCTTGCACAAAACCCACCCGGTGCAAGCCGATCAGGCCCCACCCCCCACGCAAAAAACCCTGAAGCTGGGCGACGCCCAACCCGGCACCTTTTACGCGATGACCGTGGCCGTCAAAGACCCGGCAAAACTCCAGGGCGCCGATGCTGTCCTCGCCACTGTCAAAGACGGCCAGGGCGTCATCGACTCCAAGTGGCTGCACACCGCCGACCTCGATTTCTACCTCACGCTGCGCCCGAGAGCCGCAGGACCGATAACCGTAACCCTCTCCTCTGCCAACCGGGCGCCCGAAATCACGACCTCCTTAAAGAAGATCCTGCAGGCTCCGACCCTACCCGCAGAAAACCCAGGGGTTATCGCCGCCGCCCCCAACGGAACCTGGCAAACCGCCCAACCCTTCGAATTCGGACAAACCATCTACGGCGCCGACGACGAGCGCCCCTACGCCCCCGCCCGCAACGAAGACGGCTACGCCGCCATGCTCAAAGGCTTCCAATGGTTCAAGTTCACCTTTAAGGAACCAAAGCCCCGCCTGGTCTACTTCACCCTCAATGTCACCGACCGAGACGTCCCGCTCGACGTAGAAATATTCCAGCCTGGCAAAGACGACGTCGTCCCCTACAACAAAGGAGAATTCGTCTACCAGGTAGAAGCCACCCAAAACTACCCCGGCCTCTACAAATTCCGCACCCGCATCCTCGAGCCCAACCACGACTACTACATCCGGATAGCTGGAAACCACCCCGCCTACCAACTCCACACCTCCAACTTCCCCGTCCCCCCATACGCTGACCCGCACCAGGCCGTCCGCGCCGGCATGGACTTCCTGGTCAACATGGGAGACTCGTGGCTCTCCAACACCCCGCGCAGAGGAGCCGTCGCCCTCCGCACCACCATGCAGCATTCCGAAACCCAACTCTGCATCGCCTGCCACCCAGCCCAATTCACCGTGCGCGGGTATATGACCGCGGTCCACAACGGATACGCCCCAACCCAGCGCCCCCAACTCGAATTCTTAGCCGACCGCCTCTACAACAACGCCCGTCCTTTATATGGAGAACCCAACACCAACTGGGTCCGCGTCATCTACACCGCCCGCACCGTGTCGAGCCGCATTCCCCTCCTCGTCGACCAGTACGAGCAAAACATAACCCACGACAAGCCAAGACCAAACTTCTCTATCCCCTACGCCAACTACTTGAAGATCCACTACAAGAACCTGAAGGAAATGCCCGGAGACGAAGCCGACGGCTGCGAGCCCGACGTAAGCCCCTTCGAGATCGCCACCCAAAGCTGGCAAACCTTCGACATGCTTTACAAGCAAACCAAAGACCAGCAGTGGATCAACGAGCGTGACCACGTGAAAAGCCTGGCCCTGGCCTACGAACCGAAAAACATGATCGACCTCAACTGGAAGATCATGCTTTTAGCCACCATCGACAAAACCAAGTACCAAACCCAACTCGACCAACTCATCACCCAACTCTACGAATACGAAACCCCGCAAGGAGGCTGGCCCTACCCCTTCGACAAAAAAGCCAAAACCGCGGACTTCATCTCCTACAACGCCGTCTTAGCCGTGGCCATGGCCGGCCGGCGCCCGGAAACCGATGAGCACTTGGCGGTAGCCGTAAAAGCCATGATGGCCGCGCAACGCCAGGAAGGCAGCTGGGAAGGAGACCCGGTCTACCAGGGCTTCAACACTCCCTTCCGCGCCACCCAATTTGCCGTGATGGCCCTTTCCACTCTCTACCCGGGAACCACCGAAGCCAAGAATTGGGATGCGGCCTACCCCGCCCCGCCCACCAAGCTGGCTAAAAACAATCTGCCACTGCTCCTGTCACAATTAGACCAATACTGGGACCCAGCTCCCGAGGCCGTCCTAAAGCAAATCCGCGAAGTCCTGGTGAAAAGCGATCAGCCACTGGCACGAGAAGCCGCCGCCCGCGCCATCGGACACATGGCTGACGCCGGTTCCCTACCCGCGCTCATGCAAGCCCTGGGTGACCAGACCAAGATGGTGCAATCGAGCGCCGCCTACGCCGTCCGCATGATCCTCTCCCGCCGGCAAGACTCTGCGCCCGAAGGACGCAAACTCCTCATCGCCGCCTTAGCCTCGCCCAACCCGCGCGAGCGCTGGGGAGCCGCCCGCGTCTTCAACCAGCACTTCCGCGACCTGACCGGAGATCCGGCTCTCCTGGCGGCGCTGGAGAAAGCTGTCGACGACCCCGTCCCCTTCGTCCGCTTTGAAGCCGCGAGCGGCTTATGGCGCTGGTACTACTGGCAAATCGACCAGCCGGACATGCGCCGCACCACCCTCGAAACCCTGGCCACCCGCATGAACGTAGAGACCGACGCCATGGTTCGCCGAGGCCTCCAGGAGAGCATCTACGACCTCCTCGACGAGAACACCGGCTACCTCACCGCCTGGGTCCGGGCCAGCGCTGAAGACGCAGACAGGAAACGTATCGGTGACGGCTACGAATCCGTAGTCCACGACCAGGCCCAGGTTCTGGCCAAGGTCCTGCGTGAGGGCACGCCCTTAGGCCGCGAAGGCATCCTCAACGCCCTATGGGACTTTCACATCCGCCACTACGCCCTGCCCCCGCTTAAAGAGAACACCGTATCGATAGGCCTACCGGCGGTGCTGACAAAGTACGTAAGCGGAGTACCCGACCTCCACCGTCCTGGCTACGAGTACCCGCCTTATCGCGAAGCCGTCGACTTCAAGTACGACGTGCACAACGGCTTTTTCCAAACAAGAATCGGCAACGACAGCGACCTCATTCATTTCTTCAAGTCGAGCGGACCGGAGTTGGAGGAAGCGCTGCTGGCCTGTTTAAAGGACGCGAATGACACCATGAAGATCGAAGTCCTGAAAGCCGGCAGCGCCTTAAGCGGAGCCGCCGACGAGCGCTTCACCCTGGCCGCGCTGATCTTATCGCAAGATCCAAACCCCGAAGTCCGCCAAACCGTCCGGTACGTCTACGAAGACGGCCAAAGAGGAGCCCTGAACCTCGACCCACCGCCCGCGCTGTCGCAGCAAGGCGAAGGAAAGGAACCTGCTTTTCCCTCAACCAACGCCCTCTCCTTTTTGTCATCCCGCCTGCCCCGGCCTGCCGTGGGAGCGAAGCCGAGCGATCTGCAGTTTCGCTTGATCAGCAGCAACTCTGAAGGGTCGCCGCTAACAGCAGCCGTAGCCGAGGGACCTGCGGTACCCGCAACCCCACCCCCAGACCCCCAACTCGTCAGCACCATCGTAGAAATCCTCAACCACGGAAACCCCGACAGCCAAGCCGTAGTCCTCCCCATGTTAGCCGCGCTCCCCAGCGACTCCCCCTGGACCACGCAACCCGAAGTCCTAACCGCTCTCCGAACCCTGTTAGAGCAACAGCCCCGCCCGGCCAACTACGCAGCGGTCCTAAACGCCGCCTCCTCCTTCAAAACCCTGATGCGGGACACCACTCTGCAACAGCAAATGCTCTCCGGCCTGAACGACCCCAACACGGAAGTCCAGCGAGCCGCGATAAGAGTCTCCCTGGAGCACTTCCTCCTCGACCCGCAAACTACCACCCTTGTTCAAACCTCCTTCGCCCATCTGGACCCCTCCGCCACCAGCATCCTGTTGGAAGAAGTAGGAGACCCAAAATTCATGAACCGTCACGCGGGAGTCTCGGGAGGAGCCATCTCGCAGGATCAGGCCTACTTCCTGAACAAGAACCTGGTAGCCATCAAGCGCCCCGCGGATCTGCTGGACAACCCCCTGGTCCTGACCACGGTACTGAACAGCCTGCACAACCCGGACAACAACGTGCGCGCGGCGGGTCTGGACACGCTAAGAAAGGTGAAAGGTGTAGAGCAGCGGCCGGAGTTCCGCGCCGCCATGGAGCAGTTGCAGAACGACAACAATCCAAGACTGAAGCTGATCGCCGCCAGCGTCTTGCAAGGCAAGAAGCTCAGCGAAGCGTTGAAGGACGTGCAGCCCGGCTCGGTGCTCGACTTTAATTACTTTGTGGCCAAGATCGAGCCCATTCTGGCGACCCAGGGCGCGGACGGCAAAGCCTGCGTCTTCTGCCATGCCAGCCATGTCATCTTCAAGCTGCGCCCACCTAACGATCAAGGCGTCTTCTCCGACCAGGACAGCGAAGACAACTATAAGTACGCCATGCACGTAGTCGACATCAATGACCCAACCAAGAGCCTGATGCTGATCAAGCCAACGAGGCCAACGGACAGCGCGGGCAACGTCGGCGATTACCTGGCGACGCACAACGGCGGCCAACGGTGGCATGGAAATGAAGAAAGCTGGCAATATCACACGATTCTCGAATGGATTCGAGGCGGAAGGTTGGAGACGGCGGCGGCGGCGAAATAGAGATACCTCTCGAGTATAAAGTTGAGGATTCCGCACCTCACCGTCCCCGGGACGGGTGCCCTCAATGTTTTCCGGCGCAGCCGGAGCAACACATGGGCTGCACAAGACAGGGCGAAGCCCTTCCCCTGCTCTGCGGGTCGAGCTCAAAGATGCCCTCACAGGATCTATAGCCTTAGCAACCACTCTCAAAAGCAGTGATATTCATTTGCCTTCCGATTGAGATTTGGCAACGTTGCCAAATAAGTCGTTTGTTTCGTGAAGATGCTCAAGGTGCTCAAGTAATTAATTTGAGCATCTTGCCTCGTTGACCGGCGGGTACTAATCCTCCAGAGAGGGCAAGTGCGCCGCCAGGTACCTCTATGCGATCTGTTTGGCATAAGAATCTTGTGTTATGGCCAACGGTAATACGATCGGGAGCCGCCGTCCATGATCGTGGGAAATAATCATGTGGAAGAGCGGGTAGTAAACTCGTGATTACTCCCTACTGTTCAAGAATAACCAAGTAGTTATCCCCGATTTATCTCAATGCGGGCGATCATGTCTCCGAATTCCCTCTTACGACCTCACCCGCGAACTCCTTCAGGCAAACGGAAGTCATTGTCGATTAGTCCGGTATGTATGGTCCTGGGCTTGAGCTTTCTCTCCTCGAAACCCGCTTATATGCGGCTGCAGGTAGGACAAGCCATATCCTATCTGTGATAGGATATGGCTTGTGGCGAAGAAGAAATCGTCCGTTCAGACAACGAGTGAGACGCACCGGCTCAAAGGAGGGAGAAAGGGTGCGCTTCTGAAGGAGCAGGTCTGGTTTGAAGATGAAAAAGTTGTTGCCTACAGTCTTGCTTACATCAATCTGAAACGATATCCCGCGGACAACGGGCGCGTCCTTGGCTACGATAACAGCCACGATTACCACCACCGCCACTTCATGGGAGAGGTAGAGGTCATCGAATTTACGACCTACGCCGCGCTGGTTGAGCGATTTATCAAAGAAGTGCACGAGTTGTGGAGGCTCGAAGATGAAGAAAAATAAGGTCACCATCAAGACGGGTAGTGCCGATGAGTTCTTTCACCGCGTGCGGGGACGTGCTGAGAAGCTGGATCGCGGCGAGACCCTTCCCGCCGAAATGACGATTTCGTTTGAGGATCCTATGGAACTCCTTGGCATCCTGACGTCCGAGCGCGTTCGGTTGTTGCGGCGCGCTAAAGGAAGGTCGCTGCCCATATCCACGCTCGCCGATGGTCTCAATCGAGACGTTCGCGCGGTTAGCCGCGATGTGGTTGTTCTCGAGAAGGCAGGCCTATTACGAACTAGCTATCGCGCGAATCCTGGACACGGGAAACTGAAGATCGTTGAAGCACTTGCGCGAGGATACAGGTTAACGGCGAACTTGTAGCAAGTCGCAGCACAGATAAGCTGTCGGATACTGAGCGTAGCGTTTGAAGGGCATTTCTAGCGGGGGTTGAGCTATCCGTCCCCAAAACTCGTCCCCAAAACTCGTCCCGAATTGTTGTGGGTCCGGGTGCATGTAAAGAAGAGGCGAAGCGCGCCGTTGAATTTCTTCTGATGAATCGCGGAATACCAGTTAAGTCAGCCCCCACAATAAACGGCGTCGAAATCGCTGTTTCGCTCATCCCCTTCCGTTCCGCCTAAACCTAGCCTCCTGTTGTAGCGTGCAATTCCTCGTGACAATGGCCGCCAGGCGGCCTAAACTCAGAAAGCATTGAGAACATTGAGTTAGACGTATGATTCATAAAGCCAAAGACCTCTCGCCAGACCAGAAAATGGCTATCGAAAGCCTGCTGGGACGCTCGGTTGCTGAAGACGAAGCGATCAGCATCCGCACGCTCGCATCGGCGTCCGCGCCGGAATGGCTGCGGCAATCCTGGGAGAGCGCAAAGCGGGCAGGGCTGGACCGGCTCTCTACCGAAGAAATCGATGCGGAAATCGATGCCGCGCGGAAGGCACGGCGTAATCGCCAGCAGCCCACGGAGCAATGATCCGGGTTGTTCTCGACACTAACATCCTGATTTCCGCCCTGCTCAGTCCGCAAGGACCGCCAGCGCAGGTATTTCTGACGACCATCATCGATCCCGATACGCAACTGTGCGTGAGCGGGGATATTTTTGCGGAATATGAAGAAGTCATCCGTTGCCCCCGGCTCAATCGCAGTGGCAGCGAAATCGTAGCCACGCTGCGCACCATTCGCGAGAAGGGCTTTTGGGTAAAGCCCACCGAGAAGGTGCAGGTCTGTTCCGATCCGGACGACGATATATTCTTGGAATGCGCCCAGGCAGTCGCCGCGCACTACCTCGTGACCGGCAATGCCAAGGATTTTCCCGCTACATGGTCCAGCACGCAAATTGTGACTGCTCGCCAGTTCCTTGACGCCGTGGTATGAGTGGAATGCCTGCCGGAAGGGAGACGGATGGCAATGTCGAAACCCGCCACTTATGTACAGCCGATTCACTTCGAGGATCTTGATGGCGCTCAGTTCGAGCGCCTCGTCTTTGCCTACCACGCACGAAAGATTCGTGGTCGCGCACAAAGTGAAAATGCGTTTATGTTGTGCAGGCGATTCGGAGCACTGAAAACTTCAGAGAAGTGATGGCCAGTTTCCCCACTCTCAGCAAAGTTCCAATCCCGTCTGACCACGAATCTTCCAGGCTTAAAAGAAGGCGTGAATTCGGCACTCACTCGCCACGCAACTCTTTCAACTTCTTGTCCAAAGCTTTTTCGCAATCTGCCTGGGTAAAGGGATGTGCGGGTGTTTTGTTGGTTGCGGCTGGCCCACCTGAGCCATCGTCTAGGTAATCCTTGTACGGGTGTTCGATCACATCTCCGTTCAGTGCGGCAACCTTTGACGTGACGGCGTTGTTTATTCCATCCTTTGAGCAACTAAAAATGGAATTGTCGCCCAAAATCCCCATACTGCCACCTTGAAGAGTATAGGAGCTTGCGCTGTTGACGGCCTTGCACTCTGCCCTATCG
>JBAVQC010000096.1:0-14735 GCA_049693715.1 Acidobacteriaceae bacterium | reverse complement strand
GCCCAGCAGCAGCGGACGGCCAATCGACGGCCGGCCTCCCTTGGCAATCACACGCTCGGTCTCTTCGCGGAAGCGGAACTTGTCGATCTGCTGTTCGAGCAGGAACGACGTGTCGCCGACTTCCTCGATCTTTACCCAACGCAACATCTGGCGGACGATGGTCTCAATGTGCTTGTCTGAGATCGCCACGCCCTGCAAGCGGTAGACTTCCTGGATTTCGTTGACCAGATATCCCTGAAGTTCCTTCTCGCCCAATACGGCCAGGATGTCGTGCGGGTTCAGCGGGCCATCCATCAGCGGTTCGCCGGCCTTCAGGCGCTCGCCTTCCTGAACGTTCACGTGCACACCACGTTGTACCGAGTATTCCTTCTCCTCGCCGTTGTCCGCTGTCACGTAGATCTTGCGCTGACCCTTGGCCACTTCGCCGAACTTCACCACACCATCAATCTCGCTGATGATTGCGGTTTCACGCGGCTTGCGGGCTTCGAACAGCTCGACGACGCGAGGCAGACCACCGGTGATGTCCTTGGTACGGGTGGTTTCCCGCGGGATCTTGGCCAGCACATCGCCTGGGAAGACCTCGTCCCCATCCTGAATCATGAGGTGAGCGCGGCTGGGCATCAGGTAACGCTTGTTGCCCTTGGCGCCCTTGATGACAATGGCCGGCTGACGCTTCTCATCGGCCGCTTCCGCAACCACGAGGCGCGACAGGCCTGTCACTTCATCGACTTCTTCGTTCAGGGTGATGCCTTCCTGCAGGTCCTTGAATTGGATCGTTCCTCCAATTTCCGTCAGGATGGCAAAGGTGTAAGGATCCCACTCGACCAGGACCTGCCCGAGCTGCACCTGGGCGCCGTCTTCAACCTTGAGCTTGGCGCCGTAGACGACCTGGTAATGCTCCTTCTCACGGCCGCGCTCATCCAGAACCGCGATGGCGCCCGACCGGTTCATGGCCACCAGATCGCCCGACTTGGCGCGCACGGTGAGCATGTTGAGGAAGCGAACCGTACCGTGGTTCTTGGCTTCGAGCGAGGACTGCTGCGAAACACGGGAAGCCGTACCGCCGATGTGGAAGGTACGCATGGTCAGCTGGGTTCCCGGCTCACCAATGGACTGCGCCGCGATCACACCGACTGCTTCACCCAACTCCACCATGCGGCCGGAAGCAAGGTTGCGTCCGTAGCACAGGATGCAGACGCCGCGCTTGGACTCGCAGGTCAGCACGGAGCGGATCTTCACCTTCTCGATGCCCGCGCCCTGAATGGCAACCGCGAACTCTTCGGTGATCTCCTGGTTGACGTCGACGATCACCTGGCCTTCGAAGTCCTTGATCTTCTCAAGCGATACGCGGCCGATGATGCGGTCGCGCAACGGTTCGATGATCTCGCCCGACTCGACGATAGGACCGACGTAGATGCCTTCGACCGTACCGCAGTTCTGCTCGCTGACGATGACGTCTTGCGCCACGTCGACCAGACGGCGGGTGAGGTAACCCGAGTCTGCCGTCTTCAAGGCCGTATCCGCGAGGCCCTTACGAGCGCCGTGGGTGGAGATGAAGTACTGCAGCACGGTGAGACCTTCACGGAAGTTAGCCGTGATCGGGGTTTCAATGATTTCGCCGGAAGGCTTGGCCATGAGGCCGCGCATGCCGGAGAGCTGGCGGATCTGCTGTTTGGAACCGCGAGCGCCGGAGTCGGCCATGATGTAGATC
The DNA here is from genome assembly GCA_049693715.1 of Acidobacteriaceae bacterium. Classification (GTDB taxonomy): domain Bacteria; phylum Acidobacteriota; class Terriglobia; order Terriglobales; family Acidobacteriaceae; genus PALSA-350. Next base: position 13,024 of record JBAVQC010000096.1, on the reverse strand, counting down.
GGATTCATGGCTCCTTCCTTGTCGGCGTTCTTCATGTTGTCGAACATTTCGTCGGCAACCTTTTCGGTTACAGACGACCAGATCTGGATGACCTTGTTGTTACGCTCGCCGTTGGTGATGGCGCCGTCAAGGTACTGCTGCTGCACAGCAATCACCTGCTTCTCAGCGTCACGCACCACGGTGTACTTGGTGTCGGGAATGACCATGTCATCCAGACCAACCGAGAGACCGCTGCGGGTGGCGTATTGGAAGCCGAGATCCTTGATACGGTCGAGCATCTTGACCGTTACTTCGAGACCCAGGTTCAGGTAGCAGTAGTTGACCAGCTGGCCAATGCCCTTCTTTTTCAGCAAGCCGTTGACGAACGGCATGCCGTCGGAGAGCGCATCGTTCAGGATGGCCCGGCCAACCGTGGTCGAGATGTACTGCTTGTCGTACTGGATCGGCTCCGTGTGGGTCAGATCCTGATCGTCGTACGCGGTGGTCATATCCAGCACCGGGCCGGTGTGGCGCAGGCGGATGGGGGTCAGGGTTTCGACCTCCTTGGCCTCGAGCGCCATGAGCACTTCTTCGGTGTTGGCAAAGACGCGGCCTTCACCCTTGCCGCCCTTCTTGGCCTTGGTCAGGTAGTAGAGACCGAGCACCATATCCTGCGTCGGCACAGTGATCGGCTGACCAGAGGCGGGCGACAGAATGTTGTGCGAAGCGAGCATGAGCACGCTGGCTTCTACCTGGGCTTCGGGCGACAACGGAATGTGCACGGCCATCTGATCGCCGTCGAAGTCTGCGTTGAACGCGGTGCAGACCAGAGGGTGGATCTTGATTGCCTTGCCTTCTACCAGCACCGGCTCAAAGGCCTGAATTCCCAGGCGGTGGAGCGTAGGTGCGCGGTTGAGCAGCACAGGATGGTCCTTGATGACTTCTTCGAGGATGTCCCAAACGATGGGCTCCTGCATTTCGACCATTTCCTTGGCTTGCTTGATGGTCGTGCAGTGCCCGGTCTGTTCGAGCCGGTGATAGATGAAGGGCTTGAACAGCTCGAGGGCCATCTTCTTGGGCAGGCCGCACTGGTGCAGCTTGAGCTCGGGACCGACCACGATGACGGAACGGCCGGAGTAGTCGACGCGCTTGCCTAAGAGGTTCTGACGGAAGCGGCCCTGCTTGCCCTTGAGGGTATCGGAGAGCGACTTCAGCGGACGGTTGTTGGCGCCGCGCAGGACGCGGCCACGACGGCCGTTATCGAACAGGGCGTCGACGGCTTCCTGGAGCATGCGCTTTTCGTTGCGCACGATGACCTCAGGCGCGTGGAGGTCCATGAGTTTCTTGAGGCGGTTGTTGCGGTTGATCACGCGGCGATACAGATCGTTGAGATCGGAGGTCGCAAAGCGGCCGCCATCCAGCGGCACCAGGGGACGCAGTTCCGGCGGAATGACCGGGATCACGTCAAGGATCATCCACTGTGGCTTATTGCCGGACTTGCGGAAGGCCTCAACTACCTTCAGACGCTTGGCGTACTTGAGCCGCTTCTGGAGGGAGGTTTCGGTCTTCATGCGCTCGCGGAGTTCGATGGCGAGCTCGTCGACCACGACGCGCTTGAGCAGTTCCTTGATGGCTTCGGCACCCATCATGCCCTTGAAACCGGTGGGGCGGTATTGGGTGTCGAGCTCGCGGAAGCGCGCTTCGTCCTTGATGATTTCGCGTTCCTTGACCGGCGCATCCCCTGGATCGACGACTACATAGCTCTCGAAGTAGAGAACGCTTTCGAGGTCACGCAGAGAGATATCGAGCAGGTGGCCGATACGCGAAGGAAGACCCTTGAAGAACCACACGTGAGAGCAGGGCGAGGCCAGCTCGATGTGGCCCAGACGCTCACGGCGCACCTTGGACAGAGTGACTTCGACGCCGCACTTGTCGCAGATGACTCCGCGATGCTTCATGCGCTTGTATTTGCCGCACAGGCATTCCCAGTCAGTGACAGGGCCAAAGATGCGGGCGCAGAACAGTCCGTCGCGCTCCGGCTTGAAGGTGCGGTAGTTGATGGTTTCCGGCTTGGTCACTTCGCCATGTGACCAGCTGCGGATCTTTTCGGGCGAGGCGAGGGAGATGCGGATGGCATCGAAATCGGTAATGGGGCTGGTCAGTTCGAATGGACTGGAACGGTACAAGACGACCCTCCTTGGCACCTGGCTTCAGATTAGTAATTCCCAAAGCGTGCCGTTGCTACGATCCCGGGATGAATCTGCTCAGCCTGTCCTCCCCGGGAGCGATTCCTTGTGAGGACAGGCCTGTTTTTAAAAACTCGGAAGAACCCAGGGGCTAAAGCCCTCAGGTTTTGCGTCGCGTACGGCCCGACTAAAGTCGTGCCCTGATACAAAACCCTGTTTTCCTACAACCTTCGAAACAACTCTGGGAAAGAAGCCCTCAGGTTTTGTATCGCTTACGGCCCGACTAAAGTCGTGCCCTGATACAAAGCCCAGTTTCCTGCAAACTTCAAAGCAACCTGGGAAGCCCCCAGAAGCAGGAAGCTTTCAACCACCTGCTCAGTCCGCCGCTGCGACAGCCGGCGCCGGAAGTCTCTTTTCCGGCTGCTTGATCAGTTCGACATCGAGACAGAGCGACTGCAACTCGCGGATCAACACGTTGAACGACTCGGGGACACCAGGTTCAATGGCTGCTTCACCCTTGACGATGGCCTCGTAGATCTTGGTGCGGCCGTATACGTCATCGGACTTGGCAGTCAGCAGCTCCTGCAGGATGTAGGCTGCGCCGTATGCTTCGAGCGCCCACACTTCCATCTCACCGAAACGCTGCCCACCGAATTGCGCCTTGCCACCCAGCGGCTGCTGCGTGATGAGCGAATACGGTCCGATCGAACGAGCGTGGATCTTGTCGTCGACCAGGTGGGAAAGCTTCAGCATGTAGATGTACCCTACCGTTGCCGGCTGCTCGAACTCCTCGCCCGTCATGCCGTCAAACAGCGGCGTCTTGCCGGAGCTGGGTAGTTCGGCTGCGGCCAACAGGGCTTTGAGCTCTGCTTCCTTGGCGCCGTCGAATACCGCGGTACCGAACCAGATGCCCCTCTTCATGCCATGTGCCACGCGCAACAACATCTCGTCATCGAGCTCGAGCAGCTGGCGCAGCGTTGCCGTGTTGGCAAAGCGCTCCGTCACCATGGCACGAACTTCGTTGGCGTCGCGGTTGCGCTCCACCACCTCAGCGATCTTCTCGCCCAGCTGATGTGCAGCCCAACCCAGATGCGTTTCCAGGATCTGACCCACGTTCATACGCGAAGGAACACCGAGCGGGTTGAGAACGATCTCGACCGGCGTGCCGTTGGGCAGATAAGGCATGTCTTCCTCGGGAAGAATGCGGGCAATGACACCCTTATTCCCGTGGCGGCCGGCCATCTTGTCACCCACCGACAGCTTGCGCTTCATGGCGATGTAGACCTTGACCAGCTTGATCACGCCTGGCGCCAGTTCATCACCCTTCTGCAGCTTGGCGATCTTCTCGTTGGTGATCTTGCGCAGCACATCGATCTGACGCGAGGTCATTTCCTCAATCTCGTCGATCTGCTCGTTCACCCGCGGATCCTTGTCGGCGTAGCGAATACGCTTCAGGTTACGGGTCGAAATGCGCTCGATGGTGTCGCGATCGATGATCTGTTCCTTCACGATGAGGCGCTTGTTGGTGCGCTCGTCGTGCAGGTCAGCCAGCACTTCTTTGCCGCCCAGAATCGATTCCAAACGCTTCAACCGCTCGTCGGTCAGAATGCGGATTTCGTCAGCCAGGTTCTTTTCCAGCTTCGCAATCTGCTCGCCTTCGATCAGCTTGGCGCGCTCGTCCTTCTCTTGTCCTTTGCGGGAGAAGATGCGGACGTCGACCACCGTGCCTTCGATGCCCGGAGGGCAGGTCAGGGAGGCGTCGCGAACATCGCCGGCCTTTTCGCCGAAGATGGCGCGCAGCAGCTTCTCTTCCGGCGTGAGCTGAGTTTCGCCCTTGGGCGTTACCTTGCCGACCAGAATGTCGTTGTGCTTGACCTTGGCGCCGATGCGGATCACTCCGCTCTCGTCGAGGTCGCGCAGTGCCGACTCAGAGACGTTAGGAATATCGCGGGTGATTTCTTCCGGTCCCAGCTTGGTATCGCGGGCTTCGATTTCAAACTCCTCGATGTGGACCGAAGTGTAGTAATCGTCGCGGACCAATTTTTCTGAGATTAGAATCGCGTCTTCGAAGTTGTAACCACGCCACGGCATGAAGGCCACGAGTACGTTGCGGCCCAGGGCCAACTCGCCCTGCTCCGTGCAAGGACCATCCGCGATCACCTGCCCCTTGATCACCCGGTCGCCCTGGCGAACAATCGGCTTCTGATTGATGCAAGTGTTCTGGTTGGAACGCTTGAACTTGATCAGCTGGTAGATATCCGAACCAACTTCGCGGGACAGCTGGGTGGGATGATGCTCACCCTCCACGCGGACGATGATGCGCTCGGAGTCGACCGAATCGACGATGCCGTTGCGCTTGGCCAGAATGACGGCGCCGGAGTCGCGCGCGGTCACACCTTCCATGCCGGTACCGACCAGCGGCGCTTCCGCCACCAGCAGAGGAACCGACTGGCGTTGCATGTTGGCGCCCATGAGCGCGCGGTTGGCGTCATCGTGCTCGAGGAACGGGACCAGTGAAGCAGCGACCGAGACCAACTGCTTGGGGCTCACGTCGATGTAATCCACTTCGGTCTTGTTCACCAGGACGAAGTTGCCTTGGCGGCGAGCGTTGACCAGGTCTTCCACGATCTCGCCTTGCGAGCCGAGCTCGATGTTGGCCTGGGCGATGGTGTGCCGATCTTCTTCCCACGCGGACAGATAGAAGGAGAAGGGATCGAACTCGATCACCCGCTTGTGCTCGGACGCGAGTTTCTCGTTGAGCCGCTGCGCTTCCTTCTTCTCCAGCGGATCGCCCACACGCAGACCGCTTTCGCCGGCGTTAGTGACCTGCACGTAGTCGAGGATGTGGCCGTCACGTACGCGGCGATACGGCGATTCGATGAATCCGTATTCGTTGATGCGGGCAAAGCACGAGAGCGAGCTGATCAGGCCGATGTTCGGACCTTCCGGCGTTTCAATCGGGCAGATGCGGCCGTAGTGCGTAGGGTGAACGTCGCGCACTTCAAAGCCTGCGCGCTCGCGGCTCAAACCACCCGGCCCAAGGGCGGATAGCCGCCGCTTGTGCGTGATCTCAGACAGCGGGTTGGTTTGATCCATGAACTGCGACAACTGCGAGGAGCCGAAGAATTCGCGGATAGCGGCCATCACCGGCTTGGCGTTAATCAGGTCGTGCGGCATAGCCGTCGACATCTCCTGATAGACGCTCATCTTTTCCTTGATGGCGCGTTCCATGCGGACCAGGCCGATGCGGAACTGGTTCTCCATCAACTCGCCGACGGCGCGCACGCGGCGGTTGCCGAGGTGATCGATGTCGTCGACTACGCCGATGTTCTTGCGCAGCTTGAGCAGGTAACGGATCGTGCCGTAGAAGTCTTCCGGCGTGAGGGTGCGCTTGTCGAGCTGGCTCGCGTCCTGATTTTCGTAGAGCTTGATGTTGAACTTCAGCCGGCCTACGCGGGAGAAGTCGTACTTACGGGGATCGAAGAACATGCCTTCGAACAAGGCCGTGGCGGTATCAAGCGTCGGCGGGTCGCCGGGACGAAGTTTGCGGTAGATCTCGATCAGCGCTTCTTCCGGCTTGCGCACGGAATCGCGGCGCAGGGTGTTGGTGATGATGTTGCCTACGTCGTCACGGTCAGGGAAGAAGACCTGGAACGAGGTCACGCCGCTCTCGATGATCTTGTGGATCTTGTCCGCGGTGAGCTCGTGGTTGGCTTCGAGCAGCACTTCGCCGGTGGTGGTGTCGACCACATCGGCCAGGGTCATGGCGCCATCCAGCTCCGCGGTTTCAATCTCTACCGAGGTGACTTTGTGATTGCGCAGCGCCTTGAGAATGCTGGGAGTAACCTTCCGTCCGGAGTGGGCAATTTCTTCGCCTTTGACCACCACTGCATGCGCCGGCTTGGCACCCAACAGGTGCGTGGGCTTAGCCGCATCTTCGCTGACTTGCCATGCCAGCTTGCCATTGCTTACCTGGATGGTGTCGGCCAGATAGAAGGTCTTGAGGATGTCCTCATCGGAACGCAGACCGAGGGCGCGGAGGAAGATGGTGCCGAGGAACTTGCGCTTGCGGTCGATGCGCACGTAGAGCGTGTTCTTCTGGTCGTACTCAAACTCCACCCAGGAGCCGCGATAGGGAATGATCTTGCCCAGGAAGTAGGTGCGATTGCTGGCGGTCTCAAAGAAGACGCCGGGTGAGCGGTGCAACTGGCTGACGATCACGCGCTCGGTGCCGTTGACGATGAAGGTGCCATTCTGCGTCATCAAGGGGATGTCGCCGAAGAAGACTTCCTGTTCCTTGATATCGCGAATCGACTTCGCGCCCGTTTCCGGGTCCTTGTCGTAAATCGTGAGGCGAACGGTCACTTTCAGGGGTGCGGAGTAGGTCATGCCGCGCTCTTCGCATTCCGCCTGGTCATACTTCAACTGCAGACCGACCGGGTCACCGCACTTGTTGCAGAAGTCTGGGGTGTTCTTGTTGTAGGTGCCGCACTTCTGGCAAAGCACTTCGCCGGGATGGAAAGGATCGGTGATCACCATGGCGCCGCAATTGACGCAGGCGGTACGCAAGTGGTGCAGTCCCTTGAGGTGGCCGCACTTGCACTCCCAGTTGCCGATGGAGAAGTCGACAAAGTCCAGCTGGGAGATATTGCGGAAGTCGGTGATGGGGAAAACGGAGACAAACACGGACTGCAGCCCGTTATCTTCCCGTTCGGAAGGCAGTTTATCCATCTGCAGAAAGCGCTCATAGGAGCGGCGCTGCACTTCGATCAGGTTAGGGATCTGGATGGAGGTTGGAATTTTTGAAAAGTCGAGACGGCTACGAATGGCGCGGTGCTCGTTCGGCATGCTTCACTCCTGAGACTCGTGAGACGCGAGGTGGGGCAATGTGGGGTACCGGCCGAGTCTCGCGGGTTCCCCAGACGTATTTCACTGGCGCGATAACATGTTCTCGCCGCCTCGTTTCGGCGAGAGCAATGCGCTTTTACTTGCTAGGCAACTTTGACTGACGAGCCAACGTCAGAAGCCATTACCGGTGTATTCTGGACGGCATGAGGGGGCAAAAATCGGGCCTGGAGCTGGAGCGGAAGCCTGACAGGCACACAAGAGCCGGCGCTCGAGAGACGCCGAATGCTCGCAGGGACAGAACTACCCACGAGCGTCACAACCGAATTGTGCACTTGACAAGATAAGAATTTCCGATTCCCGCTGAAACCAATAAGCCGCGTGTGCGCCGCCCTACAGCAGATCGTTCACCACACCACGAAGTCCGCCGCCCATTTCGCAGGTGTGTGCCGGTGCAGAATGCACCGGAATAGTAGATCGCATACAAACTGCCATCTCGAATGTGAGAATCGTATGCAAAGAACCGCTCGGTCAGGTAACAAGTCTAAGCCTGGCAGAGACGCGCTAAAGATAATCATAGCGCGTCCTGCTTTGGCACGCAACTTGCTAATCGAAAATAATCGACTTTTTACTTGACTTCGACGGTAGCCACGCCTTCGAACTTCTTGCGAACGGTCTCGGCTTCTTCCTTGCTGACGTTTTCCTTCAACGGCTTGGGAGCGCCATCGACCAGGTCCTTGGCTTCCTTCAGCCCGAGCGAGGTTACTTCCCGTACGGCCTTGATGGTATTGATCTTGTTGGCACCGGCATCCTTGAGGATGACGGTGAACTCGGTCTTTTCCTCAACCGGCGCTGCAGCGGCTGCGCCCGCTCCGCCACCCGCCACGGCTACCGGGGCTGCGGCTGCCGCCGAGACTCCGAGCCGCTCTTCGAGCTTCTTTACCAGAGCCGCCGCGTCCAACAGGCTCAGGCTTACAATTTGATCTTCCAACTGCTGCAAATCCGCCATTTTTCTCTCCACTGTTCCTAAACTTTGGTAACCAACCACTTTACTTACTTGATACTGCTGAAAAGCCCTCTCAGGCCTTCATTTCCCACAACTTGCTTAGCCCTCTGCCGGCGCTTCTGAAGCCGCCGCTGCTGCTTGCGAATCTTCGCCCGTGCCCGCAACCTCTGCTTCGGGTGCGGTCGTCGCGGCCGCTTCCGCAACCAGTTCGGCTGCCGGAGCAGCTTCGACCGGCGTCGCCGCGGCGACGGGTTCTGCCTGGGGCGCCTCCGCTACGGGTGCTACTTCTGCCGCTTCCGGCTTGGCCGGGGCAGCTGGCGCGGGTGGGGCTGCGAATTTCCCTTGCTCGACTGCCTGGTTCAGCACTACGGCAACGTCGCGGCCGACCGCGTTCATCACCGTGACCAGGCGCTGGGCCGGGGCGTTGATGAGGAACAGGAGCTTGGAGAAGATCTGCTCCTTCGACGGCATGGTCGCCAGCTGCTTGACTTCTTCAACGGTGATGACCTGGCCGTCGATGATGCCCAGCTTGAAGGTGAACTCGGCGTTCTCCTGCATCCAGGTGGAGAGCGCTTTTGCCAGGGCAACGGGATCGCCGCTGGTATAGGCCACTGAGGAAACGCCCTTCAGCCCCTGCAGTGCCTGCTCGATCTTGGTCCCTTTCGATGCCAGGGCCGCCAGTTTGTTCTTGACGACTCGATAACGGCCGCCAGCGCCTCGGACCACCTTGCGCAGCTCGAAATCCTGAGAGACGGTGAGCTTGGCAAAAGTGCCCACGATGGCGCTGGTCGAGCCTTCGAGCTCATGGGTCAGCTGATCGATCTTTACTGCCTTTTTCGCTTTGGTGAGTGCCATAAAACCAACCTTTGTTGCCTATGCGCGGCTTAGCCGGCGCAATCAAGAGCAATCTTGAAATCCGTATTCCGTATTAGGGTTTTGCAGCCGCCTCAGCGACTTGGCCGTCGAGCGAGATGCCAGGCCCCATGGTCGAGCTTAGGGTGATTCCCCGGATGTACTTGCCCTTTGCCGCCGACGGTTTGGCCCGGACTACGCTGTTGATCACCGTGGTCGCGTTGTCAATCAGCTTCTCCGGAGGGAAGGACAGCTTGCCCACCGGAACGTGCACCAATGCTGTTTTATCGGTGCGGAATTCGACCTTACCAGCCTTGATTTCGCGAATCGCCGCTGCCACGTCGTTGGTGACCGTGCCGGTCTTGGGGTTGGGCATCAGGCCTCGGGGGCCGAGTACCTTGCCTAGGCGACCGACAGACTTCATCATGTCCGGGGTGGCAATCAGGGCGTCGAAATCGGTCCAGCTTTCCTTCTGGATCCGCTCCACCATGTCTTCCCCGCCAATGAAGTCGGCCCCAGCAGCTTCCGCTTCGCGCAGACGGTCGCCGGAGGCGATGACCGCCACCCGCTTGGTTTTGCCCAGACCGTGGGGCAGGACTACGGTTCCGCGGACCATCTGGTCGGCGTGCTTGGGGTCTACTCCCAAGCGCAGCGTCAGATCGACGGTTTCGTCGAATTTCGCGTATTTCACTTTTTTGAGGAGGGGGACTGCATCCTGCAGCGAATAGGGGCGGTCTTCGACCTGCGCGCGCACCTTCGCCATGTTTTTGCTGATTTTCTTTGCCATGCTTCCTCTGTCTCCCACCGCCTGGACTTTGCTGCTGTCCTGCCGTGGTGTTGGCCGTTCGTATTGCTACTGGTGGCCGTTGACTGCGCCTGGGTAGTGCTCAAGGCGCATTTTTGATTATCTCACAAATTGCTTCCCGCACAAATTCGCGAGGGGGAAAGTGAAACTGCAGATCCCTCCACTACGCTTCGCTCCGGTCGGGATGACAAAAAGGAAAGGGCAACGGCACGATGGAAGTTGCGTTCTCACCTTGTCATCCCGGGCAGAGCGGTGATGCCGACAGGAAACGCTAAGCCGTGACTTCGATCCCCATGGAGCGGGCGGTGCCCTTGATGCTCTTGACCGCGGACTCGATGGTGACGGTGTTCAGATCAGGCATCTTCTGCTTGGCGATTTCCAGAACCTGGGCCTCGCTGACCTTGCCTACCTTGTCCTTGTTGGGGGTGCCGGAGCCCTTGGCCAGGTTCGCAGCCTTCTTCAGCAGTACAGCGGCCGGCGGCGTCTTGGTGACAAAGGTGAAGGTGCGGTCTACGTAGACCGTGATGACGACGGGAATGATCAAACCCGCCATTTCCTTGTTCTGCGTACGCGCGTTGAACTGCTTGCAGAACTCCATGATGTTGACCTGGGCCTGGCCCAGCGCCGGACCAACCGGCGGAGCAGGAGTCGCTTTACCCGCTTCAATTTGCAGCTTTACCTGGGTCTGTACTTTTTTAACTGGTGGCATTGCAATTACCTTTCTGCCTAAACTACCTTTTCAACTTTGCCGAACTCGAGCTCTACCGGGGTCGAGCGGCCGAAAATGGTGACCATCACCTTCAGCGTTTCACGGTCCTCGTTCACCTCGTCAACCACGCCGTTGAAATTGGCGAAGGGCCCGTCGGTGATGCGGACCGATTCGTTTTTCTCGAACTTGATCTTCATCCGCGGCTTGTCTTTGGAGACATCGGTGCGGAAGAGGATCGAACTCACCTCTTGTTCACTGAGGGCAACCGGTTTGTCTCCTGTGCCCAGAAACCCCGTGACCCGCGGCGTGTTTTTCATCACGTGCCAGAGATCGTTGTCCAGATCCATTTCTACCAGCACGTACCCGGGGAGAAACACCCGTTCGACGGTGCGCTTCTTCCCGTTGAAGACCTCGGTGACCGGTTCGGTCGGGATCATCACCCGGCCAATTCTGTTTTGCAGCCCAAAGGCTTCTACCCGTCCCTCGATCGACTCCTTCACTTTGCGCTCAAACCCCGAGTACGCGTGAATGATGTACCACTTGAAGCGATCGTTTGCCGATGGCGGGAGCCCTTCCGGGGTGCCAGGCGGGATTTCGGGCCCTTGGTTTTCTTCGGTCATCGATTTCTCTAATTTCTCTTTCAACATTTACTGGACCCCACCCAGCCAGTGCAGCACAGACTGGATGACCCGGCTGAGTACGGCGTCCACGATATAGAAGTAGGCAGCAAACGCAAACACGGTCACGATCACCACCGTCGTTGTGGTGCGCACTTCTTCGCGCGACGGCGTGGTTACCTTGCGCATTTCGCTGCGCACATCCCGGAGAAAATCCGCGGCCCTGGTAAACATCCCGGTGAGCTGATTGCCCGGCCCGGAATCTTGCCCTCGTTCCGCCAACTTGTCCGCGACTTTCGCCTTGGTCACAGCTCTCTCAGGCTGTGGGCTCTGCTTCTCGTCGCGAATTGCTGTGGTTGACTTCGCCATAACTTTCCTTCTTCCCGAGCCTCAGACTTCGGGGCCTATTACACACAACTCACGAACTGGCAGGGGCGGAGGGATTCGAACCCCCAAGTTCGGTTTTGGAGACCGACAGTTTAACCGTTGAGCTTACGCCCCTAAAACAACTACAAAAAATCTCTGCCGACGCCAAAACGATGAGCCGTATGACCAGCGAGCAAGTACCAAGGAGCCAGAGGCAGCAAAAATAGCAGTATTTAATTCCAAAACTCCGGACTATTTGGTCTCTTTGTGTGGGGTATGCTTGCGGCAGCGATTGCAAAACTTGGAGAATTCGAGGCGGCCGGTGGTCGTCTTTTTATTCTTCGTCGTCGAGTAATTCCGCTCTTTGCATTCCGGACACTGGAGGGTAATTATTTCACGCATACACTATCCTAACCGATCCCGGGACGATTCACGCCCCTCAAATTTACTTGCTTATTACTTGGTGATCTCGCTGATGGTTCCGGCGCCTACGGTGCGTCCACCTTCGCGGATAGCAAAACGCAGGCCCTTTTCCATCGCCACCGGGGTGTGCAGCTCAATTTCCAGCTGTACGTTGTCGCCCGGCATCACCATCTCGGTACCTTCCGGCAGCTTGGCGGTCCCGGTCACGTCCGTGGTACGGAAGTAGAACTGGGGCCGGTAGCCGTTGAAGAACGGGGTGTGACGGCCGCCTTCTTCCTTGCTCAGAACGTAGATCTCGCCCTTGAACTTGGTGTGCGGCGTAATCGAGCCGGGCTTGGCCAGAACCATGCCGCGCTCTACATCTTCCTTGGCGATACCGCGCAGCAGCAGTCCGGCATTGTCCCCGGCAAGTCCTTCATCCAACTGCTTTTTGAACATTTCGACGCCGGTCACCACGGTCTTGCGGGTTTCGCGGAAGCCCACAATCTCCGACTCCTCGCCTACCTTCACCTTGCCCCGCTCGATCCTGCCCGTCACCACCGTGCCCCGGCCGGAAATAGAGAAAATGTCTTCAATCGGCATCAGGAACGGCTGGTCAATGGCTCGCGCCGGCAAGGGCACATTCTTGTCCACCGCATCCATCAACTCGTCGATCTTGGCTTCCCACTGCGCTTCGCCGTTCAACCCACCCAGCGCCGAACCGCGAATCACAGGCACGTCATCCCCAGGGAAGTTGTACTTCGACAACAGTTCCCGGACTTCCATCTCCACCAGGTCGGTCAGCTCTTCGTCTTCCACCGCATCGCACTTGTTCAGAAACACCACGATGTACGGCACCCCTACCTGGCGGGCCAGCAGCACGTGCTCCTTGGTTTGCGGCATGGGACCATCCGTCGCCGCCACCACCAGGATCGCTCCATCCATCTGCGCCGCACCGGTAATCATGTTCTTGATGTAGTCGGCGTGACCCGGGCAATCCACGTGCGCGTAGTGACGGTTCGCCGTCTCGTACTCCACGTGCGCGGTCGCAATCGTAATACCACGCTCCCGCTCTTCCGGCGCGTTGTCAATCGAATCAAACGAACGAAACAGGATCTTCGGATTGTGCTTCGACAATACCTTCGTGATTGCTGCCGTCAGCGTCGTCTTGCCGTGATCAATGTGCCCAATCGTCCCCACGTTCACGTGCGGCTTGGACCGGTCAAACTTTTCCTTCGCCATCTCGTCCCTCTCTCA
>JBAVQC010000095.1:0-6306 GCA_049693715.1 Acidobacteriaceae bacterium | reverse complement strand
GTTAAACCACATAGAATCAACAGCAGATTTGGGCCGCGTTTTGTTCATTGGTTTCATGACCTCGCCGCAGGCGAGGTCACCGGCTCGGGATGACAAAGGGAAGGGTCGACGACGCGTTTTTCCGCAGCCTGTAAAGCCCTGACCTACCCGACCAACCCTGACACGCTTTTGTGGGCCTTAATGAAGGCTTCCGAATGGGATTTTGGTAGGTCAGGGTTTTAACCCTGACACCAAATCCAAAACCGAGTGGAAGGGCTTAAAGCCCTCGTCATTTGCTTCTTGTATCAAAGCGCGAGCTCACGTGGGTGGAAGGAACACGATCTCTCCCCGTTCATTCCTCTCTTAACTTGGTCGGATGACAAAGGAAAGGGCGGCGCTTCCAGGGAGAGAAGATGACGAAACCTAACCCATCAATCCCAGGTACGGATCACTGCCGAAGTTGGCGAAATTAGGAAACACTTCGCGGACCTGGCTATCCGATAGCCCCATCCATCTTCCCAGTGTTCCGCCGTACTGCTCGACGGCCGTGGTCGGGATCAACCGCCCCGCCCCCACATCATTCGCCTGGTTCGCACCGACGACCGGATACTCACCATAGATATTCTGTCCGGCAACCCCTCCGCCGGCGACGATGTGGTGGCTGCCCCAGCCGTGATCCGTGCCATCGCTGTTGGCCGTGAGAGTCCGGCCGAAATCAGAAGCGGTAAACAACGTCACGTTACTGCTTAGGCCGGCGGTGATCATCAGCTGATCGAAGTACTCGAACGCAGCACCCAACTGGCTCAGCAAGATCGAGTGGCGTTTGGCCTGGGTATCGTGGGTATCGAAACCGCCCAACTGCACAAAGAAGACCTGGCGGCTCACTCCCAGCGCTGTGCGGCCGGCGATGACGCGGGCTACCGTTTGCAATGACTGCGCAAGCGGGTTATCGGTCAATTTATTGGTCGTGGGATCAAGGTACTGGGTGGGGTTGGGCACGCCTGTCGGTCCGGCGGGCGCCATGGCCGCCGCCAAGGCCGCCTGAGCCTCGAGCGATCGCCGAACCACGACTGCGTACTCCTTGGCAAAGAGGTTGTCGCTATCGGCGCTGATAATCGACTGCACCGCGGCCGTCCCCTGCGCGGACCCAAACAGCGGGTTGGCAAGCCCATTCGCCTGCAAAGCCCCGGCGGCGGTCACCCGAAGCTGAAATGCCGTTTGCCCGGAAAGAAACAGACTGGTGCCGCTGGTGCTGATGCAGGTAAACGAAGCATTGCTGTTCATGCTCTCGAACAAGTCGGCCATGCGGCCGCCCCATCCGCGATTGGCGCCGTCTGCGGCAATCGCTTCCCACGCATTGGTCTGATCGAAATGCGAGAAGAGAGACCTGGGGAGAGGCGCGTTCCCTGAATTCCACTGCTGTTTGGTGATGGGCTCGATCAGAGTTCCAGTATTGGCAACCAGCGCACACCGTCCAGCGTTGAAGAGGTTCTGTATCCCCGTGAGGTAAGGATTGAGCGCAAAGCTGCGGCCGGACTGCGGAGTCACCGGCGCGATCGGCAGCAGTTCGCTTATGGGGTACGCGAGCCCCTCAGCGCCGCTGCGCGCCTGGGTAAACGCGGCAAAGGAGTCGGAGTCGGTCGCGATCAAGGTACCGTGACCATCATTGCCGCCCTGCAAGTAGACACAAACAATAGCCCGGTAGTCCGTGGGGGCCGCGGCAGCATGCGAGCTCATCGCCGCCAGCGCGCGCATGCTGTGCAGCAAAGGGCTTGCGGTCACGCCGGCCGCCGCCGCATAGGAGGCAGTCTTCATAAACTGGCGCCGGGAATGATCGATCTTCCGCATAGTCGTAAGCTCCTAGTGCTGGGCAGTGTACTCAGACGAAGCGACGGTTAGAAAAATCGCAGTCTGTGCGCGCGCCGAAAGCGCATTGTTGATGGCATCCGCATCGCCGCCGGCCGGTACGGAGATGGCATTCACCGCCGCCAAAATCTGGCTCCGCAAGGTGGGCGACATGTTGCCTGACAGCAGCAGCAGATTCACGCGGTCGAGCAGGGCATCGGGATTGTTGGCGAGTGCGGTCTCCGTTGCCAGCGTCATGTAAAGATCGCCATTGTTGCCGTAACCGCCAGACAATGCGGCCTGCATGCTGTTGAGATAGCCGATCACGGTGGTCACATCGGTGATCTCCATCTCCGGCGCGGTGAGCCCCGCCTGCTCGATGCTGGTGCCGGCGGGTATATAGCCAGGGGCAAACCAGTTGAAGACGCTGGGCGCACGCGAAGCCATCTCGGCAAAGCCGTAAGCGGGATCCTCGGTGCTACCGGCATCGAAGGCGCCGCTGCGCGATTCCGCGGTAAAGGCGCGCGCCATGTGGGCAAAGCGAACCAGCGGCTCCTGCACCCTGCCATAGGTGGGACTGCTGAAGGTGGGCGCATTCGTATTGCGCGCCTCGTCATCCATCAGGATGGCCGTGATCACCGCCTGCATGTCGCCGCGAACTCCCTGCCCGTTGTCCGTGAATACCGCGGCCACCCGCTGCAGATATGCCGGGCTCGGATTGCTGGTGACTAAACGCTGAATCAGCTGTTTGGAAATAAAGATCGGCGTGTTGGGATGATTGAACAGAGTATCCAGGGCAGTCTTCAGATCGCCGTTGGGGTCCGATCCGCCCGCCGGCACAGTCACACCGAGAAAATCCTTTTCATCGGTAGAGTGGTGCGCGGGATAAGCAACCAGGGGCAGCAGATCCTGGCCATACCCCGGCCCTGCATAACTCGCGCCGTAGCCGGACCACGCCTGTTCGCTGGTGTTGCCGTTCATGTTCCAGCTGAACCCGGTAAAGATCTTGGCCATCCCGACCACGTCGTTGAGGCCGTAGGTGGGTATCGGGTTTCCGCTGCCATCCAACTGCGGTGTTCCGTCGGGGTTGAGCTGGTTGAGGCCAATCGTCAACAGCTGCATCACCTCGCGCGCGTAGTTCTCGTCCGGATCGCGCGTAGCGTCGCCCTTGTCATTGGCCAGGATCGATAGATAAATGCCCATCATGGGGCTGAGCGTGACGTCCTGCAGCAACTGGCGGTAGTTGGTGAAGGCGTCATTGCCCAGCATGTCGTAGTAGTTGGCTACGCCCCGCGGCATCTGGCCCACGATCGCATCCTGGCTGGAGATCACGAAGAGCTCATTCAACGCAAACTGCACCCGCTTGCGCAACGCGTCCTTGCCGGTAAGCGCGCTGCTCCAGAATGGCTGCTCGAAGTAGGCATCGCCGCTGGTCTGCAGGAACAGCATCTGGTTGCAGGTGGCGTCCGACGGAGCGCAAGCCGGCTGGGTGTTCAGGATGATCTGGCGCTCGGTGTACGGCTCGTGGAGCGTATTCGGAATCGCAAACTGCTCGGCAAACCAGGCGTTATAGCCGATGGTCGAGAGATGGTTGATATCCGCCTCGGAACCTCCGAACGTCGCCTGCATCAGGAAGCGCGAGGCATCCTGGGGAGAAACCAGCGGCGTCGACGGCGTGCCCGGTACCTGCTCCACTACATCGGCGGAGACAGCGCCTCCGGGGTCGGGATTGAGAACCTGCAGATCGAAAGGACCCGCAACAGTAGGATCTACGGTCGCCGTTAGCTGGGTGGCTGAATTGAACTGCGTCGGTATCGGCGAACCATTTTCGAGCACCGTGACGCCATTGATGAAACTTCCACCAGTCAGGACGACCGGGCTCGCACCGATATTGACCGTAGAGGGTGTGGCATTCAGCAAAATGGGGACGGGGTTCAGAACCTGTACATTCACGATGGTGACAACGGTGGGATTATCAACGCTCGTCGCTTGCACCACCACCAGGTTTGGATTGGGTACCACTGCGGGCGCCGTGTAGACGCCGTTGGCGTTGATGGTGCCGATCTGTGCGTTGCCGCCGGCTACTCCGTTTACCGTCCAGGTGAGCGCAGTGTTTTGCGAGCCCCCGACCGTAGGTGTAATCGTGATGGTGTTGTTTACCCGGACGCTGGTTTCCGATGGCTGTAATTGGATCGTTACCTGCCCCGGCTGCACCAATGCATTGACACTCTTGGAAGTTGCCGATCCAGGATCAGGATTGACTACGGTCACGGGATACGTGCCCGGCGTGTTTTCCGTGATGACAGCCACCAGCTGGGTGCCGGATATATAGGTGGTGGGAACGGCTGCTCCGTTCCACAGGATTTGCGCGCCGTAGACAAAGGCGGATCCGTTCACCACGATCTGCGCCTTCCCCTCGGAAAAGGATCCCGGAGTGATCGTGGTCACGATGGGAATTGGGTTCAGGACAGAAACGCCATAACTGCCCTTCGACGGATAGATCTCGGCGGAGCTTCCGATCGTTACCTGATTATTCGGGAGCGGAACGATGGCCGGGGCGATGTAAAGGCCGGTGCTGGAAATGGTGCCGATCTCAGCGTTGCCGCCCGGAACACCGTTCACCGACCAGGTGACCGGCGCCTCGGTTTTGAACTGCATGGTTTGGGTGACGCGCAGGTTGTTGCCGGTAGCCTGGATGGCGGACAGCTTGATAACCGCCGCTTCATTGATGCTAAAGCCGCAACCGGCGATGGCGGCACTGGCCAGCGCCAGGCACAACGCAGCTGCGCCGCTTTGCCGTTTAGTTGATGAGTTGGCTGTCCACATACTGCGCTCCGCACTTGACCGGACTTGCTGGAAGATTAGGCTCGGAAAGCGCGTTGCTCGCCGTAGTGACAGTTTGAAAGTACCCAAGCGAGGGCATCGCGGGAACATTACTTTCGAGGGACGTTGAGCGCAGTTAGTGTCAGTTATTCGGAGGGAGTAACCTGGATTTGCGGGAGGAACGCGGATGGATTATTGGCTTAGGAGTTATATTGCGTCGTTACTTCGGTCCCGCCTGAGGTAAGGCACGGCTTCACAGGCTGCTAGAAAAAACCTGCTTGGTATCAGGGCACGACTTTAGTCGTCCCGCAACTGCTAGAAACTACGATGGGCTCAAGAGTCTGCGTGAGGTACGCTTTTTGCGCCGGTCTTTGAATTTTTCAGCATCCTCTAAAGCCGCTGAGGGCTGCTTAAGCCAGCAAAGAGATGTCCTCAGGGGCTGGAGGGTGTGTGAGTAGTTCAATTCCAAACTTAGTCCCGTTTAGGGACTAGCCCGGATTTCTCACACACGCTCTATAGCCCGTTCTATGTTGGGTAGCTAATCCACGGGCTGAAGCCCGTACCCTTCAGGAGGCAAACAGCTGCGTCAGGTTGCTGAGGCGAAGGAGTTCCTTGACCCGAGGGGACAAGCTGACCAACGTCAGCGTGCAATATCCCTCTCTCAGCGCTGACACCTTCAGCCCTACCAGGGATCCCAGGCCGGAGCTATCCATGAAACCCACGTCAGTCAGGTCGAGCGCGATCCGGCCACCCAAAGGTATGAGCGGCTTGACCACTTCCTTGAGTTGACTGGCGGTTTCGCCCGTTACCCTGCCATGACAAACGATGGTCGTAACCGGGATCGAGCCGTCCTCCACCGATTTTTGAACTTCATAATGGAAGACTGTCTCTGGCGTTGTCATGCGCTCTCCTTGTAGGCAAACCTTGCGCCATACTAATCTTCGCTATCGAATGTTCGCATTAAAATCTGGTTACTCGCAGGGAACGGCTCTACGCTGATTGCAAATCGCTTTTTTCGTCGGCCACCGCGGACCCCGGTAGAAACATCGTAAACACGGTCCCCGTGCGGCGCCCGGTAGTGGCGGAGCGCACATCCAGATAGCCGCCGTGCTTCTCGATCAACTCGCGAGAAACCCACAGGCCCAAGCCTGTACCCGTGTCCTTTTTGGTGGTGAAGAAGGGTTCGAAGATACGGCTCAGGTTTTCTGGGCCGATGCCGCAGCCTGTGTCCGCCACCGATATGCGTGTCCCCTCGAGGGTCAGATCCCGCCGGCTGTGAGCCGCGCGAACTCTTATGCAGACGGCATCGCCGGCCTGGCAGGCATCCAGGCTGTTGGCAAGGAGGTTGGAGATCACCTGGCGGAATTCCCCCGCGTTTCCCCAGGCCTTTTGCTCTGTTTTGACGTTTACATGGAGACGGATGCGCGCCTGGGCGGCGCGGAAGGAAAAGAAGTCGAAGACTTCACGGATGACAGTGTCCGGCCGAAAAAGGCTGGCGGCAGCGGTTTCACGGTAAAAGCCGAGAGTTTGGCGGGTGATATGCGCGATTCTTTGCAGCTCGCGATCGGCGTCCAGAAGATGACTGCGGACCTTTCCCAGATCTTGTTCACCTCGCGCCAGGTAGACGAGGTTGACTAAGCCTTCCAGGGGATTGTTCAC
>JBAVQC010000094.1:0-8401 GCA_049693715.1 Acidobacteriaceae bacterium | reverse complement strand
ATACAATTCTTCCTCGTTGGCCTCTTGGTTGCCGACCTTTATGTTGACGGGTGGGACCGGGTTCCGCAGACCAAGGTTTGGGATCTTGTTTCAATCCCGTTGTGGGTCCTTATGTTCTGGTTACGGCCGCTCACCTTCCTATTTGTAGGCCCGCTCATTCTCCCGATCGTCTTCGTGGGCGCCTTCAAAGGAGTCTTCATTCCACGGATGCTCCGAAATCCGATTGTGACCACTGTCGGTGGCATGTGCTATAGCATTTACCTGACCCACCGGACCACGATATTAATGCTTCAGCTCCTTCTGGTTCGCTTCCACCTCCGTTTTCCGATCTGGCTCGCCCTCTCGCTTTTGTTTGTCGCGCCCGTGTCCGTAGCTGCCGGCGCCGTTTATTTTCGGTGGATTGAGCGTCCTTGTATGAATCCTCGGTGGCCCCAAGACCTGATCGCCCGATTTCGTTCCGGTCCGGGCGGCCGCCCGCCGGTAGACCCTTCCCCGGATTTAAGCGCGATGAAAGCCGTTTCCAAGAACGGTGTTGGCGTGTGAGCGTTTAACCGTCAGATATTTGAGAGCATCGCATGCATCGCAATCAACTTGACGGCGGAACGCAAGAGCGTTTGGGCCATGAGATGTGGGGGTTTTAGATTGTTATGGCCCGGCTATTCATTTCCCATCGGGACCTTTGGGCATGTCGTAGAGATTCACGTCATCGGACCTATCGGCACAGTGGTATTCGATATACCCGCGCTCGGCAGCCTTCGACGGCACTCGCGTTCCAACGCAATTATGATCCTTGATGAACTGCCGAAACGCATCACCCTTAGGGCCAAATTTGTGCAGTGTCAACAGGAAGCAGCCCCAGAGAAAATAAAAGACAAGTCCCAACAAAAAGAGGTCTCGTCCTCGGATCCCTTGCATGATCAAATTATACCCACCCGTCGGGCACCTGGACTCGTTGCAAACCCCATCACGGTCCCACCTGAATGCTGTAGGGAGCAACCTAGAACGATCGCTACCGGTCCACGTGCTCCGCGTTCTCCGTCCGGGTTTACGGGGGGGGAGGAGAGTTGTCCTGCACCAGGAAGCCGGGCGTACGAAACGTTGGCTGCCAATAGGCCTGATTTTGCTCTATCACATTGGCGCTGATTCCGTTTACCCCGTTCGTGTTGTAAATGACATTGATAGATGGCACCGTGTTATTCCGCACCATAAGACCCGAGAGCAAACAGGCAGGAAAATCTTGAATTCCGATACCCCAAATATAGGGGTTCGCGTCTCGAGCAATCAATGTGCCTGCTCCAAGTGCCAGGGTATTGCGAAGGACATCGGTGTTTATCACGGGACCAAGCGCTGCCGGGCCGCCATAGGGCCCAAAGGCAGAAATGAGAATTCCCTGCCCGGAATTAGTCAGCACATTGTCCTCGACGACGCCTTCAAGAGCATCCCCTAAAACGATGGAGGCCCCCAGCGTGTTGGTTATTGTGTTGTGGGCGATCGTCATATTCAACTCATATTGAAAAATGCCGACCACGGATGAGGTGTCGGGTAGAACCTTCCACGGACTCGACAGCTCGATTGTTCGAGCACTGTAACTCTTGAGAAATGAGTACTGCCCAACGCCTGTGCCGAAGGCTATCACCATAACCGCGGCTTGAGGATTTGTGGTTCCCAGCCCGCTCCATGCCGGATCGTCAGCTAGAGTTACCGTTGTAGCCGTGCTCGAGGCTATCGGGCCGAAGTACGATCCCCCGTCTCCGTCGTTGGTGATCACTTGCTGATCGTTCGATCCCATATTCTCGAAGGTGTTGTAGCCGACGTAGATATCTCTGGACAGAGCCGATTGCCCATACTGGCTGTTGCCTCGGCTGATACTGAGGCCGGAACCCCCCGAATGACCACCGCTCCCTTGCCCGGGCGTATTTTGCGAATGAGTTTTGTTCTTTTCGAAGATGATGTTCTGGCTGTCGCTGATGCCAAGGCCGGTAAAGTTGTTAACGACAATTTCGTTGCCCGAGACGATACCGCCATCGCCGTAGTTGATATCGAAAACCTGATTGGAGTTGGAGAGAAAGAAAGAGTTATAAACCTGAATATCGGGGCCTGCAAGGGCGAACATTGACTCCGCACCTTTTGAGGCGTCAGAAGTTGAGCTGAAGTTCACGCCGCTGAAAAACAAATGACCAGAGGTCAGAGGATTCCCGGTTTGGACGCCCGGACTAAGAAGCAGGTTGGGGTTCGCCGGCGCTGTTAGCGATAGGTTAGCCATCCCGAAATACGGAGAGACCTTGAACCAGGCAACGGGAGGTAAGTTTCGGGGTCGACCAATGAAGTTTGTCGAGGCCGAAGAAGACCCGATAAGAACTTCAAAAGGGTGGGTTGTGACTTGAGCTGTCAGTACGAAGTTTCCAGCAGGGATTGCTATGTAAGCGACTTCCTTTGAGCCAGACACGGGAGCGTACCAGTCCAGGCATGACTGCAGATGTTGCGTATCGTCGGTGACGCCATCGCCGGCAAGGGTAGAGCATGCGACATTTCTTGCAGAGAGTGTCAAAGGTGGATTGATGGTGATCTGAGCGGCCGGACTTGAGGTGGCATCCCAAGGGGAATTGCCTACCCAGACGGTGAAACTTCCGGGAGCAAGTGTGTTGGGAACCTGCAGGGTAATGGAGGTAGCGTCGATGTTCGAGGGTTTGAATGAGTACGCAGAGCCAGTGGGCGACTGCAAAATGACCTGGTCAGAAGGAGTGAAATTTTTCCCGAAAAGGCGCAATGTGCCGCCTGCTTCCACACCACAATCAGAGACTTGATGCTGCAAAGCTTGGGCTGGCTCTGTTGCTCCTGGAACTCCGATCGCCCAATTCAGGGAAGGTGCGTTGGCCAACCCGAAAATGGGCGATGTCGAAGAATCCTGGATCTCAAATCCATAAACGCCCGCAGGAAAATTTGCAGGGACAATGAATGACAATCCGGTCGTGCCCTGCTGTGTAGTAGGAATTACCGTGCTGCTTCCGCCTACCAACGTCTCCCAGTCAATGGTTCCGGCCGGGATAAGAGCTAAACGCACAGTCTTGGTCACGTTCGTGAAGGCGCCCGCCAGCAGGATTGATTGGCCCGGCGCGTTTTCCCGAGAGGTCCAAAAGATCGCGTTGGATGCATAGTCAGGTGCTCCCACGACTGGTGTCTGATTGTCGACGAGGGTGTAGACGGGAGCGGTTCCCACACCAAAATCTCCGCTGGCAACGCCCGTATTAGGATTGGCACACCCGGTGAGTGCCTGGAGAGCGCCAGGAGGTGGGATGGTTTGTCCCCCGGCGGGGCCACCTTGCGCTGCGGTTTCACTCCCTCCTCCGCTCCCCGCGCTCTGGCTGGAACCGGAGCCAGCCGTGGAGTTGACCGTTAGACCGCATCCCAGGAGCGTCAAAGCTGCGAACACCAGGAAAGTTATGGAAATTGTGAGAGCGCCGCAGCGCGGAATAACCGCCACGTGTGCATTCATGGCACGCGTGAGCGATCGTTCTAATGGGGTCATCGTGATGCACCGTTCCGCTTTGGATCAGTAGCAGTACGGTTATCGACATTGAGGGGAGTAGCGTGAGAGGCGACCTAGCCTTTTTGTCTGTGTCGGACCATCAAGTACCGAATCGGAAGGGCCGGCGCCGTGCCAAATGCGCATGCAGCGCTATCGATCCCATCTGCGCTGTAATCCCATCCTTAATCTCACCCATCAGGGCACGGGTGCGCCGTCGAGCGAGATTTCTATCGGTGGAGTGTCCACACATCTGCTGAGAAGCTGAGCGGATAGAATCGAACTCAGGGGGTGCAATGGAATACGTCAATCTTGGCTCGACCGGCCTGAAAGTTTCCCGGATCTGTCTCGGGACCATGACCTACGGCTCGAAGAAGTGGCGCGAGTGGGTGCTGGAGGACGCGGAGGCGCGGCCGTTTTACCGCCGCGCGATCGAAGCGGGGATCAACTTTTTTGACACAGCAGATATTTATTCGCTCGGGGTCAGCGAAGAGATCACCGGCCGCGCGCTCAAGGAGTACGGTCCGTCGCGGGACAAATTAGTGATTGCCACCAAAGTTTTCAATGCCATGGGAGATGATCCGAACCAGCAGGGTCTGTCCCGCAAGCACATCATGCACGCCATCGACGATAGCCTGCGCCGTTTGCAGACCGACTATGTCGACCTTTACCAGATCCACCGTTTTGATCCCCATACCCCTATCGAAGAAACGCTCGAAGCTCTGGACCAGGTGGTGCGGGCGGGCAAAGCTCTGTATATCGGCGCCTCCTCGATGTACGCGTGGCAGTTTCTGAAAATGCTGCAGACCTCCGACTTGATGGGCCTGGCGCGGTTTGTCAGCATGCAAAATCACTACAACCTGGTCTACCGGGAAGAAGAGCGGGAGATGATCCCACTTTGCCTGGAGGAGGGTGTGGGGCTCATTCCGTGGAGTCCCCTGGCACGCGGGTTTCTTGCCGGGAATCGGAATGCCGAGAGCCTCGGGGAGACGGTGCGGGCAAAGACTGATGATTTTGCGCAAAGGCTTTATTACCGGCCCTCGGACTTTGTTGTGGTCGACCGCTTGACTGAGATTGCGAAAAAGCGCGGAGTGCAGAATGCACAGATAGCTTTGGCATGGATCCTGTCCAAGCCAGGGGTTAGCTCACCGATCATCGGCGCCAGCAAGATGGCGCATCTGGATCAGGCGATTGAAGCGCTTGGAATCCATTTGGATGACGCGGAGATCAAGGCTCTGGAGGAGCCCTATGAGCCCCATCCGGTTTTGGGCTTTTGAGAAAGAAACCGCAGATCTCTCAGTGAGAGGGCGATTCCTCCAACATCTGAAGGTCAAATGGTGCAGCCTGCATGCAGTCCAGTCGCGCGATTTTCTTCAGGGCTGCTTTTAACGCGGAGCTGGGGCAGGGCTCGACCGTGACGACAAAGGGCAGACGGTCTTTCGGATACCCCGGTTTCTGCAGCAGGGCGTTGATGTTGATGCCCTGCTCAGCCAGGTGGCCGGCAATGGCAGCGACGATGCCGGGGCTGTCGTCCACCACAAATCTTATGTAGTGGGGCACGACAAAGTCTCCATCAACACTGGCGCGGGTGCTGGTGATGGTCACCGGGCAGCCGCCATGGGCGATCGCCAGCACATCGGAGAGCACGGCAACCGCAGTGGGATTTCCCCCCGCCCCGTGACCCGAGAAGACGATCTCGCCTCCGTAGTGGCCGCCAGAGATCACCATGTTTTCGGTACCGCGCGACCAGGACAAGGGAGAACGGCGCGGGACCAGCATGGGGCCAACCGTCGCCAGCAATTCCTGGTTTCTGACCTCGGCGCGCGAAATCTGCCGGATGGTGCAGTTGAGATCCTTGGCATAGGCAAAGTCGATCGCAGAAACGTCGCGGATAGTACGGCAGGCCACTTCCTCCGGCAGAACCTCCACCCGCAGTCCGATGCGGGAAAGGATAACCAGCTTGGCCCGGGCGTCAAAGCCGTCCACGTCTTCCGAGGGATTGGCCTCCGCGTATCCCCGCTCCTGCGCCTCGCGCAGTGTAGGTTCAAACTCGGCGCCGTCTTCCATATGGCTGAGAATGAAATTGCAGGTCCCATTCAAAATGCCGTGCAGGCGGTTGATGCGGTCGCCGGCGAGCCCCTGCTGTACGGCGGGGATCACAGGCACTCCGCCGGCAACCGCGGCGCCGTAAAGTAATTGGCAGCCATGCAGCCGGGCCAGTTCTTCGAGCGCGATGCCCTGTTCGGCAATCAGCTTCTTGTTCGCAGTGACTACGTTTCTGCCCGCCGCCAGCGATTGCCTGACCCATTCACCCGCGGGATGCAGACCGCCTGCAAGTTCGATCACGATGTCGGGCCGGATCGCCAGAACCTCATCGAACTTGTCGGTCCAAAGAACGGATGAGGGGACCCACGAGACGCGTTTGCGCTCAATGCCGCGATTAAAAATGCAGCTCAGTTCTACGCCCTTCGGAGGATGTTCACACAAAATGCGGGCAACCGAGTTGCCCACGGTGCCAAACCCCAAAATAGCGACTTTCATTGGTTTATCCATATCGACTCACCCAGCTTTCGCATCGATGTAAGAGTTAGAAACCGGGGGAGCTATTTGCTACAACCAAGGTGCCGTTATCCAGCGCAAGGCCAGGAAGAAAACTAAAAGTGACGGAACTGCTCTTCGGGTAGGCTCTCTCCAGCGGGCCGGGCCGCCTCCCGTTCGAGCGAGCGGCTTACCAGGTCACGCGAACCGAGGCCTACGGCCAGCGCCAGCGCAAGGACGATGCCGCCAAAAAGAATGCCAAACGCGAGATCCACAATCGCGGCCCCAATCGACAGGTGATCGAGGACCATCGCGGCGGTAAGCACCAGGACCAGCCACTTAATGCCCAGGCTTAACAGCCGTGCGTAATGCAGATTCATATTGACCGCGCCGATCAGCACACTGCGCGATAGGAAGCGGGCAATCACGTTGCCCAGGATGAGCAACACGACGGCGCCCACTACGTTGGGTATATAGCCCAGCAAGCGAGCCGAAAGAAGATTGTCAGACGATGCGCCGAAAGCCTCCAGGCCCACCAGAAAGCCGACCAGCACGATGCACCAGTAAACCACCCGCGTGATCAGGGTGGTGGGCGTGTACGTGGGGGACCACTCCGCTATCGCGTTGGTGCCGCGGGCCAGCCGTTCGTCGATGCGGATAGCATTGAGAAGAATGCGGACTAACCACGCAAGTGCCCAGGCAATCGCGGCGAAGAACAGGACGGCAAGAATAAAGGCCAGAATCCCTGGAAGCAGTGTTGCGATGCGGCTAATGACCCGTGCCATCGATTCGTGCAGTGACTGTGACACTTGACTCCACATAATGATTTCCTCCGGGCCTAAGGGTTGAAGCGGTCTGGCCAACGCCACCGCGATAATAGATAGGGCTTGCCCTCTTCATAGGCGCGAGCCAGCTTCTCCAGCCTCTGCTCCGCCTCGGCCGGGCCGGCGTTTCCGACTTCCAACGCGTAGGAGGCTACCCAGCCCAGGTAAAGGGGGGTCAATGCCCCCAGCAAATGGGCGCGGCTAATGGTACGCAGACGGAAGGCGAGAGCAAAGTCATAGATGATGCGCACCCAAAGCTCGTCGGGCAGATGGAAGCGCGAAGTGCTCGGCCGGGCCAGGCGCTTCAACTCCAAAACCGTCACCGGAGGCAGCACGAGCGACCAAACTTCCTGCAAATTACGGAAGCCGAGTTGAAAGGTTTCAACCATGGGGGTTGTATCTGCCGCCGCCCCATCGGCCGGCTGAGCCACCGGTACACCCAATGTCTCCACTGGCTGGGAACCCCGGATACGCTGCCACAGGGCAGCATGGGTCGTCATTTCCGCGTATAGAGATCCGACAGTTTGGGAAAGGACGGTAGTCAGATCGACGCCGTCGGCGGGCGGAAGGTGCCGCGTCTCCACATTCACCTGGCAGATCGTGCAGTCGCGAATGGCGGCCTCGGTGGCCGGCCAGAAAGTGGACTGGCCCTGGGCGACAGCTCGCTGCAAGGCCAACTCCAATTCCGGAATCATCTTGGCGGACAGACAAAAGTCCGGCGCCAAGGGAAAACGCACCCGGCGGCCATAGAGCGCGCGGGTAAGGGGAGCATAAATGCTCGAGTTCAGCAGGCCGTCGAATTTTCCCAAGGCATAGACGGGCATCACCAGTTCGCAGCCTCTTTCGAGTATCGCCGTCATCATGGGAGCCAGAAAATTTGTCTGTAAGGCGGCTAAATCGAATCCGATGACGGCGCACGCGCTCACTCCCAATTCGCGGGCCATGGCAAACACCGTTTGATAGGTGTTGGTGGCTGGGAGCCAGGGTATTCTCTCCGGACTGGCGGCGGACGATGCATAAGGGACGAAGCGCAATCCCGGCGTTTCCACGGGTTCGAGGTCCGTCTTCGCCTGAATGGGGGCTTCCACGCCGGCCTGGCCGGGGAACGCGACCACGGTGCGCAGCCCGGAAATGGATTGTCCGGTGCCAAGGATCGCCTGCGTGGCCGCCGCGCGCAGTTGCTCGGTATCCACCGGCACAGCGACCGCGATCAGCAGATCGGCTTCTCGTACTTCTTCTATCCCTGCTTTCGTTTCTTCTGAAAGCTCAACCTTTGCCATGGGTTTACCTTTGGTCCCTACATCGGATCTTAACTGCTTAACGGCGCGGCTGAACAGCTTGCGAAAAAACCGCGCGGAGATCGTGGGCTTTAAGCCCCAGAGGGCATCTTTCCTTCTCGTTTAAGCAGCCCTCAGTGGCTAAAGCCATGTCCTCAGAGGCAGCCCCTCAGCCTATCAGGGGCAAGCCGAGAATCCCCGTCAGAGGAATCAGTACCCAATTCGGCCGGTTATTCAAC
>JBAVQC010000093.1:0-1786 GCA_049693715.1 Acidobacteriaceae bacterium | reverse complement strand
GGACGCCGCGGAGAATCTGGCATGGCAGCCTAACGTAATTTACCGGAACAACCACATTCGTCATAACCGTGCCCGAGGAGCATTGTTCGGAAGTCAAGCCTCGACAGTTGTGGAAGATAATTTCTTTGATCATTTGTCAGGCCCCGCGCTCCTATTTACCGCGGATGCTTCCGACTGGTTCGAGAATGCTCCTGCTCGCAATGTGCTGGTTAGGCATAACAGGTTTCTTGATACAAATATGGGCCCTTATGGCCAGGGCTCCATTTCGATCATCTTCCCGGTTGAAGGAACAAGAGGCGGACAATATTTCAACGCCCGCAACATACGTATCGAGGACAATTCGTTCGAACTGTTCCAACGTCCACTCTTATACGCCGCTTCGGTGGAAGGCCTGAGTTTCAAGCATAATCGCGTTCTGTTTAATAACGACTATCCTGCAAACCTGCCTGCGGATGCACCGGTCCTCTCGCTGAGCCACACGCGATGCGTAGATGTATCTCAAAACGTGCTGCAGACTGTCGACCATGGGGGTACTCCGGATTCCACGTTGCTGAGTATCAAGGAACCCGGTACCCACTTTGATACGGCAAGTTGTATCGACAGTTTCCGGCCTCTGGGGGAAACCGGGACAGGGGGAAACCGAGGGGTCCACTCCAGACGGAGTAACCCCTAACGCTAGTTATGGGGGTTACTCCATCGAGAGAGGCTGGGGCGGTTTAGGCAGGAACCCCGCCATCAGTCCAATCGCCGGAAGATAGGCGCATATCTTGTACACAAAGAGAATGCTGGTGGCGTCGGCGATTCTGCCCAGGATAGCCGCGCCGATGCCGCCCATACCAAAGGCAAACCCGAAGAACAGCCCGGAGATCGTTCCGACTCTTCCCGGCACCAGTTCCTGCGCGTAGACAAGGATTGCGGGAAAAGCAGAAGCCAAAACCAACCCGACGAGAACGCTCAAAACGCTGGTCCAGAGCAGGTTCGCGTAGGGCAGCAGCATGGTCAGGGGCAAAACGCCGAGGATGGAGCACCAGATCACCGTCTTGCGCCCTATGCGATCGCCAATCGGGCCTCCAATGAGAGTGCCGGCAGCGACGGCTCCCAGAAAAACAAACAGGTGTATCTGCGAACTCCGCACCCCAATGTGAAAACGGGTTATGAGATAGAAGGTGTAATAGCTTGTGAAGCTGGCCAAATAGAAATACTTGGAGAAGACGAGTGCGATCAGAACTGCGATTGCCGAGACCACCCGGCCGCGCGATAAGCCTGTCTCGGCATGCTTGGTGGAACGCTTTTTCAAATACCCCAGGCGGGGCTTATACCAGCGGCTTACCCGCGTTAACACCACGATAGCTACCAGGGCTACCAGCGAAAACCATGCCACTCCGCGTTGGCCGTGCGGCAGCACGATAAACGCAGCCAACAGCGGTCCTATCGCCGCTCCCGTGTTCCCCCCAACCTGAAAGACCGACTGCGCTAGTCCAAGCCGTCCACCAGAGGCAAGACGCGCCACCCGCGATGACTCCGGATGGAAGACCGCCGAGCCCATGCCAATCAAAGACGCGGCCAGCAGCAGCAACGGGAAGGTAGGCGCAATCGACAGCAAAAGCAGTCCTGCCAGGGTGAACAGCATGCCGAGGGGCAGGGAATAAGGCAGCGGCTTGCGGTCCGTAAAGTATCCAATAAAAGGCTGCAGAATCGAGGCCGTCATCTGAAAAGTCAGAGTCAGCAAGCCAATCTGACCAAAGTTCAGATGAAACGCGGTCTTCAGGATGGGGTAGATGGAGGG
>JBAVQC010000092.1:0-7737 GCA_049693715.1 Acidobacteriaceae bacterium | reverse complement strand
CTGAGATGCGAAGTTACAGAGAAGCCTTCCTTCTGCCATGCGGTCAGCCCTCCCTCGAGGACCCAGACATTCGAGATGCCTTTCTTTTGCAAGGCAACAGCCACCCGCGCACTGGTCAACTCTCCTGAAGAAGAGCAGTACAGAATGATTCCAATGTGCTCAGGCACCAAAACCTTCGATCGACTGCGGAGTCGTGCCGGGTCCATCCGCACAGCTCCAGGAATGCCAACGCTGTTTTCCGGACCCTCTTCAAAGCTCAATAGATCAATGATCGCGACCTGCTCTCCCGACACGAGCTTCTCATGCAGAAGGGCTGGCGTTATCCTTCGCAGCCGCAGATGACGCAGCATGTGCATGATGATCCAAACGCGCCAGCCCGCGTAGCAAGCAAGCGGTATTCCAATCAGCGCAGCCATAATGTCTCCGAATCCAGCCATCGACGCAGCAATGGCCACGATGCGATTTGCGAAGAGATAACCCAGGCTGGTATACAAACCCGACCACAGAAGAGAGCCGCAAAAGTCATAGGCAAGGAACGCGGTCCTCTTGGAACCTTCCACACCGGCCAGTGGTGGAGTGGCCCCATCGAGTCCAGGGATAAACTTCGCAACGATCAGAGCCCGCAACCCCCACCTTGTAAAGGCTTCGCGTGCTCTTTGGGCACAATAGTGTGGGTCACTGCTGAAGACACAGAGTATCCGCATGATTTGGCTGCCCCAGCGTCGGCCGGCTTCGAACCAAACCAAATCTCCAGCAAGGCAACCAAGGATGCCCACACCCAGCACAAGGATTACATTCAGCTCCCCAGTTCGCGCCAGAGCTCCTGCAGCCAGCAGGAAAAGAACAGCCGGAACAGGAAGGCAGACTTGTCTGGCAAATATCACCAACCCAAGAACCAAATAGGTGAGCCTGAAGGCGTGATGGAACGGATCGAGCATCCATTCTCCCTGCTACCCAGCCAGTGCAGGCGGGGCTAACGAGTGATCTTCGAGATTGGATACGGTATGATCGTATCTGGATGCAGAGTGTTCATCGAATTCCGCACAGGACTTGCATCACAGCAGTTCATAGCGTCTTGAGACGTATGCTTGCGGCGAGCAGTGGATCGCAGCGGCAACCGACGGAAAGGAAGCACTTGTGACTACCGCAAGACCACGAAAGCGACTCACCCGCGAGGAGAGTCGAGCGCAAACCCGTGCCACGCTGATAGCCGTTGGGCGCAAGCACTTTTTGCGTTATGGGCTTGGCGGCGCCGTGGCGGAGAAGATTGCCGAGGATGCCGGGTATTCTCGGGGTGCTCTTTATTCCAACTTCGACGGCAAGGAAGAACTGTTTGTCGCTGTAATCCGTGAGGAACAGGCGAGCCGCCTGGATTTCTTCCGGTCTCTGCTGAAGGACGAGCCGTCTCCTAAAAGGCGTGTAGAGAAATTTCGGGACGCCCTTGCCGACCTGGTGACGGACCATGATTGGATTGTGCTTCGCGCTGAATTCGAGGTCGGAGCTCTTCGAAGTGAACCCATTCGGAAAAGCTTCGTTGAAGCGCATCGGCAGCAGCGTCGCAATGGTGGTGAGCTTTTCAGGGACCTCTTGCGATCTCCTGATCTCACTTCGAGATTGACGCCGGATGAGTTCATGACGGTGATGATCAATCTCGCTCATGGCCTCGCTGTCACACAGAGAATCCTTGGTGCGGAACTCTCTCAGAAGAGCACGCGCAACCTGATCCGATCTCTGTTCGATGGTTTGATATCGTCTACGTGATCAACTCCTCTGGGCCCTCCATCCGCGTTTCAGTATCCGGTAAACGCCGCAGGGTGCGATAGACCGAAATTGCAATCAGGGTGATGCTGTTTGCCACGGCAAATGGAGGCCGCACTGATGGCAAAGAGCAGCACAAGTCGCAAACGGACACCCAAGCATGTTCTGAAACTCCCGGATCTTGAGCAATCGAAGTGAGCGGTTTTAACAGTCTGACGTCTCGGAGTTCACAACGAACCTACGATCATGCAATCAGAGAATTCATCGAATGGTATTGCTCGGAGCCCAGGCTTGCTTTCAACAAGACTGTAGTTACCCGGTATCGAATATCCCTCGAACAGCGGCACTATGCATCAACCACTATCAACCTGCGTTTGGCTGCCGTCCGGAGGCTGGCCTGCGAGGCTGCTGATTGCTGTCTCCTCGGTGCAGACCCGGCTGCTGGCATTCGCCGGGTAAAGGGTGCAAAACGGTTGGGAGTGCCTGTTGGCAATTGGCTCACCGCCGAACAAGGCAAGCGCTTATTGTTGACGGCCGACGGAACAAATCTTCGGGGCAAGCGCGACTACGCCGTTTAGTGTCAAAGCAGGCCGCGGTGGCCAGTGTAGTTTTCGTCGCTGTCCAGACCATGCTCCTTGATGACCTCGGCAGCAGCTGCCAGCGCGGTTGCGATGGCAGGGTAGCCCACGTAGGGCAGCGCCTGGATGAGAACTTCCTCGATTTCTTTCAATGTGAGGCCGTTGTTGAGCCCGGCCCCCATGTGGATGGCGAATTCATGGGGCTGACGCATGGCAATCATGACGGACATCGAAACCAGGCTGCGGGAGCGCCTGTCCAGACCGGGACGAGTCCAGATATCTGCAAAGACCTGGTCGAGCGCGTAGGCAGCGATCGAGGCACCGAAGGTGTTTGAGTCAGCGGAAGTGCTGAGTTTTGCGGCCGCCTGGTCGCCCATCATCTCGCGGACTACATTGATTCCGGCTTCTCTATTCGTCATGATTGAGTCCTCTTGTAAAGCTCAAGTGACCTCTCCAACCCCAAGACTAACCGAACGGCTTGAGGACACATAAGTACCGTAAGACTCTTCTCCGACATTCGGATAGTCGTGGTGCATCGCGCTCAGTTGAGTTCCTGGGCGAGTCCGATGAGCCACGCGGAAGCGGCAGATTGGCCGAACCCATGATCATCTGTGTGGCGGACACCACTCGAGCAGAACCCGCGTTCCAGAAGTCAGCGTTCCTGGTTTGCCTGAAGCGCGTAGACCCGGACATAGTCGACGAGCATGGTTGCGGGAAACGGTGTGGCCGCATCGGGATTCCCCGGCCACGCACCCCCAACGGCGAGATTGAGAAGAATGTAAAACGGATGATCAAAGGCCCAGCGCTTACTGCCTGGGACACTGTCTGCCGTCTGGGTCTCAAACAAATCGTCGTCCACGTAGAAGCGGATCGTCTCGGGCTCCCATTCAACCGCGAACAGGTGGAAGCCGTCGCTCATGGCCTCGTGGTCGGGCAGAGTGTAGGCCGCGGTGAGCGCGTTGCTCCCTGAATATCCCGGCCCGTGCAGAGTCCCGTGAATCTTCCCCGGTTCGAATCCAACATTCTCCATGATGTCGATCTCGCCACATGCCGGCCAACCCGCCGCACTGAAGTCGTCGCCCAGCAACCAGAATGCCGGCCAGATTCCCTGGCCCTTCGGCAGCTTGATACGCGCTTCGAAGCGGCCGTATTTCTGCTGAAAGCGGCCAGCGGTTTCGAGCCTCGCGGATGTGTAGTCCCGAACGATCCCATCCGCTCCTTTAAAATTTTCCTTCCTGGCGGTGATGACCAGCATACCGCCCTCAATGTGCGAGTTGGCCGGCAGGTCTGTGTAGTATTCAAGCTCTTGATTGCCGAAGCCGGAGCCTTGCCGGACGATGCTCCACTTACCTGGATCCGGCATGCTGCCGTCCGGACCATCGAATTCATCCTTCCAGACCAGCTTCCATTTGCTGCCGGCATGATCCGCGCCCCCGGCGCGTTCGCCGGATACCGCGACGGGGACGGCCATCCATGCCACCATGAGCAATCCCGCACCGGCAATCTGTATCCATGACCGAAACATTATGCATCCTCTCTGAACCCAGCGGACTCGACGGTAGGCGTCAGAAAGTAAACCGCGCTCCAAACTGCCCAACGCGGCCTCCGCCACTAGCGTAGTTGGTGATGCGGCCATAGTTGGGGTCAGTCAGATTGGTGATCGGTCCGGCTAAGTGAGCACGATTGAAGACGTTGTAGAACTCCATGCGAAGGGTTAGTTTGTACTGGTTGTCTGAGCCCGCGCTGAAACTCTTGTGCGCGGCAAGATCTTCGGAGGAAAAGCCGGGATTGCGAACGCCGGGCTGGAAATTCTGCCCGTTCCCCAGGGTTCCTGTTGCAGCGTCAGGATTGGAGAAACACGATGTATTGATGAACGTCTGCCCGATTCCTTTGTGGCCCGTGGTGAGGTTGCAATTGGGCGCGATATTGGCGTAGACCGACTGAAACCCGGGATAACTGTTGGAAGAGTGCAGCGATATCGGAGTTCCCGTGTTGTAGTGGAAGTTGAAGTCCGTGCTCCAGCCGCCTACTATCGCATCCATCACGCGACCCGAATCTCCCACGAACCGTTGCCCGCGGCCGAAAGGAAGGTTGTAGATGATGTAGCCTTTCACGATATGGGTCTCGTCGAAGTCCAG
This sequence comes from Acidobacteriaceae bacterium, assembly GCA_049693715.1. Classification (GTDB taxonomy): domain Bacteria; phylum Acidobacteriota; class Terriglobia; order Terriglobales; family Acidobacteriaceae; genus PALSA-350. The sequence continues at coordinate 3,263 of JBAVQC010000092.1, read as the reverse complement.
AATGTCTTTGCGCTCGTCCTTCAGGTCGTAGATATTTTGCAAAGAGCCCGCGTAGTACAACTCTTCAAAGTTGGAATCCACATCACCGTGAGCGCGGGACCAGTTATAACTGCCGAGAGCCGAAAGCCCTTGGGCCACTCGCCGGGTAATGCTTAGCTGCACACTCTTGTAGTCCCCATTGCCGAGCGGTGTGCCCACCGAATACAACGGCCCGAAGCCGGCCGCAACCTGGGGATAGGGTGTGATGCCTGCGTAAGATGCGCCCACTCCCTGGTAATAACCGTTATAGGATGCCGGGTAAGTGCCGTTGATCAAGTAGTTTTGCAGGTTCGCCACGGTCGGCTGGTTGTTGCGGAAGATTCCGCTCTGCAGGTGATAACTTGCACTCTGTATCCAGTTGGCTTCGAACGTCGAAGAGCGATCAAGTTCGCGCTGAATGCCGATGTTGTATTGCTCGGTATTGCCGGGCGTTAACGCACGCGGATCGATGCTAACAGGACCGTACTGCGTGTAGTCCGGCGTCTTGACCTGGCTGAGGATGGGATTGTAGCCGCCGCCCCAGTTGAAGCTGCTCTCTGTGCTCTGCTCGTAAAATCCCGGGTTTCCGCTCGTCTGGTAGGGAATGCCGCCGTATGTATTCAGGTTGAGAGGCACATAGAACACGGCGTAGTTGCCGCGTAGAACGGTCTTATTCGTCAGCATATAAGCCGCGCCGATGTGCGGGGCATAGTTGAACCAGTCCTGGCGAGTTTCGAATGACTGGCTGCCGTTAGAAAGGTACTGGTACTCGCCTTGGAGGCCAGTAACCGGGTTCGAGACATCGGTAACGAAGCTGGACCAATGACCGTACTTCTCTTTGTAAGGGTTGTTGTAGTCCCAGCGAAGGCTCAGGTTGATGGTCAGCCGTGGATTCACCTTGATGGTGTCGCTGGCATAGACCGAGAATGCTTTGCGACGCCCATACTCGGGATCGGGCGTCGTGTTGGTTGCCCGGAAGACATCTCCGAGCAGGAAGCTGGCAAAGGCGTTGCCCAGATTGTTGAAGCCATTGGGGTAGTTGTACCAGGCACCAGCGGTCGAGGTCGGATCGAAGATCAGCGGATTTCCACCTTGAAACGTTCCCTGGTCGGGATGGGAGTTGAATTGCAAGGCGCGAAATTCGGCGCCTATCTTGAGGCTGTGCCGCCCACGGTTGTAAATGTCCTGATCGCTATAGACCTAAGTGTTGCCGGAATAATGATCGTTGAACTGGCTCCCCAGCGGAGAGAAGTTCCATCCGTTCTGGTAGTTTGCCGGGTTGCCAAAGAAGCCGCTAGAGAAGTTGATGAGCGGGAAGTTTCCGGCGCCGTTGAGGAGCCCAAGCTTGCTGTCCCAGTTTCCAGATTCTGAAAGCGCGATGCTGGGATTGCGGAAGCTGTTGAACGTGGCATATACGGTATTCAGCACATTGGGTGTAAACGCGAAGGAATAGCTAACGCGGGCACCGGGAGCCGTGGTGTTGTGCGTGTAAGAGTTGGCCAACGGGCCGCCGTTGGGAAGTATGGCGGACCAGGCTCCTCCCTGGTCGGCGTTGATGCGCGGGTAGTCGTCATAATAGAAGGAGCCGTTCAGATGCTGCCGGCTGCTCACGTTGTAGTCGATCTTGATACTGCTCTGGGTATTGTGAAAGTAGGGGTCTGGTTGATAGGCCGGACCTGCTTCGTTGATGGTTGTGTTCGTCTCCGGCTGGTAATACTGATGGAACAGCTGAATAATCTGCCGGGTTGGGGAGGATGTGATGAGGCTCGTCGGGATCTGGTTATTCACGAAGACGCAGTTGGTTGCCGGGTTGACGACTGCTCCCTGGTAGACGGTATGGCCGCAAGGGTCGGTGCCGATGACGTTCGAGGTGGTAAGCTGCGGGCTGAGGTCTGCGAATGCAGCCGGGCTTCCGTCGGCATTCAATCCCAACATGGCGTCGGTCGGCACCGTGCGGCTGTTATTTCCCAGAGCCAGGTCGCTTTGCTGATACCGCTCGAATGCGACGAAATAAAACAGTTTGTTCTTTACAATATGACCGCCCAAACCGCCTCCCCAGTCAGAGAGGGTATCGCTCTTACGCAGATACGCCGCCGCATTCGATGGATCGGTAAGGGCAGCCAGTTGGTTGGCCGCACCCACCGCATCCAGACCCGTCGAATGCAGAAAGCCAAACAAGCTGCCATGAATCTGGTTGGTGCCTGATTTGAGCTCGTATCGAAACACACCGCCGCCGCTGCGTCCGGCATCTGGGGCAATGCCTGCCGTATCGGCCTGAAACTCCTGGACGGCCTCTTGCGGAGGCTGCGATTCGCTGATGTAGCCGCCAATCTGCGAGACAGCGGATGTGCCGTCGATCAGCACCTCCTTGGTAAACGCCGTGCTGCCGTCGATATGGGACTCGTAATCGCTCCCTTCGACCCCCGGAACATAGTCAAAGAGGAAGTTCGATAGATTTCGGCTGCCCTGGACATTGAGGGGAAGTTCGCTCACGGCCTGGGCGTTGAGATTGGTCCCAATCGAGGTAGTTTCCGTCTGCAGTTGAGACGGTTCTCCCGTCACCTGTACGGTTTCGCTTGTACCCCCTGCCGAGAGCGAAACATTCATCTCGACGACTTGGCCAATGAGCAACGTGATGCCGGTTCGGTCCAGAGTTTTGAAGCCGTGACTGGAGAATTCAACCGTATAGGTGCCCGTGGGGAGGTTGTCCACGCGGTAAAAGCCCCCTTTCTCCGTGGTTGCTGTCTGGGTGTCGTTTGTTCCAACATCGATCACCCGGACTTCAGCGCCCGGAATGACCGCGGACGTAGTGTCTTTAACCGTTCCTGTGATGGTTGCGCGATCGGACTGCGCGACGATGGGCTTGCAAGCAAGAGCCAATGTGACGATGGCTGCCGCCAAAGTTATTTTCAATTTCGATGTCATCCTGATCCTCCCAAGTCATACCCGGCGTGCGGTATAGAACATTCGTCCTTAAGTTTTATGGCGGGGACGTTGGGGAGCATTGAAGACGGGCGGCAGCACGATTGAATACGTAAGGGAGGGATAAATTTCTGAGCACCGCAGTTTAACCTGCCGTAAATCCCACCAATCGAAGATCCGAAAGGGGCCGGCCACTCGCTTTCCAGCAGCCGGCTACCTGGTCAGGGCATTGGATGGTTGCCTTTATTGACGATTGGGTCGCCTGTCCTGAGCGACAAGTGTTTGGCTTTTAACGGGTGCAGCTGACGGGACTCTAACGATTT
>JBAVQC010000091.1:0-2881 GCA_049693715.1 Acidobacteriaceae bacterium | reverse complement strand
GCTCCCGCTGCCGCGCCTGCGCCGGCATGGTGAAACAAGTGGCCTGCGAGGGCGCCGATCGCAGCGCCTGCGGCGCCGCCAATGCCCGTTCTCTCCGCAGTCCTCACACCTTGCGACGGCCCGTCGACGCCTTTGGAAGAGCCGGAGATATGCATGAGCTTGCCATGCGCGGTCAGGCCGACCAAGGCAAACTCCACGTGCGATTTGCCCGAAATCTTGCCGCTCTTGTCGATCTTTGTGACCTTTAATTGCGCACTCGATCCCCGTTGCACGACCACATTGCCTTCACTCGTCAGCGGAGTAACCACCGTAGCGGTAAGCAATTCCCCAACGGTGGAGTTATCGGAGTTAAAGTCGCGATCCAGCCGCACCGCCACGGACGCGCCCGAAGTTACAGAGGATACTTTCGCCTGCTGAGAGGGGCCGGCGCTCAAATGATTCACGGCTGGTTGGCCGTTCTGCGCGGGGTTAGTTTTGGTTTGTCCGTCCGGTGCAGGCGGTGGATTGTTCTGTCCCGTTTGTGGGTTCTGCAGGTTGGGATCGGGGGGCGTCGGATTTTGCGGATTCTGCCCATGCTGCACATCAGGAACATTGCCGCCCGGTGCCGGCGTGGGCGGCGCAGGGTGGTGCAGCAGGGCGAAAGCTACGGCGGCGGCCGCCAGCAAACCTACTCCACCCACGACCGCCTTGTTCTGATTGCTCATCGCGCCCTTCACCACGACGGGTGGAACCACGGGGGCTGCGGCCGGTAGGGAGCCCGCCGGACGATCCGCGGCTGCTCGTTCAGCAGCCGACGCTCCCGTCGCCAAACCGTTGACATAGGCGGCAGGCAAATCCTGTACCCGGTCGGAGCTTCGTTCCAGACCCACACCGAGCGCGTAGGACCAGGTGTCGACAGCATAGTTGGCAATTTCGGGCGCCAGTCCGCGGTTCTCCTCGAGCCGTTGCACCAGCCTTGCCCGCATGGCTTCGGGCGTCATGGCCGCTTGCCACGAAGACTTGAGTTCCAGTGGGACCCTTTCCTCGAGCGCCCCGACAATAGCGGAGATCTCGCGGCGATGCCCGCCACAATAGTCCTTCAACAGGCCTTCACAGCGGTCACGGTCCTGCAGAAGACCGTCTCCGTTTTTTTCCATCAGTTCTCTCAGCTTTTCGCGAGGCACTTCGGTTGCCATGTTGCCCATCCTTCTTTGTGCTGTTTAGCCAACCTCACCATCGGTCGAGCCGAAGTCGATTTTGGCGCCCGGAGCGAGCTTGATCGTCTGCCCGGGCGCGATCTGGCGCCGGGAGCCGTTGGAGACTGCTTCCCAAGCCGAACTGGAAAGGTTGGTGAGTCCAAGGACCGATGGATCGTTAGGGTTCCGGGTCACCTCGGCAACCGGGCCTCCCGGTGACTGTGCCAGCAACCCTGGCACCTGGCGTTCGAGCAGCCGTAATCCGGGCACGATGATCAGGAACTTGGTGCCTACGCGGAGCCGGTCGGCAATGCGGCCCGCCGGGCCAACGGAGGGAGCTATCACGGGAGCGGGGGTTGCATCCGCTGCCGGCCCAGGCCGAACGACTGGGCGAGCGCTCACTACCGGTGGCGCGTAGGCGACTGGGGGCGGTGCGCTGGGTGCGATGGAAGCAAAGGCCGGTACCGTCCTGCTCGCGCCAAAAATCACGCTGGGTTGCAGCAGGTTGCGATTGGGCGAAATTTCGCGAGCCTTGACCGGGATCAACTGGGAACGGGTGGCCTCGGTGCCTTGCACCATCACTCCACCGGGTCGCTTAGCCATACCGCATCTCCTCGCCGCAGTTGATTTTGAGACCGGGTCCCGGGGGAAGATTTTGGCGCGTGGTGGTCTGCATCGGTTACCAGCGACAGACAAGTAAAACAGGGGAAAGGGGCGAAAACGGCGGTTTTGATTGGCCTTTGACTCTACCATTGCGGAAGAGTGCTGTCGACGGAAAATGGCCGTACAGGACTAACCGCTTAGCAAAAGAGGGTAGTACCACAACGAAATCGAGTCCCGTAGGGACGACTGGAAGTTACCCGGACCGCGACTGGAGAATTCCCGATCCTCCGCCGCCCGAAATCAGGACCAAGTTTCAATAGCTTTTCAGTGGTCCCTACGGGACTTTCAACGGTGCACGCAAACCCAGGACTGCATCCTGGGCTACAGCCGTCCCTGCGAGACTCAGCGGCTAAAAGCTGTCAAGCGTGCGGGGCCTAAGGTTCATGTTTTCCATCGTTCGCCGTCTATTTGGAGAAGTTCTGCAAGTAGCTGTCTTCGGGCAGACCAGCGCGCCGCGCTCTGTCCAGCATCTTTGTCGCCTGATCGTGATCCATGGGCCCACCGACGGTGACCAGATAATCACCGCTTCTGGGACTGAAAACTTCAGCGCCGAGATTTGAGTGTTTTTCGTTGATCTTCGACACCATGTCGTCAGCCTTGGTTTGCCCCTTGTAGGTATAGGCGACGACTCGCCAGACGGAACGGCCTTCCGGACCAGAAGCCGGCGTTCCCGGGGCCGATGGCGATGCTTTCGCGGGTTTCGGCGCAGATGCTTTCGGCGCCGGTGCTTTCTCCACCACGGCAGGCGCGGGAGCCGACGGTTGCGTTGTGGCTTGGGGAGCGGTTGCGGGAGCGGGTTCGGAGTGCGGCCGCATAAACAGCCATCCGAGAATCGCCAACACCACAACAGCGATCGCAGCGTACAAGGCAAACGGACGCCGCTTGAGCGGCTCTTCTTCCTCATCGACCACCGTTCTGGCTACCGGGATCGGTGGAGTCGTCAGCCGCTCGGCGATCGGGGCTGTCTTAACGGGCGGCCTCGCCGCAGGGGGCTCGGGTCTGGCCACTGGCGGGGCCGGCGCTGCTGCAACGCGAGGCGGAGG
>JBAVQC010000090.1:0-13211 GCA_049693715.1 Acidobacteriaceae bacterium | reverse complement strand
CCGACGCACGCGTGATTTACATTGGGACATTCAGCAGGGTTATCTTTCCGTCAGTAAGAATGAGTTATATCGTTATCCCGCCCGATCTCATTGAAAGATTTATGGCAGTACGATTCTCGTTAGGTATCTTCCCCTCCTACTTATTCCAGGAGGTGCTCGCAGATTTCATCCGTGCCGGCCGATTTGCCCGGCATATTCGCCGCATGCGGGCACTCTATAAGGAACGCCGGATTGCTCTGGTGGAGAGCATCCGGAACACTTGCGGGGATATGCTGGAGATCCACGGCGCGGGAGCCGGAATGCACCTGACGGTGACCCTCCCATCAGGATTTAACGACGCAGAAATCGCGAGTCAGGCAGCAAAGTACGGCTTATGCCTATGGCCACTGTCGCACTGTTATTTGAATAAGCCGCGCCATGGGTTTGTGCTTGGGTTTGCAGCCACTCCGGCAGACCAGATGGCGGGTGCGGTGCACCAGCTATGGAGGCTTCTGAAGAAACAATCCGCTCAATCCTAGTTCGGAAATTGCGCAATTCGCCCTGCTCTAATTTGAGCATCAGGCATGATTGAAAATACTTCTGGATGGAATCACCTTTTTGCAGCAAAATCAAATCAGAAACCGTCCTGCAGGTTTCAGAAGACTGCCTCATGGCCTCATACAACGAAGGGGGTGTTCCTGATCACCAGGCAACGTAACCAACCGTCGCGATGGCGTTGTGCCACGTTCGCTGCGAGATGTCGAGCGTTGCTCGGGTCATCCCGCTTGCCCCGCTTCGCCCATTTCGATTCTGTCTCTGCACCACAACCCGGAAGACGAGAGTGAAGATTCGTGGCGCCCGGCTTCAATCCGCAGAGACGTCGGCTGCTGAAAGGGTCTCTCCTCGCCACAGGAGCTTTTCTGGCGGCCGGAGGTTATCTCGCGGTTCACAAGATGGAGAACGATACCGCCGATGTGGTCCTCCAGTTGGGCTGGCTCCCCGGTGGCAATCAGATCGGCGAAGTGGTCGCCGAGCGCCTGGGGTATTACCTGCAGGAGGGCCTGCAGTTTCGCATCGCTGCCGGAGGGCCGAGCATCGACGGAGTCTCCGTGGTGGCTTCCGGCAGTGCTTCGCTCGGCCAGGTCTCTTCCAGTCCATCGATCATGCTGGCCGTGTCGCAGGACATACCGATCCAGTGCTTTGCAACATGTTTGCAAAAGCATCCTTACTGTTTCTTTTCCCTCAAGAGCAATCCTGTACGCTCCGTCTCGGAGATCAGGAATAAGCGAGTGGGAATCACTTCCACCGCCGCCGTGCTGTTGAAAGCAATGCTGGCGAACGCAAAGATTCCGGAGAGCAGCGTGGAAGTCGTCCCAGTCGGCGCAGATATGTCCCCGCTGCTTACGGGGCAGGTCGACGTCATCTCGGGTTGGTCGACGAACGTATCTGCACTTCGCGTGCTTGGAGCGGATAGGGTCGATCTGCAACTCTGGGATACGGGTATTCATCTATATGCCTTGCCGTACTATGCGACGCTCGAAACGCTCCAGACCCACTTCCACTCGGTTGTTGGCTTTCTCCGCGCTACGGCGAGGGGGTGGAACTTTGCCAGAAAGCATATGGATGAAGCTGCGAACCTGCTGGTGAAGCAGTACCCCGCTCTCAACCGGAATGACGAACGCGCTGCGATCGAGGCGCTGATGGGCTTCGCATTCAGCGGCCGTGCCGCAACAGAAGGTTGGGGCGCCATGGATGCCGACATCTGGAAGGAACAAATTGCGCTTTACAGCCAGCTGCAGCAGTTCACAAACCACATTCCTACCGCGGATCAGGTGGTGACGATGAGGGTGCTGGACGCCACGAAGTCCGATCGTATGAGGATGCAATTCGCGTGAGCTTGAACCTGGTCCTTGGTTCGATGGCTGCGCCGCAGCCCGATACGGCCATGTCCATCCGCTGCCGGGATGTAGCCGTGAGTTTCTTCAAGGGAAAACAGAGCGTAACCGCGATTGACTCCTTCACTCTCGACGTCGCGCAAGGTGAGTTCCTCTCGCTTCTTGGTCCTTCGGGTTGCGGCAAATCGACGCTGCTGAGGCTCGTCGCCGGCCTGGTGCAACCATCGGCCGGCACAATCGAGGTTCTGGGTAGCTCACCTGCCGTCGCCCAAAGGCGCAGAGACATCGGTTTCGTCTTTCAGGATGCAGCGCTGTTGCCCTGGCGCACCGCCCTGGAAAACGTCGCCCTACCCCTTGAAGTTGCCAGGGAATCTCCCGCATTGATTGCAAGCAAGTGCGCCCGGATGCTCGACGTCATGGGACTTGGCCCGCGCCTGAACGCCTATCCCCACGAACTCTCCGGAGGCATGCGCCAGCGAGTCGCCATTGCCAGGGCGTTGGTGAGCGACCCGAAGCTGCTGCTCATGGACGAGCCCTTCGCGGCGCTGGACGAGATTACGCGCGATCGGCTCAACGAAGAGCTGCGGCGAATCTGGCGAGAGACCGCCGTGACCGTCCTGTTTGTTACCCACGGCATCTACGAAGCGGCTTATCTGGGGCAGCGCGTCCTGGTGTTGGCCTCCAATCCCGGCCGCGTCAGGCAGATCGTGCCGGTGAATCTACCCGAAGACCGCACACTTCGCATCCGGGAGAGCCGCGAGTTCATCTCGCTCACGGTGCAGCTCAGGCAGATGATGGAGGTAGACGCATGATCGAGCATCCGGCTGCGCACGAGGCTGCGCCGATCGTCTACGCTCCGGCGCATCGGCGGCACATCGCCAGGCTGCGCCGTGAAAAGATCGCGGATTTTGTGCTGCCGATCGTCGGCGTTGTCTCGGTCCTCTTCGCGTGGTGGGCGGTCGTTGCCGGCTTCCGCGTGCGGCCATTCATCGCACCGTCGCCGATGCTGGTGGCCAGATCGCTGGTCACCAATCGGACTCTGCTCCTCGACAATCTCGTTCCCACAGCCGTAGAAGCTGTCGGCGGCTTTCTCATCGGGAATTTCGTTGCCATCCTTGTAGCCGCGGCCTTCGTGCACTCCAAGCCGCTACAGAAGATACTCTTTCCTGTCGCCGTGATGTTCAACTCCATTCCGGTGGTGGCAAAGGCGCCCATCCTCGTTCTGATGTTGGGCTCTGGCCTCGCTCCCAAGGTTACGATCGCAGCGTTTGTCTGTTTCTTTCCCACCCTGGTGAACATGATGGAAGGGTTTAGCTCGGTCGACCCGCAGGTAATGGAACTGATGAGCATACTCTCTGCGAGCAAGAGGCAGACCTTCTTCGAGGTCCGCATGTATAACTCGCTGCCCTACCTGTTTACGTCCCTGCGCATCGCCGCCTCCATGTCGGTGATCGGCGCCGTGGTCGGGGAATGGATTGGGTCGACCAAAGGCATCGGCGCGATGATCCTGCAGGCCACGTACGCCTTCGATACCGGTCTGCTTTATTCCGCGATTCTGGTGAGCACCCTGTTGGCCGGCGCATTTTTTCTCGTCATCGCGTACTTCGAAAAGATCACAATTGTGTGGCCATCGGAGCCATCGCACTAAGTTCAGAAAAGAGGATGTGATGAATCGTGTGGAAGAGTGGATCAGTCAGCCGGCAAGCCGGATCAAAGTCGCGGCAAGGGCCGATGTGGTCGTGGTGGGGGGTGGGCCGGCGGGGCTCTCCGCTGCGATCGGTGCGGCCCGCAATGGGGTCAAGGTGATCCTGCTGGAGCGCTACAACCACTTGGGCGGCCTTGCTTCCGGCGGCATGGTGCTGATGCTCGACGATATGTGGGACAACCACCTGCAGGAGATCTCGGTGCGCGGCAATATGCTGACACTCATCGAGCGAATGGCCGCGCTCGGGCTGGCGGTCTATCCCCGAGCCGACGAGTGGGGCGCCGACCCCGCCTCGCTCGACCGGTGGACGCGCTGGGGAGCCTTCGATTTTCATACGCACACCAAGCCTCACCCTATCTGCTTTGCAGCCGCCTTCGACCCGGACGCATGGAAGCGGGTCGCGCTGGAGCTGGTACAGCAGCACGGCATCCAACTTCGGCTGCACTCCTGGTTCTCCAAGACCATGATCGAGGACGGTAAGGTGAAGGGTGTCATCTGCAACACCAAGGAAGGCACAGAGGCCATCTGCGCGGAGGTCGTGATCGACGCTACCGGTGATCTTGATGTCGCGGCCTCGGCGGGAGCTCCGTTCGAGGGCGGACGTTACATGCTGACGACCGTTTTCCGGCTCGGCGGCGTCGACACAGACGCGGCAGAACGCTTTGAGCGTGAAGAGCCCGCGGCCTTCGCTGCGCTTGATCTGGAGGTAAAGCGGATTCTCGGCGGCTCGTGGGGTTTGTGGTGGCTCAAGACGCCTTTGCCGGGAGTGGTGTGGTGCAATTGCCCGCACATGCTCGGGCTCGACGGCATCAGCGTAGACGATTTGACCACGGCAGAGATCAGGGGCCGGAAACATATCCACGCGACCGTCGATTACGTGCGCAGCAAGTTGCCCGGCTTTGAGCGCTGCTTTGTCGTGGATGTGGCCCCACAGACGGGTGTTCGCCAAACCCGGCTATTGCAGGGCGAATACATCATGACCAAGCAGGACCTGGCGGAGCGCACCCGCTTTCCAGACAGCATTGCCCGCGGCCGCGACTACTACATGCCCTATCGGGTTCTGCTCCCGCAAACGGTCGACAACCTGCTGGTCGCCGGCAGACACTACTCTGCCACCTCGCAGGCGCAGAAGATGTCGCGCGAAATACCACCGTGCATGGCCATGGGCGAAGCTGCCGGCGTCGCCGCTGCGCTTTCCCTTCAGACGGGCGTGACGGTGCGCAACGTCGATGTGACAGCGTTGCAACGCATCCTGCGCAGCCAGGGAGCCGATCCAGGCGACCAGGCCGCCAGGAACCCCGAAATCCCCGCGCTCGCACGCGCTGAAACCGTATTGGAGACAGCATGAAACACCCCACCGAGAACACCAGCCTTCCGCTCGCCGGTATTCGTATCGTCGACTTCTCTCAGGTCATGATGGGGCCGGTCTGCACTCAAACGCTGGCAGACTTCGGCGCGGACGTGATCAAGATCGAACGCGCGGGCGCCGGCGATCTCAGCCGCTCCAGTTTCAAACAGGTCGCAGGAGTGGATAATCCGATTTTCTGCAGCCTCAATCGCAACAAGCGCAGCGTCGCGCTGGACCTGCGCAAGGCCGAGCACATCGCGCTGGTGAAGAGAATGATCGCGGAGGCGGATGTAGTCGTCAATAACTTCCGTTCCGGCGTTATGGAGCGGCTTGGCCTGGGCTACCAGGACTGCATGGATTTGAACCCCGGCATCATCTATGCAGTCGGCACAGGATATGGAGAAACCGGCCCTCATGCACATAAGGGCGGCCAGGACTTCCTCGCCCAGGCGTTGAGCGGGGTCATGATGCGGAAAGCGGATCCCTCCTATCCAACGTCGTTATATCCAACATCGCCCGCCGACTACGCCGCGGGCATGCATCTGGTGCAGGGGATACTGCTGGCCTTGATCCATCGCATGAAGACCGGCGAGGGCCAGAAGGTCAACGTCTCGCTCTATGACTCCATGCTCGGCATGCAGACGCAGGAGGCGGCGATGGTGATGATGGCAGATTCGGAAGTGAACTGGGCAGCCATGCCTCTGTGCGGAGTCTTTGACACCCACGATGGACAGCTCGTGTTGGTGGGCGCATTCAAAGAGAACCCGCTGCGGAATATTTCGAACGCGCTTGGATTGGCGGACCTCTCCGCGAATCCAAAGTTCTGCAATCTGAGCGAACAGTTTGCCAACAAGACCGAGCTGCAGGCGATTCTTCGTCAACGGTTTCTCACCGCCACCCGAGATTACTGGTTGGCCAAGCTGGAGGAAGAAGACATTCTCTGTGCGCCGGTGCGCGACTTGAAGGATGCGCTGGCCGATCCCCAGACCTTGATCAACGGCATGATCCTCGAAGGTCAGGCTGGCGATCAGCGTCTCAAGTTGATCGGCAACCCCGTGCACCTCTCGCGATCTCCTGTCGGCCTGCGTATGCCGCCGCCACGACTGGGCGAGCATACCGAAGAGGTGATGGCCGAATTCCCGATCGAACTTGAGCGCGCGCGCTGAAACATGTGCGCCAGGAGAGCGAGCATCGATGAACGTTCGTCTTACGATTGAAAACCATGTAGCGACTGTGGTGCTCTCGCGGCCGGAGTCGTTAAACGCCATCAACAGTGCGGCCGCCGGCGAGTTACAGGCGATCTGGAAGGAGGTGGAAGGCCGGTCCGATGTCCGCGCGATTGTGCTTACTGGAGAAGGGGACCGCGCATTCTGCGTCGGCTCTGATTTGAAGGAGGAGGGCCAGTCCGGCCTGGACTACTGGGCCGCTTCCACGCCAGGCGGGTTTGGCGGCATTGCTCTGCGCGAGACTCTCAATATTCCCCTGATCGCCCGCGTGAACGGCTATGCGCTTGGCGGCGGCTTCGAGATGATGCTCGGGGCTGACATCATCGTTGCCGTGGAGGATGCGACGTTCGGCTTACCCGAGCCGCTCGTCGGCCACGTCCCATTGGATGGCGGCGCTGTGCTTCTGCAGCGCCAGATCCCCTTTCGCGCGGCCATGGGAATTCTTCTGACGGGACGCCGTTTTTCCGCGCGGGAAGCTCTCGAGATGGGGCTCATCAACGAGGTCGCCTCGAGGCAAGAGCTGGACACGGCGGTGAATCGATGGGTCGCCGCCGTCCTGGCGTGCTCACCAACCTCTCTCCGCGCCATCAAGCAACTCGTGCGTCAAACAGGGAAGCTGTCTGCAGTCGAAGCGCAACAGGCACGCCTCCCTGCCTTGATGGCCGCCCTGCAATCCGCGGATGCCAAGGAAGGCGTGCGCGCTTTCCGGGAGAAGCGCAAACCCGTTTGGTCTGGTCAATGAAAGGAAAGCTTCGACCACGAGGGTAACAAGTTCTGCGGCAGTCTGAACCAACACGAATAGCCGTCGCGTCTCTGGAATTCTATGCATGCCAGCGTTCTTTCATACTTTATCGAGGTAGCTCGCTGCGGATCCATTCGCAAAGCGGCAAGAAATCTGTATGTCGCGTCCAGCGCTGTCAACCGCCAGATACTCAATCTGGAGAAGGAACTCAACACCGAGCTCTTCGTGCGTCTTCCGACCGGCATCCGGCTCACGCCTGCCGGCGAACGGGTGCTGGTTCATGTTCGCAGCACCATGAAGGACTTCCAGGAAATGCGGATGGAGTTAGACGCGCTGAGAGGCGAGCGCACCGGACATATCACTGTGGCCGCGCTGGACTCATTGTTCTTCAGTTTGCTGCCGGCGACGGTGTTGGAGTTTGCCCAACTGTACCCTGCGGTCACCTATTCCATGGCCGCCGTCGCGCCGCAAAAAGTTACAGACAAAGTTTCTTCGGGCGACTGTGAGATCGGAATAACTTTCTTCAACAAGTCGCTGGTAGGTTTGAAGGCCATTGCGAAGGTGAATTTTTCCGCCGGGGTAGTCATGGACAGCGCGCATCCCCTGACGAAAAAGACAACGGTTACGCCGGAGGATTGCCGAGGCTATTCGGTGCTTCGAGTCGGAGGGCTGACGAGCACGGATGACATCGTCTCCTCCGATATGGCTAATCTGTGGAACACTCTTGTCCCGGCGGTGACCTGCAATTCCACCATGATGTTGAAGCACCTGGTGATGGCTGGACACGGCCTGGCCTTCCTGAGCAAGGTTGCATTTCTGGAGGAGATTGCCAATGGAACGGTTGTCTGGCGACCCTTCGCCGCCGGCATCTCCGGCACGCAGCATATGGCGGTCGTCGTATCATCCCTGCGCGTGTTGTCTCCCGTCACGCGGGACTTCGTGCAGAGACTGATCCAGCGGATGAAGCAGATGGAAGCAGCTTCGGTTTTGTGATGAATTCCTTCCACGCCACCAGGAAGATGCGAAAAATGATTTGGCTGGCCAAAACGCGCCATGCATCGTACCTCATGACTGTAGTGACTTTTCGGCGATAGCCCCGGACAGGTTGTCGTGTGGCCGTGGCTGCTACCCCAACGACCGCTGCAGACTGGGTCGGCGCTCCTCAACGAGGAGCTATGTCTTCGGTCAATAGAGGAACGCCGAGCGCGGGCGCATCCGTTATCAACGTCCCTGCGCCTGGCTGACAACGGAAATATTAGAAGCCAGCCTACTTTGATCATAACCATGCGTTAATCGCCATGATTGGTAAATTCCGTGGACCATGAACAACTGCTCACCTGCATCGCAGCATTCATCCCCCACCACACGCGACACAAAAAGCGTATGACTCCCCAGATTGCGGGTTGTTTCTATCTGCAACTCGATGACACGTGAGGCGAAGCAGGGCACTGGAATCCCCATTGTAGTCGATGGTCTGGTGGGGAAAGGAAGCCCGTTCCACGCAATGGATTCTTTCTTATGATTCTTCCCTAGTTGCTGCGCGACCTCGGCTCGCCCTACGGGAATACGACTCAGAGCGACTGTCCCGGCGCCGGCCACCAGCGGCGCGGCCAGTCTCGTACTATCCAGAGCGAAGGCAAAGTAGCCGTCGCTGAGGCTGCCTAGCAGATTCATAGGGAATATGTTGCTGCGATCACCCCATATAGCACTCACCAGAACCACAGGCCGAGGGCAGATGAAAGATGCAGTCATCGCATGCGCTGCACGCGCGGAAGGTCGAACATGCGAGGTGCTCCGCCATCGCAGATACCCATGATGCAGATAATGAGCCCACAGCCTGCCGGCCGGCAGACAGTAATTCTTACAGCGGTCAACTTGAAACAGATGTAAGGCCGGACCGTCCGTGAGCACGATAGCAGTGCGTCGAAGACCGAGTTCAGCCAATAACCTCTGTTCCCCATAGTGCTCTCGAAACTTTAGCGTCGGACACTCTCCCGTATCTCCGAGCGGCCAATCCCTGCTTCCGATGCAAATCGTGAACGGCGAGGAGCACGCGATCGAGTGCTCAAAGGTCACATTCCGGGGCGCACCTTCTCCGTGCAGCCAGACACTAACCTCTGCCTGGGGATCATGGATCCCAACCGAGCATTGCTGCGGCTGATACGTCTTGCCCAGAAGCATTCGTTTTAAGGCCACTCCAACGTTGTGCTTCCAACCCATGGCTAGCCTTTCATCGGCTTTACACATTCAAATTCCAGAAGCACGCAATCCGCCAGTCCACGGAAGAACGGAAGGCCGTCGATCAGCCGGTCAATGCCGGCCAACCCCTGAATCACACGTGGAAACTGCCCCATTCGATGCTCCGTATACGTCGGTGGTACGGTGATGCCAACTCCACTCCATCTACGTAGCCTGAACGCGGGTGACATGAGCTTCGCCATTTCCTTCACCGACGGGCGTTGTATGCGGACGCTCCCCGGATCGGCAGAACGAAAGTCATTTCCGTGAAGGCGGCGCAGCGCCTTCCCCGGCTCTCCGTGAGCCACGAACCACGCAATTTCCCAGGGAACGAAGCGACCCATCATGCAAAGGAGAACCGACCCTCCGGGCCTTACCAGCCGGGCCAGCTCTCGCGCCACCGCCTCCAGATCCTCAACGCAATTCAAGCCGCAGAAATTTGAGAACGCCCCATCGAAGACATCCTCTCCTTCCAGTGAACCAATCCCCTCGCTAGGCAGCACCCTGAAGTCGATCAGCCCGCTGGTGTTTGTGGAAGCAGCATGTTGCCGCGCAAGATCAATCATGCGCGCGGAAATGTCACAGGCAACGAGTTGAATACCTTCTCCCGCGAGGTGAACGGCGTCAATTCCCGTGCCACAGTTCAGCTCGAGCAGTTTCTGGCCTGGAGAGAAGACCTTCGCAAATCGTCTCCAAACGGCATTGCGTCGTGTCTGGCCAATGCCTGTGCCGCTGAAATCCTGAGCATAGGTCTCTGCCGCAGTATCCCAGTATGCTTGTAAGGAGTGAGTCGGATTGGCACTCATATTGCTCCCGTCCTACGGACTGGACACAGACCGTGAAGGTACTCTCGCCCCAGTATCCAATAGGGCCCTCTCTGATTTGTAAGAGCTTTGTCTTTACATTGTCACTTTTGGCGCTTCTTGGGCGGGGACGGTATTTCGGTGTCCAGTCCAACACAAGACGATGCGATGAAACAATCCGGTGACAAAGGAATGACAGATATGGAGCCGCTGTAAATGTAAGCTAAGCGTATCGAAAGGCGTTGTTCCTGGAGGTAAGATGAAATCGTTTCGCACGCTCTTCGCCAGAGATCTGGATTCCGTATCTCTCAAGAGTGAGATCGAGACTTACGGATATGTCTTCATCCGAGACCTGATGCCGAAGGATGACCTGGAGCTTGTGCTCAGCGATATGATCGCCATTGCCTCGGACGAGGGCTGGATGATCGAGGGGTCGGCACCATCGGAGCGCATCGCGAATCCCGCCATGGCGTGCTCCGATCCAGATCCGAAATATAAGCAGGCCGCAAATCGCGCGTTCAGCCTGGAGCGGCTCCACGCGTTGATGCATCATCCGGTATTGACCGATGTCATGAAGCAGCTTGTGGGGCCGCACCTTTTGGTTCATCCCAAGCCGATTGGTCGGATGATTTTCCCCAACTGCGAGGGCGCCCTTTTGCATGCGCATCAGGACAATTCGGGAATTGGAGGAAGCTCCAATAGCTACACAGTGTGGATGCCGATGCACGATTGCCTGCAGGGACAGGGGACGCTCGAGATCAAGGAACGGTCGCACCTTTTTGGGCTTCAACACACCGAGGGATACATTGACCCGGAGACAGCCCAGGGAGACGATTGGGTAGGCGGACGGATCAATGCAGGAGATGTGGCAATGTTTCACAGCCTGACGGTGCATAGATCCACACTGAGTACCTCCAACCAGCTCCGTTTTTCGGTGGATTGCCGGTTTCAAAGCTATGACGAAGCTGTCTCACCGCTCGAGATCGTGTTTCCCAATCGGGCTAAAGGCGGACGAACCTGGGAATCCACCTATGCGGACTGGAAGCATGACGATTTGAGGTACTATTGGCGCGATTTGCCTTTACGTCTAAAGCCCTCGGTGGCCGACTTGGCCGCGCAGGCCGAGAAGGTTGACAACCCTGAAAAGCGGCTTCGCTACACCATGTTGATGGAACTGATTGAGCGAGAGATTCCCATGCTGGTGCATTGAGCGGACTGGACGAGTGGGAAGAAGACCCGTACCACCACATGGCCCTTGAAATGCGTTGCTTCCAAAACAAGGGCCCTCCAACACAGAAGCGGCCGGTACTGTCCAGAAACTGGGTTGCCTGAGGATTATTCCACCCTGTAGCAAAAAACTTCGACATTTTTCCCGCAACAATTGCATCTATACCTTGTCTCATGTCCCATGTCCCAACCTTATATGTGTGCAAAACACCTCAATCCCAATAGACCGGCTGCACTGTGCGCAACCGGTACCGGATACCCACAAAGCCAGGGAGTGCCAGGGGCCGGGAGGGGGCTTTTGACGCTTTTGACGCGCTTTTTTTGGGGGCGCCGGCCGATGCCGCTTGGAAGCTCCGCTTGCTTTTCTTCGCCGGAGGCCCGATTCTTCTGGGGACGGCTCCCGCGGTCAAGCACAACGACATAGAATCTGAGGTCATGCCGCGAGACGCTCGCCAATACGCAGAGGACGCTGCTCTGGGCCACAAGATCCCCGCCAATTCCCGCCGGTGGACGATCGTATGGCTTCTGTGCGCCGCCTCTCTGATCAATTACCTTGACCGCTCCACCATCTCGCTCGCCCTGCCCCTGCTGTCCAAAGACCTGAGACTAGGCCCGGAAAGCAAGGGCTTGTTGCTTTCGGCTTTCTTCTGGACCTACGCCCTGATGCAAATCCCGATCGGTTGGGCCGCCGACCGCGTCAATCTGCGCTGGCTCTACTTTGCAGCGTTTGTGCTGTGGTCCCTGGGCCAGGGCTTGACCGGGTTCGCGGCCAGCCTGGGCGTTCTGATCATGTTCCGGCTGCTGCTCGGCATTGGGGAGTCCATCTACCTACCGGGCGGAACAAAAATCGTGAGCATCCTGTTTGCGCCCACCGAGCGCGGACTCCCTTGCGGTCTCTTCGATTTCGGTTCACGCATGGGCCTGGTGATGGGTGGGCTGATCATTCCCTGGCTGCTGGTCCATTTGGGTTGGCGCGCTACGTTCCGGCTGATTGGTTTTGCCGGGCTGTTGTGGGTGATCCCCTGGCTCTGGGCTACAAAAGGGCGGCTCGGCCGGCCATCCCGGCCGGCGGTGTCTACCCGCAGCCGGAAACAGGAACTGCGGTGGTTACTCACCAATCGAAACCTGATCGGTATCTGTCTCGGGTTCTTTTGCTTCGACTACTACTGGTACCTGTTTGTCACCTGGCTCCCGGACTACCTGGTAACCATCCGCCACTTCACCATCCTGCGCGCCGGCTTTTTCTCCTCCCTGCCTTACTTCGTATTTGGGGCCAGCGAACCTTTGGGCGGCTGGATCGCCGACCGCTTGATCGTCTTCGGCTGGAACGAAACGCGCACCCGAAAGGGAATCGTAACCATCGCCTTTCTCACCGGTTTACTGCTCATACCCGCATCCCGGGTGCAAAATGCCACTGCCGCCGTGGCGCTGATCGCCGGAGCTTCCCTGGTAGGGCTCGCCACTGGCAATCTGCTGGTGATCCTGCAATGCTGTGCACCCGCGGACGATGTAGGCTTGTGGACTGGCTTCGAGAACTTTGCGGGAAACCTGGCTGGCGTCGCGGCGCCGCTGCTCACCGGCTTGCTGATCAGCCGGACCGGCTCCTATGCCCCAGCCTTCGCACTGGCCGCCGCGGTGCTGTTCGCCGGCATTTTCTGTTACTGGTTCATCGTCGGAGACTTGCGCTCAGACCGGGCGCAGTTGCAGCATTAGCTTGCCTTCGCCCCTGCTCAAATTAGATTGTTCGGTGGCCAATTTGGACAGCACAAGAAGCCTTCACTGATCTTAGAGCGTGGGAAAGCGAGTGTCGAACGAAGGGCACGGGTTCAGCCGTGTCGTAAATGGACTGCGCACTTGACGGCTTTAGCCGCCGAGATACGCTTTTCGCAACCGTTTTAGTTACCAGCGATTGGAAAACGTACCTCAGGGGCTAAAGAGTCTGCGTGAGAACTCGAAAATCACGCAATATTCGTATTGATTTTTGGTACCTATCAACACACAATCGTATTGATTTTGCCCGGAAATCTTGGCTCTCACGCAGACTCTAA
>JBAVQC010000089.1:0-4797 GCA_049693715.1 Acidobacteriaceae bacterium | reverse complement strand
CCGGAGCTGTTGGCAGTGGTGCTCGCACTGGCAGCTCCGCTCAAAGTGACCGTGGCCCCGTTCCCTCCAGCTCCGCTGATCGCCCCCGAGATCGCGTAGGTTACTGCAGCGTCGATGAAGGTTGTGGCCGTCAGGTTCGCGCCGTTGACCGTCAGGTTCTCGCTCGTGGGAGCGAAGGTGTAACCGGCCTTGCTGGGAGTGACGGTATAGGATCCGTTGGCTAAGCCGGAGAAAGTGTAATTGCCGGAGCTGTTGGCAGTGGTGCTCGCACTGGCAGCTCCGCTCAAAGTGACCGTGGCCCCGTTCCCTCCAGCTCCGCTGATCGCCCCCGAGATCGCGTAGCTTGAGGTTACGGCAGTGGCGGTGAAAGTTGTGGCCGTCAGGTTCGCGCCGTTGACCGTCAGGTTCTCGCTCGTGGGAGCGAAGGTGTAACCGGCCCTGCTGGGAGTGACGGTATAGGATCCGTTGGCTAAGCCGGAGAAAGTGTAATTGCCGGAGCTATTGGCAGTGGTGCTCGCACTGGCGGCTCCGCTCAAAGTGACCATCGCTCCGCCAACAGTGGCGGAAGGGCTCAATGTCCCCGACAGATTGTACCTCTCCGGCGAGGGGCTCGCGGGTCGGGCTGGTGTCATTGCGCATCCGAAGTTAGAGCCGATTCCTATCAGGAGGGCAATCAGAATGAGGCCTCTCCAAGGAGGGATCGACGAATTGTAGACCATTTTCGCTTCTCCCTGACAGCACGAAAATACTCAAATTCGCTTTTGCGCTTGCGATCCGCTTTCAATTTCGACGCAAGAATGCGAACTCCATAGCCCGCACGGCACGAAGCTAACACACACGCCAGTGCCAGCCTACTGGTCCAAGGGACAGGTTCGGTCCAGTAGGGCGGATTAACGAACTCAGGACTGCAGGGGATCAATCCCTTTTTAGCATGTGGAGATGTCCTTCCGGAAAGTGCAAGATTCTTCGTCTTTTTGCGGGGGAGCGAAGCCGCGAACCGAACTGTCAGGAAAAGACCTGTATATCGATCCGGTCTAACTTCCTGAGGACTAAGGTCATAAAGCATCTCCGATGCTTTTGCGCTCTTCTGAGGAGCTCGTCAATTTGGCCTCATTCTGGCACTTGGCATGCACAGGCTCATCCTGATTACTCGGAGGGCACAGGCGAAGATCGTGGAAACTGCCGAAAACGAGACGCTCTCGGAACAATCCTGGAGTTGTTTTTGTTAGAGGTTAGATATGTGCGCCTCTTCGAGGGCCTCCGCGACGCGATTCGTACTAGGAGTACTCCACGATTTTTCTTGAACCCAAAGCGGTTCTCGGCTTGTCGAGACCGCGACGCTGTCGATATACTCCCCTCACTGTTTCGAGTATCCCGTGGCCTGTTTTTCGGAAGCAGCCAGCTTTGTCCAATTTGGCTGGGTGGAATCGAAACATACTAAGAAGATTTGTCTGAAGCCGCTGCAATTTGGGACGCAGGTATCCAGTGTATGTAGGGAGCGATTGAAACATGCTGTCAACCCCCGAGCGCAAGTGCATGATTTGCGAAAGAGGAAATTCTGAATTTCTTGCTTACCACACCGTATTGAAGCTCGCTCTTATATCGCTGGCTCTATTGCTGCTCGCCGACCTCACAACATTTGCCCAGTCGAGCGTGACTACGCAGCATTACGATATCTCGCGAACGGGTGCGAATTCCAACGAGACCATCCTGACTCCGACAAACGTGAACACCAACACGTTTGGAAAATTGTTTTCTAATCTGGTGGATGGCTATGTCTACGCACAGCCGTTGTACATGCCCGGCGTGACGATGGGGGCGGGAACGGCGCAAGCCGGCACCGTTCACAACGTGGTGTATGTGGCGACCGAAAATGACAGTGTGTTCGCGTTCGATGGCGATAGCAACATTGGAGCCAATGCGAATCCATTGTGGCAGGTCTCGCTGCTTGGTGCGGGCGAGACGGCGGTTTCGAGTGCAGACGTCTCGTCGAGCGACATTGCCCCGCAGATCGGTATCACGAGCACGCCGGTCATTGATCCCACCACCAACACGATCTATGTCGTGGCTGCCTCCACTGTTGGCAATACCACGTACATCCAACGTTTGCATGCCCTGGATATTACGACCGGTAACGAAAAATTTGGCGGACCTGTGGCGTTGTCCGCATCAGTTCCCGGAACCGGAAATGGCAGTTCGGGTGGAACTCTGAACTGGGATCCCTTGTGGGAGAACAACCGAACCGGCCTTCTACTTCTGAATGGCATTGTCTACATTGGTTTTGCCTCGCACGGTGACAACGGCCCGTGGCACGGGTGGATCCTAGCCTACAGCGCTTCCACGTTGACGCAGACTGGTGCATGGTGCTCCACACCCAACGCCGCAGGGGCGGGTATCTGGCTGAGTGGCACGGGACTCGCAGCGGATGTGCCATCTGGAAAGCCCTATGGACGAATCTTCACTGCGACGGGCAACGGCACGTTTGACGCCGTGGCGCCGGATTATACGAATGCCATGGATTATGGCGATTCGATCATCAAGCTGGATCTGAACAACGGCGTACCGACGATGAACGCAAGCGGTACAGTGGTGGGAGATGATTTCACGCCCCATGACCAGGCCGCAATGGATAACGCAGATGAGGATGTGGCCTCGGGCGGGGTTGTCTTAATACCACCGGATTCGGCGGTGCAGGTCGGGAAGTCTGGTCGCGTCTACATCTTAAACCGCGAAGACCTGGGCGGCTATAACGCGAACAATACCACAGACCCAGAGCAAGCGGCCTCTGTGGGTGGGCTCTGGGGTGCGCCCGCCTATTGGAACGGAAATGTCTACATTTGGAGCACGAGCAACAATCTCGAAGCTTTCTCGTACGCGAACGGGGTACTTTCGGCCAATCCGACGTCTACTTCCAATGAGAGCGCAACCTGGCCAAGTCCGACACCCAGTGTTTCAGCAAACGGCACAACCAATGGAATTGTCTGGAGCGTGCTAACAGATAACTACAGTTCCCAGGGAACTGCCGTCCTCTACGCGCATAATGCCAGCAATGTCAACAACCTGCTGTATTCGAGTGCAACGAATGCGACTCGTGACAACCCTGGGAATTCCGTGAAGTTTGTTGTTCCCACGGTGGTCAACGGCAAAGTCTACGTAGGATCGGAATCGCAGCTGAGTGTATTCGGTCTACTGAACGGCGCAACGCAGGCAGCGACGCCGGTCATCAGCCCAGCGAGTGAATCGTTCAGTCCATCGATCCAGGTGACGATCGCAGACTCGACGTCAGGCGCATCTATCTATTACACGACCAACGGCAGTCAACCTACCGCTGCTTCGACACAGTACACCGCACCGTTTACGCTCACAACCACAACCACCTTGAACGCCATAGCTGCAGGGACAGGACTGCTGCAAAGCCCCGAAGCGAGCGCTACCTACATTCTTAGTACCCAGGCAGCAATGCCTATCTTCAATCCAGCGCCCGACTCTTACGCGACGGCTCAGTCTGTAACGATCAGCACGACAACTCCGAATGCGACCATTTATTACACCACGAACGGCACGACGGCGACCACCTCAAGCACGCAATACATGGGGCCGATTTCTGTCGGAGTCACAGAAACACTTTCTGCGATTGCCGTCGTCAGTGGCTTAAGCAATAGCCCGGTTGCCAGCGGCCTGTACACGTTTGATCTGGGAGTCAGCTCCATCAGTTTTGCGAGCGGTTTTGCTGGTGGCGGCATGAATCTGGTAGGTAGCGCAAAACTGAACGGATCCTCACTCGAATTGACAGACGGCGGCACGGGCGAGGCGGCGGCGGCCTGGTACCAAGTGGAAGCGAGCATTTCATCCTTCGCAACGGATTTCACGTTCCAGATTACCCCGGGAACGAATCCCATAGCAGACGGTTTCACATTTGCAATTCAAGGGAACAATCCAACCGCAGTGGGGCCAGAAGGAGGGGGTTTGGGATATGGTGGAACGGATGGAATCCCGCACAGCGTTGCCGTGAAATTCGACCTCTACAATAACGACGGCGAGGGCACAGATTCCACAGGCCTCTATACGAACGGTGCATCTCCGATGGTACCTGCCGTGGATATGACCAGCTCGGGCGTGAATCTGCACAGCGGAGACCCATTCCATGTGCATATTACGTATGACGGCACAACCCTGGTGATGACCATTACCGACACGACTACCAACGCGACGTTCACAACGAGTTGGGCGGTGGATATCCCGGCAACTGTCGGTGACGTTGTGGCTTACGTCGGATTCACTGGAGGGACGGGAGGAGACACAGCAATCCAGAATATTCAGACATGGACCTTCACGGCGTCAGCAGCAACGCCGACGATCAGTCCTGCGGCGGGGACATACGCGACAGCGCAGACGGTGACGATCAGCGACGCTACGAGTGGCGCAACGATCTACTACACGACGAACGGGACAACGCCGACGACCTCGTCGACGCAATACACAGGAGCGATTACGGTAAGCGCGACGGAGACGATCGAGGCGATCGCGGTGGCGAGTGGATACGCGACCAGTACCGTCAAGACAGCGGCCTATACGATCACGAGCGGGAATCCCCCGGTCATAAATCTCGGCTCGGGATTTACTGCGGGCGCGATGACGCTGAATGGCAGTGCGACGCTGAATGGGACACGGTTGCAGTTAACCAATGGCGGGACGGCTGAAGCCGCAAGTGCGTGGTACAGTTCGGCGGTCAACATTCAGGAATTCACGACGAACTTCAGTTTCCAGATTACCGGTGGGACA
This sequence comes from Acidobacteriaceae bacterium, assembly GCA_049693715.1. GTDB lineage: Bacteria > Acidobacteriota > Terriglobia > Terriglobales > Acidobacteriaceae > PALSA-350. The sequence goes on along the minus strand of JBAVQC010000089.1, from coordinate 15 downwards.
AAGCCCACGGCAGAT
>JBAVQC010000088.1:0-9771 GCA_049693715.1 Acidobacteriaceae bacterium | reverse complement strand
GCCCCCTGTGGGCTGTTGCACGCGATCTAGAGAATTACGAATTGAGAAAGGCAGTACCAACCTCTGCCCCGATAATGAAGCAGTTTCTCTCCGACACACTGCGGACCTGAAACTTTCAGGAAAGCGAAATCCGATGACCGGTTTACTTATAGGTCGGCTGAGTGAAGGATGAACCTACATTTATGTTGTAGGCGGCCCGCAAGAGGCCTTCTGTGAAGCTCGAACCGTCATGAAAGCAATGATGCAGCAGACCGCGCCGTTTACCTGATATCGTGTTCAGACTATGGGACGATCGGAGCCAAGGGCAATTTGACTTTGATCCTTAACGTGGTACGAATTCGCAAAGTGCTAGGTCCCTCTGTCCACGAAAACCCCACGCCGGCCATTGTTGAATCGCCAAGAAACAACAGCTTCAGTTCTTTATTGGAGTCTTCCGGGAGTGTCCTCCCATGGCGCTGCCCGGAGGCTTCCGGCAGTCGAATCGCGGTTCGTCGCACTTGCCGTCCCTGCAAGAGCAGCAGTGGACCAAGTGCGATCCTGATGATCGATACAAAGGGCACCGGCTTAATATCTGCTGGCAATACGCAAGCATTTGTAATAACTCCGTAAGACTCGTGGACTGGAGTTGAATTGGTCCTCAGAAGTCTTAGTGCTGCTTAATGCGAGGTCCTCAAGTTTTGTCGTCAGCTATTACGGGGAGACGTCGACTTCTGAGATGCGAAAACCACTGTTCACGGGCAGTGCTAAACTCTGGCAGGCCCGCGAGGGGTGAGAAATGCCGGTTTTGCCCACAGAGAATGTGATTCGCTTTGGCCTTTTTGAGCTGGATCTAAAAAGCGGGCTGCTGCGCAGAAATGGCGGCCGGGTCCGGATCCCGCAGCAGCCTGTTCAGGTGCTCGCCCTGCTGCTTGAGCGGCCGGGCGAGGTGGTGACGCGAGACGAACTGCGTGAGAGGCTTTGGTCGCCGGATACTTTTGTCAACTTCGATCATGGGCTGAATAAGTCGGTGCAGAAGCTGCGGAATGCGCTGGGAGATTCCGCCGAGTCGCCACGATTCATTGAGACAATTCCACGGGTCGGATACCGGTTTATTGCGCCGGTAAAGGAGAGCGTGCGGCCACACATACAGGCTGCGGATGAGCAGACGGAGAACCATTTCGCTCGAGATCCGGCGATCGGCAAGCGGGAGCCGTCAGTTCCCCGGACAAAACCCCAGACCAGCGCAGCGTGGCTATTACTGGCCGGATGCGTCGCCGTGCTGCTGATGAGTGTGGGATGGCTGATTTACAACAAGCACGAACGAGACACACAGATGGCTCCCATCCATTCCCTGGCCGTTCTTCCTCTGGAGAATTTATCGGGAGAACACGACCAGGATTACTTCGCAGAAGGGATGACGGATGAGTTGACGACGATGTTGGCCAAGGATTCTACGCTGCGCATTGTCTCGCGGACATCAGCGATGCAATACAAAGGAGCGCACCGGCCGCTGCGTGAGATAGCGCAGGCGCTGGCAGTGGATGGCGTGGTGGAGGGCTCAGTGGAGCGAAGCGGCGACAAGGCGCATGTGACGCTGCAATTGATTCGGGGCTCATCCGACATGCATGTTTGGGCGGAGAGTTATGACCGGGACGCGAACAACCTGGCATCATTGCCAAATGAAGCGGCGATGGCGATCGCAAAGCGGACAAATAGCGCGGTTCCGCGGCCTGCACCGGTACGGTATGTGAACCCTGAAGCGCATGACGCCTATTTGCGCGGACGCTATCTCTGGACTGTCGGCAGGAACGATGAGGCCGGGAAGTATTTCAAAAAGGCGGTCGAGCTGCAGCCGGACTATGCGCTGGGCTGGGTAGGCGTTTCGAAGTATTACGGCGTCGGCGGTGTCGGGGGCGCTCTGAACCCCCGCGAGGCATTCGATGGGGCGCTGGCGGCAGCAAAGAAGGCGGTTGAACTGGACGACGGGCTTGCAGAAGCACACCTCGTGCTTTCCGGAACAAACTTTTATTACTGGCGGGACCTGGCGCTGGCCGAACGTGAATACGCACGCGCGATTGAACTTGATCCAGGGAATGCCGGGCTTTATTTTCTTCGCGCCAAAATGTTCGCCGTTCTCAATCGCCCTGAAGATGCGATCGAACAGGCGAAGAAATCGATGGAACTCGATTCGTTTGCAATGCCGTGGATCGTTGGCTATTTCGACCTGCTGGGACGGCACTACGATGCGGCTCTTGAGGAGTTGCGACAGTCCTATGCTCGCGACCCCGGAACGCTGTACCTGCTTGCAGCAGCCTATCGCTGCAAGGGAATGTACGCCGAGGCGGCAAAGTCATGGGAGGATGGTCTGATCGCGGAGGGCAAGCAGGCTGATGCCGAAAGCATACGACGCGCGTTTGGGCGAGGCGGATACCGCGCGGTGCTGTTTTGGAACCTCGCCGGTATGAAAAAGCAGGCATCAAAACACTACGTTTCTCCTGTCCATATGGCGCTGCAATATGCCCAACTGGGTCTACGGGAGGAGACGTTGAGCCAGTTGGAGCAAGGCTATCGTCAACATTCTCCGGGCATGTTGTATATCCAGGATGATCCTGCGTACGATTTTGTGCACTCCGATGAACGATATCGGGCGATCATCAAGGGGATGGGGCTGCCGCGGGCGTATTGAGTCGGCGAAGAGACAGCGGCCGCTGACAGAACCATGCGGAAGTGCCAGCGGCCGCGCGAAACCAGGCAGTTCATCCGGGAGTCAGTCGACGGTAATCCGTGACGCAGCGATTGTGCCGATTGTCTCCGTGCCGGAGATGAAGTCCCCGTTGGTGTCGAAAACTTTGAAATCGAAGTTGCCGCTATAGGACATACCGTTTGCGGCGATGGTATCGGTTTCGTCCTGGGTAAAGAAGCCGGTGGGATTCCCATTGTCGTCGAAGGTCCATCCGGTGTGATGAAGGCGGACTGTCCGGAAACCGACCTGCTTCCATACGCCGAAGCAAACATTTCCGACGAGGGCCGAATGATCAACATTTTCGAATTCCGTGCCATCGCTGTGCCATTCCTTAAAGGACACGCCGAAGCTTGCTCCGCCGGCGGTGGTGTAGGCAACATGCCACAGACCCACAATGGTATTTGGACCCGTGGCTCCGTCGTGCTCAGCAATGGGATAGTTGACAATGTTGCCACCCGGCCCGTTGCATCCTGCGGCCTTTGCTGGAAGAGTGACGGTGGATACAAAGATGAAGAGTCCGAGGAGAGTCAACGCCGCCCGAGAGAACCGGTTGCGCAGACTTGTCTCCAGCGGGAGTGAAAAGGTGATTTCCCGCCTGCCTGTTAGCTGATTCATGATGTAGCTCCCTTTCTTATCTCTTTGGGCACGAGAAACCCGTTTCCTTACCCGCGAGGGATGGTTCCGGTTCCCGTGCCGATTCTCAAGATGAACGGAGTGTCATGGAATCCAGGCATAACCGCAATGTCCTGGGTGCGGTTTGTTTGTACCCGCTTAACCTATTAAGAATGAATCCGTTAACCGAATTTATCCCCGGAATCAGCAGGGTCGAATCGCCAGTTCCTGTACGAAGCCTGCTTGCAACTTACCCGGGTCGTCAATGCGTCGGTCGTCAATGCGTCGACATGATACCTATTTCCCTCGGATTTGGTTCGTGGTAAGTTTGCGCTCATGACGCGCTTGGCCCGCATGGTGGTATCCGGTCTCCCGCACCACGTGACGCAGCGTGGCAATCGGCGAGAACCGATTTTCTTTGAAGACGGCGATCAGGAGATTTACCGCGCCTTCACTGACCTTAAGAGCATAGCGGCACAGGTCCCAGCCGTGCCGTAGATGACCGCGCGCTTGACGGCTTCCGCCGCTGAGGTACGCTTTTCTATCATTCCTCACGCCTCACGCTCAGGCGCTATGCCCCTGCCCGGCTCCGCAGCCAGTTCCGGTTTAACGTCATCCATCCAAATGTTGTTGGTTGGTTTGCCGCGCCTGCAGCTGATCCAACAGATGCTTCGTATACACGCCCGATGCTACAAATATGGCTCCATCGCGGACCATCATCAAGAGAGCCTCTTCGCCACTCCTATCGATGGATGTGACCTCATTCAGGTCGACGATCCGGCACTTGGGCGATGGCTGGGTCACCGAGGCTCTCCAACTGGAAACCAGTTCGGCGACCGAGCGCTTTGTCAACTGGCCCTGGAGGATCCATCGTTCCTCCACGGTAGTCTCGGTGACTGTGATTCTTAACATGTCTCTTTCCCGCGGTTTGCGCCGCAGACCCATCTGCGGCGAAATCGGCTCCTGCCGTCTTAGTCACGAGCGAGCCCAGTTCGCACCATCGTGCATCCCACTCCATCCTGCAATCTTCATGCCTTTCATGAGAAACAGGCGGCGGACATCTTAAACATGCAAGACTATCGGACAGTGGTCTCACCGGAGCGTAAGAGTACGGGCAGTACGGGCGGGGCGCGCCAATAAGCTGGCAGTGTGCCAGAAGACTGGCAGGGGCGGCAAGGCCAGGGGTCAGGTGGAAATGGGTCTCTGCGGGCGCGAGATGCCAAGCTTTTGCATCCGAAACTGCAACGTGGGCCGTTTGAGTCCCAGTCGAGCGGCCGCACCATTCGGACCTGCGAAAACCCAGTTGGTTTGTTCCAGTACAGCCAGAATATGCCGCCGCTCGACTTCCTCCAGCGTGGAGGCTCCATTCACCTGGCTCATGTCCGCTGGTCTGGCTTTTAGATCAGACAGCGCAACCTTAAGCACCGGCCCCTTGGAAAGAATGACCGCGCGTTCGATGACATTCTGCAGCTCCCGGATGTTCCCCGGCCAGGGATAACGGACCAGCGCGTTCATGGTCTCCGAGGAGATGGTTTCGATCTCCTTCCCCATGTTAAAGGCGAAATATTGTGCGAAGTGCCGGACGAGGAACGGTACGTCTTCCGTGCGCTCACGCAAGGGAGGAACATGAACCGGAAAAACGTTGAGCCGATAGAACAGATCAGAGCGGAATTTTTGCTCCTCTACCATTGTTTGCAGCTCTCGATTCGTTGCTGCAATCAGACGGGCGTTGGTGCGGATGGTACGGGAACCACCCAGCCGCTCGAATTCCCGCTCCTGCAGGACGCGCAACAGCTTCGGTTGTAATTCGAGGGGAATCTCCGCGACCTCATCGAGGAAGATCGTCCCTTGCGAGGCCAATTCGAATCTTCCAATCCGTTGGCATACGGCCCCGGTGAACGCTCCCCTCTCATGGCCGAAGAGTTCGCTTTCGAGCAGACCGGTCGGGATCGCGGCGCAGTTTAGCTTAACGAATGGGTTGGACTGGCGCTGGCTTAGATTGTGCACCGCTCGCGCAATCAGTTCCTTCCCGGTACCTGTCTCTCCGCAGATCAACACCGTGGACGAGGTCGGAGCGACCGCTTCGACCTGCTTCAGAACGCGCAGAAGCACGCTGCTGTTTCCGATGATTTCCTGGAAATTCATCTCACTGCGGAGTTCATCTTCGAAATAAAGTTTTTCCTGGTTGAGCTTGTCTTTGAGTTCCGTAATCTGGCAATAGGCAACGGCGTTATCAATAGCAATCGCCACCTGGCCGGCAATTTGCGATAAGAACTCAACATCGGATGCGGTAAAGGCGTTCTTCTCTGTCCGCACCAGGCAGAGAACACCCAGCACTCGGGTTCCCCGGAGCAAGGGCAACATACATAAGGTTTCCACGCCCGCCGCCGATGCGATTCTGTGATCGAGACCTGACGTTTGCAGCTGCCCTATATCGCCTACCCAGGGTCTGCCGCTGCGAAAGACTCGACCGGAGACAGAACCGTTCAGTGACGAGGGCAGATCCTGACCGGCAGACAGACTGCTGTCGGGAAAATCCAATGCGTACAGCTGCAATTCCCGGCTCTCTCTGTCGGGCAAAACCAAAGCCACTCCGTCGAGACGCATGGCTTTGCGAATGCTCGGGGAAACCGCCCGAAGAACGTCGCGCAACTCAAGGTTGGAAACTACGCGGTTGTTCAGGTCGAGGATGAGTTTCAGCTTGGTTCTTTCCTCATCTAATTGAGCACGCACCAGTTCGGACTGGGCGAAATTGAACCGGTCATCAATCGCCAGGGCGGCGTAGTGACTCACCAGGGCCAGCAGCGAGGACTCTTCCTCAGAGAAGGCACCCGGGCGGTCGCGGCCGATACAGAGCGCCCCAAGCCGGTGAAGGCTTGTAGCTAGCGGCAAGACGCAAAGGCATCGGCTCCCGGATTCGCGAAAAAACCTCGTCGTCTCTGGAAACCGCGACTCGTCGTCGAGCGACGGAATGACGAGGGGCATTTCCTGCTCTGAAACGGCTGACCAGATCTCCTCCTGCCACTTCATCACGGAAGGGTCTGTACTCAACTCGCAACCATCACCGTCCACCACTTGGAAGGAGGGCTCGCCCCCACGCAGGTGAATGACAGCGGTCGTCGTGCAATCGAGCAAAGCGCACAATTCTGAAGGCAGAGCCCGCAATAGCTGCTCCGGGTCGCTGTGCATTCCCAGCTTGCGCGCAAAGCGGAGAACTTCCTCCACATGCTTTCCCGCTAAGGGCGGGGAATAGCCATTCGTGTTCTGGGACCTCTGCATAGTCCGCGGCGGACCTCCCTGTGCGGATGATTGATAGATGAGAAACGTGGCCAGAGGTAACAAAGATATTGTCGCGCCATTTGCCGCCTATCCCTGTTGTTGGGGCTGCCTCTCACCGTGGGCGCTGCCAAATAGTTGACAGGCAGTCAGTGTATTGGCATGCGGAATCAGGGTCTGGTCCGAATGTTCTCGTGGTTTCAATAATTTGCGTGAACTCCGACGGATCCTCGTTGTGGCATGGCACTTGCACTAGCTGGCTTGTACGGTCCGCAGCACTTGTTCCTGATTCGTTGTCGGGGGTTGTAGATGCAAGTAGAACAAGATGATGTGAAGGTTCCGAGCTTCCGCCTTGATGTCCCGCTACATAGTCTCCTCACCAAACCTGTAGCTCCTGTTTCCGGGTTGCAGACCACGGGGGAACCGCAACGATTTCCAGATCCGGTTTTTCCACAACGTCCGGAGCTCCTGGGATCCATCGTCGAAGACGCAGCATGGGAACCGCCCGTAAAGCGCCATTGGGCGGCCGGTCAGGTCTACCATGCGATGCGCGGATGGCTCTTCCCGTATATTCGTTCGCGCGTTACGGCGGGCGACTTCCATCCCTTGATTGCCTACCTGTTCACCGAATTCAAATGCAATCTGGATTGTCATTACTGTTGGGCCTTCGACAACAAGGTGAAAGGGATGACAGAAGACACGGCGAAACGGTCCATTGATTGGCTCCACGGAACCGGGTGCCGCGTACTCGCCTATATGGGCGGTGAACCGCTGCTACGCCCCGACCTGATTCAGCGCATCACTTACTACGCCGCGAAGAATGACTTCTGGATCTACCTTCCCACCAACGCTCGCCTTCTACGCACAGACGTAATCGATAAGCTGGCGGATGCAGGCATTTCCACTTTCAATATCGCTATCGATGCGGTCGATCTCAAGCAGGGGCTTCCCAAAGCCCTCGCGCCCATCCGGAAACAATTTGACTACCTGGTTCGTAAACAATATGGGTACGGGTATTCGGTCTTTATCAACGTCAACATCTGTCGGAACAATCTCGACGACGTGAAGCAGCTGACGGAGATTGCCCACGATTGCGGCATTGCCACCGATTACCACATCAATGAATCTCCTCTCCTGGAGCAGGATGAGCATTTCAAGCACGCCGACAACAATGTCACCTACATAACCAGGGATGACTGGCCGGCGGTGGAAGAGACGATTCAATGGTTGACTGAGAAGCAGGATAGCGGTTATAAAATGGTCAATTCGAACACTCGCCTCTGGCAGATGGTCGATTTCATGAAGGGTAAACACTTCCCGTGGAACTGCCGCGCCGGGCAGAATTCCATGATCATTCGCGTCGACGGAACGCTCGCCCCGTGCTTCCCGATGTACACCGCGACCTATGACTGGGGTGTGGTCGGCAGCCACAAATTCGAAACCAAACAGCTTGACCACCAAAAGGAGAGCTGCCAGACACACTGTTTTTCTACCCTCAATCACATACTGGGCTGGTGCTACAACGATCAGCGGGTCATCAAATATTTTTTCAAGCAGCTCGCACACGGATTCCAGGGAATGTCGGGCCAGATGTAACTGACATCCTTGCACTGACATCTCAACCGGACATAGGCACGAAAAGGAGAGCCCTCCATGGCGGTCGTCGTGAACGAGATTGTGCAGACAGACTTTGAAGTAGAGATCCAAGCCCGCATCGATGCCGAACGTGCGCGTCTTCGCGCGCAAGCCGGACTTGCCCGCATGCGCGAGTTCAAGAAACCGGTAGAGCGCAAATTCACTGGTCCGGAGCGCGATTACGTAACCATCCTATTTGGGGGGCTTACCTGGAAGCACGAGGAGATGATCAAGGCCGTCTTCCATGGCAGTGGCTACAAGTGCGAAAACATTCCCACGCCGGAAGTAGCAGACTTCCAGGCTGGCAAAGAGTTCGGCAACAACGGCCAATGCAACCCCACTTATTTTACGGTCGGCAACCTGGTCCGCTACCTCCAGAAGCTGGAGCAACAGGGCGAGACCCGGCAGCAGATCATCGATAACTATGTCTTCTTCACCGCGGGCTCCTGCGGCCCATGCCGCTTTGGCATGTACGAGGCGGAATACAGGTTTGCGCTGCAGAATGCCGGCTTTGAAGGCTTCCGCGTGCTGCTCTTCCAACAGACCGACGGCATCAAGGCGGCGAGTGGCGAGCCAGGACTAAAGTTTTCTGTGGACTTTGGCATGGGCATGCTCAACGCGCTCAACCTCGGTGACGTACTCAATGAGCTCGTCTACCAGGTTCGGCCATACGAAGTGAACAAAGGCGAGACCGACCGCGTCATCCGCGAGTCGGTCAAGACGCTTACCGATACGCTGCGTGATCGCAAACGCTGGCACATTATGGAAGCCGCACCCGAGTGGGCCCGGCCGTACATCGCCAAAAACAAGAAGATCGAGGGGCTTGGCTGCACCCTGGGTAAGATTGCCCACAACCTCTACGGCAAGGAATATGTAGGCGCCCTGCACGCCTGCCGTGACAGCATCAACGCGATCGAAGTGGATCGCTTGCGGGTGAAGCCGGTCATCAAGATCACCGGCGAGTTCTGGGCCCAGACGACCGAGGGCGATGGCAACTTCAACATGTTTGCTTTCCTGGAGAAGGAGGGCGCGCAGGTCCTGGTGGAACCCATCGCCACTTGGATTGCCTACATGATGTACGTAGCGAAAGAGGGCGCCAAAGCCCGCGCGAGCGCCGAGGCTCCGTACCAGGACCCCAAGTGGTACGAAGTGAAAAAGCGCACCGCCAACAAAATGAAGATCCTCAAAAAGACCGGCGGCCTCAGCGCGGGCAGCGTGATGTGGAATCACTTCTACCACCGCACGATTCGCCACATGGGAGATACCGCCCACCACCTGATTCCGCAGAAGGAACTCTCCCGGTTGGCGCATCCTTTCTACCATCAGCTCGCGCGCGGCGGGGAAGGCTTCATGGAAGTGGGAAAGAACGTCTACTACACCGTGAACCACCTGTGCCACATGGTGCTGGCGCTCAAGCCCTTCGGCTGCATGCCTTCGACGCAATCCGATGGTGTGCAATCTCGTGTGGTCAACAAATTCAAAGACATGATCTTCCTGCCGGTGGAGACTTCCGGCGAAGGCGAAGT
>JBAVQC010000087.1:0-3893 GCA_049693715.1 Acidobacteriaceae bacterium | reverse complement strand
GATTTCCAGACAGGCGGTTCCATCGTTGCCAATCCTGTCTCCTTCACGATCGACGGACAGCAGTGCATCGCGATCGCGGCGGATCGGGTACTGTATGTTTTCAGTTTGTAGCCGAAGGGTGCGGGAGAAAGCGGGACGAAAATGACCCTAAGGCGGAGAAAGCAGGGAGAGAGCAGGACTCGACTGGGACCGCGTGCCACGACTGACTGCCCGGCCTGCTGCACACTCGAACAGACGACTTAGAAGAAGAGTTCCGGCGAAACACGAAAGCGCTTGCTCAGGCGGGATATGTGTTCCTTGTTGAGATCGCGCTTCCCGCTCAGGACCTCAGAAACAATACTCGGTGTTCCAAACACATCGACCAGGTCCTTTTGCTTCAATCCATGCTGGTCCATGAAAAAAATGATTGCCTCGATCGGCGATGCCTTCGGAAGCCGGTAGTGCTTCGCCTCAAAGTCCTCGATCAGCAGGGTGAGCAGGTCTGCCAAATCCTTCTCTTGTGGGGTCCGGTTGGCTTTCTGCTTCAGAGCGAGAAGCGTTTTCAAGTAGCGATCGTTTTCTCTTTCGGAGTGAATGACCTTAGGGAGCGCACTGGCCAGTAGTTTGCCGTAAATAGGGTCTGCGGTCGTTGTAGTCACTTTTTCCACCTTTCCTTGTCATACTCGGCATGGGTGATAACGTCTCGAATGAACAGCTTCTTGCGCCGGTAAAAGATCAACGAGATCAGCCGGTACTCATTTCCCTTGATGTTGAAGACCGTGTATTCGCCGGCTCCATCTGCTGACGGGAAGTCGCGCCTAACGTCTTCCAGGGAAGTCCAATCTGCGCGCTTCGCGATCCGATACCAGACATCGAGCGGGCCTGCTATCCGTTGCGTCCAGCGTCGCCCGTGATACGCCCGATCAAGAGATGAAAGAAATCTTCTGGCCTGACATCGACGGCGACTCTGGTATTGGCGACAAATTTTTCTGCGGATTGAGCGGCGCCGAGGCCGATATTCTCTAGGGCCTCCGCATACAAGACAGGACCGTGCTTCCATCCAACGCTCTCTCCAGCCGTGAGGACGCCGGTTGTCTCGATCTGCACACGATAGTCCTCGAAGGTCAGGATATCGGGCTGTATCAGAGCACTCACCGCCAAGGGGTCATGCAAGTGCGGACCGCCCCTCTGGCCTTGTCTTTGATAGGTAGCCATAATGGCGCGGGCGATGCGGGCCGCCGCCCGACTCGGTTTGTTCTTGCCTGCCTCCAGCTGCCGGATATAGGGCTCGGTCAACTCCACCTTGCGGGTGACGTCGAGACCGACCATGGTGATGGGAACTCCGGAGTTGAAGACGATGCTTGCTGCTTCAGGGTCGACGTAGAAGTTGAACTCCGCCGAGGGTGTTACATTGCCTCCGGAGAGGGAGCCGCCCATCAGAAGAATGCTTTTAATCGATTTCGAGAGCGCAGGATCTCCTCGGAGTGCGATCGCAATGTTGGTGAGTGGTCCAATGCCAATCAGAGTTACTTCCCCTGGGTGCTGCATGACGATTCTCGAGATCAGATCCGCTGCGTGCTCCTTTACCGCAGCGATCTTCGGCTCAGGAAATTCGGCCCCCCCAAGGCCATTTTCTCCATGCGCCCCGACGGCCGTCACCTGTCGCCGGATCAGTGGAGCAGAAGCCCCGCCTGCAACAGGAATATCTGTCCGGTCGCAGATTTCGATGAGGCGCAGAGCATTGGGCAGAGTAATGCTGAGCGGCAGATTCCCTGCGACCGCGGTGACTGCCTCCACGTTAAGCTCTGGCGACCGAAGCGCGAGCATCAAAGCGAACGCGTCGTCGACTCCCGGATCGGCATCGATGATGACTCTGGTCGTCTTTGCCACATCCGGGCGAGCAGATGCGGCGGTTTGGAGGGTATCCGGTTCAGCGATTGCTGATGATGAACCCTGGACCATCGCTGCAATCGTCGAGGCCGCGGTCATCTTCAAAAACATCCTGCGGTCTGTGTTCCGCTGGCACATATCAGCCTTCATGCTTTCTTCTACCTTTCATGCTGTAAGCGGGAATGACAATCAGAAGAAGAACTTCAAAGCGAATTGAATCAGGCGGGGATTGTTCACAATCAGAACAGTAAACCCAAGTACCTGAACCTAGGGGGTCGATGAGTTCGTGGGCGTGTTGCTTGATGCTAGCGGCGGCGTATGCGATCGTCGTTCCTTAACCCGTTGTGACGCTCGAGCTCCCCGGCCGTCTGCAAGACTGGCGTTATGGCGGAGAGAGTGAGATTCGAACTCACGGTACCTTGCGGTACACACGCTTTCCAAGCGTGCGCCTTAAGCCACTCGGCCATCTCTCCGCGATCGTTGAGGGGCGCTTTGCCGCGCCCCCAACCCTGCCTTAACGACTTTACCATCTTGCATTTGCCGCAGCAAAGATTGTCCCCCAACCCACCCTCTCCGATTTCCGCTTCCGGATCAGGTAAGGTGAACAAGGCACATGCTTTCCCGAGCTCCAGCCCCGCAATTCACCCCCACCAGCCGCTTGCGCAGCGAGTTGGCGGCCCTGTTGCTGCTGGCCATCCCGGTCGTGCTCTCCGAGCTGGGCTGGATGGCCATGTCGATCGTGGATACCATCATGGTCGGCCGCCTGAGCCCGGCAGCCATCGGCGCCGTCGGCATCAGCAGCGCCATCTTCTACACTCCCGCCCTGTTCGGCATTGGCCTGCTGTTGGGCCTCGACACCCTGGTCGCCCAGGCCTTCGGCCGCGGAGACTTTGACGATTGCCATCGGGCGCTGGCCCAGGGCGTTTATCTGGCGATCGCGTATACCCCTATCGCCATGCTCCTGGTGGGCTTCGCACCCCATCTGTTTCCGCTGCTGGGCATTACCGAAACCGTACGCGCTCCCGCCAGGGAATACATCCAGCTGCTGAACCTGAGCGCCCTCCCTTTGCTCATCTACGTCGCGTTCCGGCGCTACCTGCAGGGAGTCGGCAAAGTTCGGCCGGTGACCTTTGCGTTAATCTCCGCCAACCTGGTCAACTGGTTCGGCAACTGGGCGCTCATCTACGGCAAGCTGGGACTGCCCGCCATGGGCGTCCGCGGATCGGCGCTTTCCACCTGCGTGGCCCGGGTCTATATGGCCGCTGTGCTGGTCTGGTGGGCATGGAAACACGAGCGCGAGCGCGGACACCCCCTCTTTGCCCACTGGCCAGGAGTGCGGCCGGCGCAGTTCCTCCGCCTCCTGGTCCTGGGATGGCCCGCAGCGTCGCAATTACTCTTCGAGGTAGGCGCCTTCTCACTCTCTACCCTGATGGCAGGCCGGCTGTCGCCCGACATACTCGCCGCCCACCAGATCGTTCTCAACTCCGCCAGCCTCACTTACATGGTGCCGCTTGGCGTTTCCGCGGCAGCGGCCATTTCGGTCGGTCATGCCGTCGGGGCAGGGAATCGGGCTCTCGCTCGCCGCAATGGCTCCATGGCCATCGCCATCGGTACCGTGTTCATGGCCCTGGCGGCCACCGCTTTCTTAACCATCCCGCAAAAGCTCATCCACGTGTACACGCATGACGGCCCAACCGTCGCCGTCGCTGTCCGCCTGCTGGCCGTAGCCGCCGTATTCCAGGTCTTCGATGCTGTCCAGGGTGTGGGCACCGGAGCCTTGCGCGGACTGGGGAAAACACGCGGCCCCATGGTGATCAACCTGATCGCTTATGGAGTCATCGGCTTGCCTATCGGGTACATCCTCTGTTTCAAAACCCCACTGGGCATCTACGGCCTGTGGAGCGGCCTGACGCTGGCTCTAATCTTTGCGGCCGCGCTGGTGCTGACGATGTGGCTGAAGGACTCAAAAGTGGTTTGATCCGTGCTCTCGCACAAGGCGGTCAGGAAGGTGCGGGAGATGACTC
>JBAVQC010000086.1:0-7393 GCA_049693715.1 Acidobacteriaceae bacterium | reverse complement strand
GTCCCTCCGGGACTTTTTGGTTTTTGCTGGGCCGCATAGCGATAGAAATCCGAACCTCAAGGAGCCGGGACGCTGCGAAAGCAACTGTTCGCAACCAAATCGATCGATAAGCTGATCAGCGACTCGGAGCTCCCCGAGCACTGTCTGAAGAAAACGCTTGGCCCCTGGTCGTTGACCGCGTTGGGCATCGGTGCGGTGATCGGTTCGGGGATTTTCACCGTCATCGGCACCGCCATCGCGGGGGAGAAGTTCGACACCTCCTCCATCCTGAATACTCCGCTGCTCGATTACCTGGTGAACCACCATGCGTTGGCAGGCCGGCCCGGGGCAGGACCAGCTCTGGCCTTTTCCATCATGCTGGTGGCGATCGTCTGCGCCTTCACCGGGCTCTGCTATGCGGAGCTGGCGTCGATGATCCCCATTGCCGGCAGCGCGTACACCTACACCTACGCCACCATGGGCGAGCTGGTCGCCTGGATCATCGGTTGGGACCTCATCCTCGAGTACGCCGTCAGCAACATGGCTGTATGCGTCGGCTTCGCCGCGCACATTGTTGATTTCATGGATTGGTTCGGCGTGCATCCCAGCGCACGTTGGATCTCACCCGCCTTCCTGCCCTCAGGACTCTCCGATCTGCAGGGCAGCACCATTTATCACCCTGGCTGGCACCTCGGATTCAACTTTCCCGCCTTTCTGATTGTGTTGGTTTTGACCATCGTGTTGGTGCGAGGCATCCGCGAGTCGGCGGGGACCAACAACATCATGGTCCTGCTCAAGATCACCGCCATCCTGATCTTTATTGTGGTGTGCTCGCGCTTTGTCCACCCCGGGCATTGGCATCCATTTTTCCCTAATGGCTGGTCCGGCGTGCTCACCGGCGGCAGCATCATTTTCTTTACCTACATCGGCTTCGACTCGGTTTCGACCGCGGCCGAAGAGTGCCACCGGCCGCAGCGCGATGTGCCCTTCGGCATCCTGGCAACCCTGGTTGTCTGTACTTTGCTTTACGTTGGGGTCGCAATCGTGCTCACCGGCCTGATCCCGTGGCAAACGTTGGTCGATGACGCGGCCCCGGTGGTCAATACCCTCAAGAAGCTGAACCACAGTACGGGCTCGGCAACGCTGAACTGGGTGCGGCTGATCGTGCTTTGCGGCGCCATGATGGGGATGATCTCCTCCATCCTGGTCTTTCAGCTAGGGCAGGCCCGGGTCTGGTTTGCCATGTCCCGCGACCGCCTGTTTCCCCGCTGGTTTGGCAAAGTGCATCCGCGCTATCGCACCCCCGCTGTTGCCACCTGGGTGGCCGGCTTCCTGGTAGCCATTCCCAGCGGCCTGCTTGACATCGGCACCCTGGCCGACCTGTCCAACATCGGCACCCTTTTTGCTTTCGTCCTGGTATCGATCGGGGTGCTGATCCTGCGCTTCCGGGAACCGGATCGGCGCCGCGGTTTCCGTGCGCCCGGCGGCATCTCCGTCCCTATCCTGAGCCTTTTTTTCTGCACCCTGCTCATGTCAGGCTTGCCGGTGATCACCTGGTTGCGCTTCTTCGCCTGGCTGATCATCGGGCTGGTTATTTATTTTCTTTATAGCCGCAAGCACAGCGAATTTTCGTCCCTCTCATGACACGTACTGCCAGCTCGCGCCGGATCGTGGCCACCTGGTTGCGTGGACTCCCCAAAGCGGAACTCCATCTTCATCTGGAGGGCACCGTCTCCCCCGAAACCCTGGTCGAATTGAGCCAGAGGCACGATGACGAGCGGATGACGCTAGCCCAAGCCAGGGCACTGTATCGCTACACCGATTTCACTGGCTTCCTGTTGGCGTTCAAAGCGGTCAGCGAACGGCTACGCACCGCTGCCGACTACGAACTGATTACCTTTCGCATGCTGGAGCGCCTGGCGGCTCAGGGCGTGGTGCACGCCGAGGTGTATGTGTCGGTCGGCGTCGTCTACTACTGGCGGCGGATCGAGTTCGAAGCGCTTTTTCACGGGATGGAAGCCGCCCGGGTGCGTGCGGAACGCCAATTTGGGATTACCCTCTACTGGATCTTCGACGCAGTCCGCCACTTTGGCCCGGAAGAGGCCGCCCGCGTCTTTCGCAAAGCAGCGGAATTGCGGCGTGACTCGCCCAGCGTCATCGGCATTGGGATTGGAGGAGATGAGCGGCGTACCGGTGCCGAGCCTTTCCGTGAGCTCTTTCAGGAAGCCCAGGACGCCGGCTTGCGTTTGACGGCCCATGCGGGCGAGACCATGGGACCAGAGAGCATCTGGGCAGCCCTCAATATCGGCGCGGAGCGCATTGGCCATGGCCTGTCAGCCCAACTGGATTCTGACCTCATGGAGGTACTGGCCGAACGCCAGGTGCCGATCGAGATCTGTGTTACGTCTAATCTGCGTACCGGGTGCTGTCCCAGGCTCGAAGAGCACCCGGTCCGACGTTATTTTGACGCGGGCCTCATGATTACGCTCAATTCCGATGATCCGGCCATATTTCTCAGCGACCTCCAGGACGAATACCAGCTGGCGCACGAGGCGTTTGGCTTTACCGAAGAGCATTTGCGAGAGCTGGCAGCAAATTCCATTGAAGCTAGCTTTCTTCCCGCGGCGCGAAAGGTCGCTCTCCTGCATCAAATTGAGCAGGTGAAATAGCCCTTTGGTGTCGCCCACCGTAACTACGTGATTGTGATCAACCTGCGCTATTATTTCGGCATGAAGTACATGGATAGTAACGACATTTACGGACTACAACATTCCGGTCAAAAGCCGGAAATCTCTTCCCCCCAGGAAGAAGGTTCTGCAATGTGGATTGTTGGCTGGACTTCAGTTGCTGTCGGAATTGCCGCTTTGGGTCTGTACATCGGTCGCGAGCTGCGTGCGCGTTACAAGTTCAATCACCGCACCCAGTACGATTTCTTCTCGCATGCCGGGGATAGTGTCTGCGCAGCAGATTACGGCACCGGAATCTAAGTTTTTCAAGCGGAGCCACGGGCCCTTGCGGTCATGGTGTTCGCCCGCCCTGCACGCGTGGAGATGCCTGGCGGGTGGGCGCTGGACCGCAGCGCTTTGCCAACTAAGAGTTCGCGCTGGAGGGTTCTTCTTCGACCTGCATAAGAGATTCTTCGGTCAGCCGGTCGATGCGTTGGAGCCCGGGGAACAACACACTCCAAATTCCGGTGATGGCGAGGGCCCCTAGCCCGCCGGCCACCACGGCGCGCACTGCTCCCCACCACTGTGCAGTGACTCCGCTCTCGAATTCGCCCAGCTCATTCGAAGCGCCGACAAAGAGGGAATTCACGGCGCTGACCCGGCCCCGCATGGAGGCAGGCGTCGCCAGTTGCAGCATGGACGAGCGAATCACGACACTGACCATGTCGGAGGCCCCTACTACCATCAGTGCGGCTACGGACAGAAATAAGTTCCGCGAGAGGCCAAAAATCACGGTAGACACCCCATAGACAGCGACCCCAAGGAACATGAGCACGCCTGGGCGGCGCAACACCGGCCGGAAGGTCAGCCAGACAGAAACCGCCAGCGCGCCGAGGGCTGGGGCGGCGCGAAGGGCGCCCAATCCCTGTGGCCCGGCGCGGAGTAAATCGTGGGCAAAAATGGGCAGCAGCGCGGTGGCGCCGCCTAACAGGACCACGAAAAGATCCAGAGATATCGCCCCTAATAGCAGCCTTGAGTTCCAGACATAGCGAAACCCCGCCAGGATCACATCCGCGGAGATGGCCCTGTGCTCCATGCGTCCCGGGCGCACATGCAGGGAACCGATCAGTACGACAAAGCTGATGCCGGTGACCAAGGTAAAGACAAACACAATAGGAGCCCCGTACAGCCGGCCTTTGAGTGGCAGGGTGTACAGCAAACCTCCCACGGCTGGACCGGCAATGTTGGCGATCTGGAACACCGTGGCTCCCCAGGTGATAGCGTTTACGAAGTGTTTGGTAGATACCAGGTGGGGCAGCAGAGCCGAACTTGCCGGGCCGCTGAAGGCACGGCCGGAACCGATCAGGAACAGTACGGCAAAGATCGGCCCAACTCGGTGCAGTCCACGTAAGGCGAACGTCAGCAGAGTCAGGGTACAAAGTATTTGCAGAACGTAGCAGACCAGGATCACTTCGCGGCGGTCATAACGGTCGGCGACATGCCCGGCCGGCAGCAGGAATAACAGCCCGGGCAGGAAGAGTACCAGCCCGGTATAGCCCAGATCGATCGCCCGGTGGGTGATTTCATATACCTGCCAGGCCACAGCAAGTGCCTGCGCCTCCGCACCCATGATGACCATGAACCGGGCCAACTGATAGCGGCGAAAGTCCCGGTAGGCAAATGCGGCTGTACCTGTTTTCGGTGAGGCCATAGGCCTGCTTTTTTTAATATTTGACCAACAAGAGTGGATCGCCCCTGGAAAGGATATCGCACCCTGGTACCTGGGGTAGGATGCAAACATGGCGTCAGGAGCTCAGCCAAAGATCGAGAAGGACGACTCTCAACCCATCGTGAGCTTCAATGAAAGTGAGAAGAGCAGGCCCGAAGCCGCTCTCGACGAGTTGCTCGCCGGCAACCGGCGATTTACCAGCGGGCGCACGTCCTCTCACCGTCGTGACCTCGCTATGCTGCAGCAGATGATGGAGAAGCAGGAGCCTTTTGCCGCAGTCCTCTCCTGCGCCGATTCGCGGGTCCCGGTGGAAGTGGTGTTTGACCAGACGATTGGGCAGCTCTTTGTCACCCGCGTCGCCGGGAACATGGTGACTGCGGAGATCATGGCCAGCCTGGAATATGCCGTGGCGGTTCTGGGGACGCACACCATCCTGGTGATGGGCCACAGCCGCTGTGGTGCGGTTACGGCAGCCATCCAGGCCACGTATCACGCGCAAGTGGTTCCAGGACAGATCAGCGCGCTTTTCCCGCATATCGAGCCGGCCGTGAAGCAAGCGGGCCCTGACGTGGAGGCGACTGTCCGCGCCAACGTGTTGCTCCAGGCTGCCCGGCTGCGGGAATCCCCGCTGCTGGCGGGCATGATCGAAGAGGGAAAGCTGTTGATAGCGGCTGGCTATTTCGATCTGAGAAGCGGAGCGGTGAGCCTGCTGGACCAGCCGCAGGTCTAATCAAGCCAACTTAGTTGCCGTGCAGATAGGTGGCGTATTGGGTATCCACGATGCCCAGGTCGCGCGCCAGCCCTAGTTTCGCCTGGTTATGCTGGCTGGTCGTATTGATCAGGTTGCTCTCCGCGTTGGCCAGGGTCGCTTGGGCCTGCACCACCGGAAGGTTATCGTCCACCCCGGCTTGAAAACGGTCGGTGGTCTGTTCCAGTTCCTTGCGCGCCAGCTCGACGTTGCTTTGTGCCACCCTCACCAACTCGGCCGCTGTTTGCACATCCAGCAGGCTATCCCGCAACTGACCGTTGATCTGCTCTTTCAGGCTGGCCATCTGCTGCATGAGATTGGTCAGATTGGCTGCAGCAACCCCGCTGTCCCCACGAAACTTTGCTTCCTGAAAAATCGGCAGTTTCAACGTGCCTGCGGCCACAAAGGTTCCATGGTATAGACCTCCGGTCACGCCGGTTACGCCGTAGTTGCCATCGAAGTCTAGGGTTGGCAGGCGCTCCCATTTGGCTGCTTTCCGTTGCCATTGGGCCGCCCTGATCTGTGCCTGCAGGCCCTGATAGTCCTGCCGGCTGCGGTAGGCGATCTCCTTGGCTTGATCGATATTCATGGTTGCCAAGTCGGCGTAAGGCGATGTATCCGTGAGCTGAATTTCCTGTTCCGCCGGGAGGCCAATCTCCCGGTTGAGCGCAATCTTTGCCTTTTTGAAATTCACTTCTGCCGAGATGACCGCCTGCTGCTGGGTCTGGAACTGGACCCGCGCGCGGAGTTCATCGAGATTCGCCGCCGTGCCTGCCTGATGTTCGGCGACAGCTTGATTCAAGAGTACCTGGTCCGCCTGCAGCAGAGACTGGGCAGTATCTACCTGTGCCCCTAAAGCCAGCGTCTGCACGTAGGCATTGCCCACGGTCAGCACAACCAGGCCGCGCGAAGACTGCTTGTTGAAATAGGCGGCCACCTCGTTTTGCCTGGCCGCCCGGTAGCGGTCGATGTTGGCCAGGCTGAAGAGGGTCTGGGAGTAGTTCACCATGGCGTCGGTCACGTTCACCTTGACCACGCTGGGAAACAAGGAAAAGTTCACACCAGGAAAGAAGGGCTCAACGGTCCTGAGAAGGCCGGAGGAAAATCCCAGGGCCGCCAGATTGATCTGATGAGCGCCCGAATCGGCCTGAGCCGTCACTGTCGGCAGAAGAGACTGCAGGCTCACCAGTGACTGCGCCTTGGCGCTCTGCTCCTGTTCCCGGGCCTCGATCAGCGCCAGGTTGTGCTCGATGCCCATCCCGATGGCGTCGTCGATCGTCAGGGGTTTGACGCCGTCGGTCGGTTTCACCACGGTGACGCTGCCGTAGTAGGGGCTCTGCGCGGAGCTCTGATTGGCGGTTTGCGCGGGCAGCATGCCGGCGGACAAAAACACTGCCATACACGCTGCCCTCAGGCTCCGCGCTGAAATCGTCATTATTGGGGGTTTCTTCCTTTCCGGTTCAATCCTTTAGATCGAATCGCGGGCTCCGGGTTGCCTAATTTTGGCCGCATCAGGACACGGCCTTCCTCCATCGTATCCCGTCTTGGAGACACCTCTGAAACAGCGCAGGCTCTTCGGGACTGAGTCAACCCGAAATCGACCCAAAAGGCGCTTAAGGCGCAGACTTCCACCCAAATGGCGCATAGGGCGCTTAAGGCGCAATATTCCACCCGAATTCCAACCGGGCCCGAATCACAAAGGGCACGGCGTCACAGGCTGCCGAAAAACTCGGTTTTGTATCAGGGCACGACTTTAGTCGGGCCGTAAATAGCTGCGCGCTTGACGGCTTTAGCCGCTGAGGTACGGCTTTTGCTGCTGTTTCCAAGCGACAGAGCACGCATGATCTGTTCACGACAGGAGCAAGTGGGTTGTTCGCTCGAGATGTTGACGGAGTAGACTCCGGTGTCTACCTGGGAGGGCACCATCCAGGTCTGGCCTTTTCTACGAATCGTCCTCGTTGCCGCCAATTCCATCCCGCGCTGCTGTCTCAGGTCCATACCATATTCTCCGGAGCTGGACGCGATTTGGGGAAGTTTTTGGGCAAACGGCTAACTTATTGGGCAGAGGCGGGTCGTTGGGCAGAGGCGGGTCGTTGGGCAAAGCTCCTCAGGGGCTAAAGCCCATCGTAGTTTCAAGCGGTTGCGGCACGACTAAAAGTCGTGCCCCTGTAGTTTGTGCGCCCGGCAGGGCGCATTCACTTGGAGGTGAAAGTCCTCTACACACCCGGCAAGGGGAAGTGTTAGCTGAACGGCCAGGGTGTCGACCGCGAG
>JBAVQC010000085.1:0-35266 GCA_049693715.1 Acidobacteriaceae bacterium | reverse complement strand
GTTTAGTCCCTTGACATAACCCCAGGTACGAACCAATCTCAATCCAACGACCCTTACCAACAATAACCGTGACGGCAGCAGCAGCCCTACTCCGCCCCAATCCCAGCAGCCGCCGCCCGCCGCTTATCCCCAACCTCCAAATGCACATGCAGCAGCGAAAGAGCAGCCGGAGTCACCCCCGGTATCCTGCTGGCCTGTCCCAGCGTCTGCGGCCGCACCCGCGACAACGTCTCCTGCATCTCCCGCGACAACCCGCTCATTCCCCTATATTCAAAACCCGCGGGAATCACCCGTTGTTCCGCCTTCTTCAGCTTTTCAATCGCCTTCCGCTGCTGATCCAGGTACCCGGCAAACTTGATCTCCGTCTCCACCGACTTCAGCTCATTCCGCATCCGGGCGTTGACCGCCCCGTCGAAAAACTTGAGCTCGGCCACCCCCGCCATCTCCGCCCGCAAAACCGGCAGCAATCCCTCCAGGCTGATTTCCGGCCGCTTCAGCAACTGGCCGTAGGTCTGGCCGGCAACATTGCCCAACTCCGGCAATAACTCGCTCACCCGAGCCACATCCACCTTCCGCGTAGCCAGCACCTTGTCCAGCGCCACCGCCCGTGCCTGCTTCTGCTCATAATCCTGCCAGGCCCCGCCCGTGATCAGCCCCAACTTATATCCATACGGAGTCAACCGCCGGTCCGCATTATCGATCCGTAAATGCAACCGGAACTCCGCCCGCGAAGTAAACATGCGATAAGGTTCATTGGTGCCCTTGCTGATCAGGTCATCAATCAATATCCCGGTATAAGCTTCAGTCCGGTCCAGCGTAAACGGACCCTCGCCGCGAACCAGCAGCGCCGCATTGATCCCCGCCATCAGCCCCTGGCAAGCTGCCTCCTCATACCCCGAAGTCCCATTGATCTGCCCCGCCAGGTAAAGGCGGGAGATCTGCTTCACCGCCAGGCTGCGATCCAGCTCCGTAGGATCGATGGCATCGTATTCAATCGCATATCCGGGCCGCAGCATCTCCGCATTTTCCAGGCCGGGAATCGACCGCACCACCTCCCACTGCACCTCCATCGGCAGCGACGTCGACATACCGTTCACGTAAACCTCATTGGTATCCAACCCCTCCGGCTCCAGGAAGAACTGGTGCTGTTCCTTATCCGGAAACCGAACCACCTTGTCTTCAATGGAAGGGCAATACCGCGGCCCGATTGCCTGGATCTGCCCCGAATACATAGGCGACCGGCCGACATTCTCGCGAATAATCCGCAACGTCTCCGGCGTCGTATACGCAATGTGGCAGGAAATCTGCCGCTGCGGCAACTCCACCGTCCGGAAGCTGAAAGGCGTCGGATCCACATCCCCAGGCTGCTCCGCAAACCGGCTCCAATCAATACTCCGCCCATCCAGCCGCGGAGGAGTCCCCGTCTTGAGCCGGCACCCACGCAGCCCCAACCCCTTGAGCGCCTCGCCCAACAGCACACTGGGGGGTTCACCGCTGCGCCCAGCGGGATAACGCTCTTCGCCACAATGAATCAGTCCGTTGAGGAACGTCCCGGTAGTGATCACCACCGCCCCCGCGAACACCGTGCGGCCGTCGCGCAGCCGTACGCCCCGCACCGTCCTCGGCCCCTCCTGTTCATCGAGGACCAAATCCACCACTTCCGCCTGCTTGATGTGCAGATTCCCTTGGCCCTCCAGCACCTGTCGCATTTTGACCCGGTACTGGCGCTTATCGCACTGAGCTCGAGGTGACCAGACCGCCGGCCCCCGAGAAGTATTCAGCAGGCGAAACTGGATCCCGACCGCATCCGCAACCTCGCCCATAATCCCGCCCAGCGCGTCCACTTCCCGCACCAGGTGTCCCTTGGCGATGCCGCCAATCGCGGGGTTGCACGACATCTGCGCAATCAAATCCAAATTGAAACTGAACAGCGCCGTCCGCAGGCCCATCCGCGCAGCCGCCATCGCCGCCTCGCATCCCGCGTGCCCCGCACCCACAACAACAATGTCGTAACTTTCCGTAAACCCCATAACACTTCTATTCTAGAGCTTGGGCAGGAGATCTCATGGAACAGACAAAGATAGCGTTACTAGGGCTTGGACTGATGGGTTCAGGCATGGCTGGGCGCCTGCTGGACGCAGGCTATCCCCTCACCATCTGGAATCGGACTCCGGGCAAGGCACAACCACTCGAGGCCCGCGGAGCCAGGCTGGCCAAATCCCCCCGCGAGGCAGCCGCCGGCGCCGCCCTGGTCATCAGCATGCTGGCCGATGTTCCCGTCTGCCGCGACGTCTGGTTGGGCCGGGGCGAGGCACTCGTCGATATCGCACCGGGAACCATCCTGATCGAATCCAGCACCGTCAGCGTGGAGTGGATTGAGGAACTGGACCGGGCGGCCAAGGAGCACGGCTGTGACCTGGTGGACGCACCGGTGACCGGGAGCAAACCCCAGGCTGAGGCCGGCCAGCTGCTCTTCCTGGCCGGAGGCTCTTCCGCGACCGTGAACAAAGTGACCCCCATCCTCAAGGCGATGGGCCGCGACGTGGTCCACGTGGGCCCGGCCGGCAGCGGCGCACGCCTGAAGCTGATCAATAACTTCCTTGCCGGTTCTCAGGCGGCCGCCTTGGCCGAAGCCCTTTCCTTGATCGAACGCAGTGGCCTTGATCGCGAGAAAGCGCTCGGTGTGCTCACCGAGGGCGCCCCCGGCAGTCCCATGGTGAAGTTGTTGAGCGGCCGCATGACCGCCCGCCAATACGAGCCCAATTTTGTGCTCCGGCTCATGGCCAAGGATCTGCGTTATGCCGTCACCGAGGCCGACCATCAGGCCCTCGATCTTGATATGGGCAGAGCTGCCTTGCGCGTATTCGAGCACGCCATCGCTGCCGGCCAGGGAGACGACGATATGTCCGCCGTGGTGGAGCAATTCCGCATCCAGGCCCAATCCGCAAAATGAGCAGAACCCTGGGCAAACTGTACGCACGATGGATGTACCGCTGGGAAACCAGGCTGACCACGCTCGATTCCAACCGCATCGTCCGCCCCGTAGAGTGGGGATTCGATTGGCTGCAGGAATTCGCTCAATCTCACGGATTTAGCTTTCCCCAGCACTCCGAGCAAGACGACGCCGCGGCGGAGCGCGCCATGCTGCAGTTGAATGACTTCATCCTGCACCATCGCTCCGAGTTTTTCGCCTATCAGACTCCGCAGGACTTCATCCTGGAAGAGCGTCACCCCCAGCTGTACCCCACCAACGTCCGTGCCCGAACCCTTAAACAGGATGCCCGCTTTCGCCAACTGGCCGCCGCCGGGCGCCTGCCCAAGGCGGAATTTCTGCGCTTTACCTCGCCGGTGCGGACACCCTATCCGGAGAACGACCGCGTCAACGCCCGCTGGTTTCCCGCTCCTCCGGGAAAGATGGCAGGCAAGCCAAAACAGGCCATCATCGTCATGCCGCAGTGGAATGCCGATGCCTTCAGTCACAACGCACTCTGCTCCATCTTCAATCGCTTCGGCGTATCCGCCTTGCGCCTGAGCAAGCCGTACCATGACATTCGCCGCCCGGCAGAGTTGGCCCGGGCCGACTACGCCGTCAGCGCCAACGTCGGCCGCACCATCGCTTCCTGCCGCCAGGCCGTCATCGACATACGCTGCTGCATCGACTGGCTCCAACAGCAGGGCTATGAGCAGTTCGGCATCCTGGGCACCAGCCTTGGCTCCTGTTACGCCTTCCTTGCCGCCGCGCTCGACAGCCGGGTGCGCGTCGGCGCCTTCAATCACGCCTCCATGTCTTTCGGTGATGTGGTTTGGACCGGGCAAAGTACCCGCCACATCCGCACCGCCTTCGAGGGCATTTCCATGACCCAGCAGCGCCTGCGTGACGTCTGGTCTGCCATCAGCCCGTCGTATTACATGGACGAGTTTGCCGGCAGCCCTAAAAAAGTCCTGCTCGTCCACGCCACCTACGACCTGACCTTTCTCCGCAAATATTCGCTCCAGGTAATCGAGAGCTTCCGCCACCGCGGCATTGATTTCGTTTCCAAAGTCTTACCCTGCGGCCACTACACCACTGGCGAAACGCCGTATAAGTTCATGGATGGCTGGTACATCGGTTCGTTCATCTACTCCGCTTTCAAACATTTGGCCGCGCTGCCCGCCGTTCCGGCCCCGGACGAGGAACTCCTCGCCCGCTAATTCTTTCTGCTTACCAAAGTACCCGTAAAAGTACCTTTTCTCGCTTTTCTCGCTTTTTTCGCATTTTCTTGCGGGGCAACAACCAGGGGGGAGCCCGGGGACAAATAGTCTAAAATCGCAACATGTCTGACCGTATGCGCCGCCCGCTCGCCGAAGCCGATCCAGAGATCGCCGCCGCGATAGACCGCGAAATCCGCCGCCAGCACGAAGGCCTGGAAATGATAGCCTCGGAGAATTTCGTCAGCCAGGCGGTGCTTGAGGCTGTCGGATCCGTTTTCACCAACAAATACGCCGAAGGCTATCCCGGCAAGCGCTATTACGGTGGCTGCGAATACGCCGATGTGGTCGAGAACCTGGCCCGGGACCGTGCCAAACAGCTCTTTGGCGCCGAGCACGTGAACGTCCAGCCCCATTCCGGGTCCCAGGCCAATGCTGCGGCCTACATGGCGGTCATCAATCCGGGTGACACCATCCTGGGTCTCGATCTCGCCCACGGCGGCCATCTGACCCACGGGCACAAGCTCAGCTTTTCCGGCAAGCTTTACCGCGTGGTCTTCTACGGCGTCGACAAGAAGACCGAGCAGATTGACTACGACGTGCTGGAAGCCATCGCCGAGCGCGAAAACCCAAAGCTCATCATTGGAGGAGGCAGTGCCTACCCCCGCATCATCGATTTCCCCCGCATGCGCCAAATCGCCGACAAGGTGGGAGCCCTGTTATTGATCGACATGGCCCATTTCGCCGGCCTGGTCGCTGGGGGAGTCCACCCGTCACCGGTGCCTCACGCCCACCTGGTCACCACGACCACTCATAAGACCTTGCGTGGTCCTCGTGCTGGCATGATCTTGTGCCAACAGCAATTTGCCACCGCTGTCGACAGAAGTGTCTTCCCTGGCCAGCAGGGTGGCCCCTTAGTCCACGTGATTGCCGGCAAAGCCGCAGCCTTTCGCGAGGCGCTGGACCCGGGTTTCAAGCACTACGCGCAGCAGGTGGTACTGAATGCAAAGGCGCTGGCAGAAACTCTGATCGCGGAGGGCTACCGCGTCATCTCAGGGGGCACCGACACCCATCTGATGCTGGTAGATGTTTTTTCTCGCGGCATCCTGGGCAGCGAAGCCGAGAACGCTCTGCACGAAGCCGGCATCACGGTAAACAAGAACGCCATTCCTTACGACGCCAATCCGCCCCTCAAGCCCAGCGGCATCCGCATCGGCAGTCCAGCCCTGACCACCCGCGGCATGCGCGAGCCAGAGATGCGCACCATTGCCAAGTGGATCACCCAGGCCCTTGACCAGCGCAACGACCCCCAGGCTCTGAGCACCATCCGAGGCCAGGTCCTCGAACTGGTCGAAAACTTTCCCCTCTACGGTTGGCTCCGAGTACCCGAAACCGTAGCCGCCGAATAAGGCCCATAATCCTTCAACACCGAAGACCGTATCTCAATCAACTTAGGCAAAACCTCCCCCAACTCCACACCCTTCCCATCTCGCTGTCCAAACGCAAAATAAACCTTCCGGTACAACCGGTAAATCTCCTCATACACCCGCACCGCCTGTAACTCCGGCTGATACGTTTTATGTCCCAGGCACATCTTCTCCTGCGCCTCTTCCACCGAACCAAACGCTCCAGCCGCCAAAAACGCAAAAATCCCCGACCCCAAACTCGTAGGAATCCCATCCGGAACCAGCACCGGTTTCCCCAGCACATTGGCATACACCTGGTTCAGTACCGCATTATTCTGCGGAACCCCTCCGGCATTGATCACCCGTTCCACCGGCACCCCATACTCCGCCAATCGTTCCAGAATGATCCGCGTATGAAACGCCGTCCCCTCAATTGCAGCAAACAACTCGTCCTGCGCCGTGTGCACCAGATTCCAACCCAGCGTGATGCCGCCCAACTCCGGGTTGACTAAAATCGTGCGGTCGCCATTATCCCAGCTCAACCGCAGCAGTCCGGTCTGTCCTGGCCGATAATTTTCCAACCCCCGGCTCAGCTCCGCGACCTTCACATTCGCGCGCCTCGCAATCGCCTCGAAAATATCTCCCGTAGCCGAAAGCCCCGCTTCGATGCCCGTATACCCGGGATGCACGCTGCCCGGAACCACCCCGCACACCCCAGGGATCAACGCAGTCTTCTCCTGCATGGCGATGATGCACGTGGAAGTACCCACCACGTTGACCACATCCCCCTGCCTGCACCCGGCGCCAATCGCATCCCAGTGGGCATCAAACGCGCCCACCGGAATTGGGATCCCCGCCCGCAACCCCATCTTCTCCGCCCATTCCGGCGAAAGATGCCCTGCCAGCGCATCGGAAGTGTGATACTCCCCCGCCAGCTTCGAGCGAATCCCATCCAGCAACGGGTCTACGCCGGAAAGAAAAGCCTGCGACGGCAACCCATCCCACTTCGGGTTCCACATCCACTTATGGCCCATGGCGCAGGCGCTGCGCTTTACCAGCCTGGGATCGGTAATCCCGCACAGCGTGGCTGCAACCATGTCGCAGTGCTCGAAAGCACTCGCCAGTTGGCCCCGCTTTTCCGGATTATGCCGCAGCCAATGCAGCAGCTTAGCGAATCCCCACTCATGGGAATACACCCCACCGCACCATTCAATGGCTTCCAGGTGCTCACGGTGGGCCAGCTCAGTAATTTCCTGCGCCTCGCCCTTGGCGCGATGGTCGCACCACAGATAGTAGTCACCCAGAGGCTGCATCCTGGCATCGACCGGCACCACGCTCGACCCGGTCGTATCGAGCGCAATCGCGTCCACCTGCCCGCCCGAAATCCCTGCCTTCGCCAACACCTCCCGCATGGCAGTGACCAGCGCATCCATCTGATCCTGATGCGACTGGGTGGCAAAATCCGGGTCTTCCCGTTTACGCTTCAGCGAATAAGACGCCGACGCAGTGGCCAATCCGCCCTTCTGCTGCCCCGTTCGATCACTATCGAAAAGCGTGACCCGCACGCTCAGTGTTCCAAAATCGGCCCCTGCGACAATCGCCACGCATTGCCCTCACGCCTTGATCAAAGAAACATCCAGCTCAATCTTGAGATCGTCGCCAAGCATAATGCCGCCAGTCTCAAGCGCAGCGTTCCATGTCAGGCCAAAATCACTCCGCTTGATTTTGGTAGTCGCGGAAGCACCCACACGTATGTTGCCCCACGGATCCTTTTGTTCCTCGGTCGGGCCTTCCACGTTCAAGACCACTTCTTTCGTGACTCCATGAAGGGTCAGATCGCCGGTAACCTTCAGACCGTCGCCATCCTTGGTGATCTTCTTGCTCTTGAAAGTAACCGTGGGATACTTCTCGACATCGAGAAAATCCGCGCTCTTTACGTGCGTATCCCGAGTCGGATCCCCGGTGCTGAGAGTCTTTTTGTCGATGGTCACATCGATGCTCGATGTACCGTGATCATCCGGATCGTACACAACTGTGCCTTGCAACCCGCTAAATCCGCCGCGGACATTGGTGATCATCATGTGGCGAACAACAAAGTACGCGCTCGAGTGCGCGGGATCGATTTTCCAATTGGTTTTCAAGATACCCTCCGTTATTCAGAATCGTGGTTGTACATGCTCCACCCCAGATAGCGGACCGCGGCTTCATGCACCGGACCGGCCACCTGCGAAAAGTTCGCCGCGACATGGTGCTCAAACCCCTGCTCGCAGATGAGTCGAAGCAGCTTCTGCAGCCGTGGAATTCTGGCCACGCCAGCGCCGCCGAACGTTTCCAGCGGATCATTGGTAAATTCCCCCTGCCCCACGTAGCCCCGGATCTTGCCGTGAAAATCGTCAGTCGAGAATCGCACGTACGTCATGGCGCCGGCTTTTACCCGGCCAACACAGGTGCCAAACGTATTCTCCTTGCCCACCGTGCCGGCGATGATTGCCTGAAAATCCATCACTACGTCTTTGAAAAAGTGCTTGGGCAAATTCGAGCAGTGGAAACACACGCACTTGTCAGGATCGGAACCGTAGTTGTTGTTCCAGTCCAGCAGCGCGCTTGGCGTCTCCGAAGCCAGGGCCAATGCATGCATGCTGATCGTGCCGCAAATATCCACCTCGCAGGCGCTGGGGAACAGGTTCTCGCTCATCATGCTCATGACCGTGCACGGCACCACGCCGAAATATTCTTCGAGCGATGTCCAGCACTGAATCGCGCTGACCGTGCAATACGTCTGCTGCATCCATTGCTCGATCACCACTCCCAGCTTCGACATCTTGATCAACGCAGCGATGGGAATATTGTTCGTGGAGACATACTTCTGGATCGCCGCCAGCTTCATCTGTACCGCATCATCGTGGTCCTTGAGCCGTTCAATGCGTCCCAGCACTTCGGAAAGATCGAGCGTATCCACCGAAATCCCACTGCGCTCCAGCAGCTTCTCGCTGTAACGAACCGTATTGAAAGCCGCCGGGCGCGCGCCGATCGCGCCCACGCGCAGATTGGTAAATCCCCGCACCACTCTGCAGATGGAAGAAAACCACGCCAGGTCTTTGCGGAATTCATCCGAGTCCGGCTGCACCGTATGCTGCGCCGTGAGCGAGTAGGGAATGCCATACTGCATCATATTGTTGCAGGCCGACATCTTGCCGCAAAAACTATCCCGGCGATGAGAAATCTTCATGTCCGCGGCCCGGTCGGGAGTTGCCTGCACCAGCACCGGCACTTTCAAAGTAGACAGGCGCAGCGCGTCAACAATCCCGCGCTCTTCGCCAAAGTTCGGAAGTGTAACAATGACGCCGTCGATCTCGTCCCGGTGCTTGCGAAAAAGATCCGCACAAAGCCGGGCTTCCGTCGGCGTCTCCACCGCCCCAAATTTGGATTGTTCCGGAGTCAGGGAAATGGTGCGGATGCCGGCCGTCTCCAGTACTTTCAGCATCTCTTCGCGGCCAGTCTTGGCCAGGTGATCTGGGAAAAAGCCGCGATTGCCTACAATCATCCCAAACGTCATCTGCTTCGGCATTTGCTATTTCCCTCGCTTGGTAGCTGCTTGCCGGGGTCGAAAGCCGATGGTGTAACCCAGGCCGGCAACGGTGAGCAGCCCGCCCCACCAGATCGGCGCATGAAGATTGCTCAGGACTGGAGGATGGGGTAGGGGGTGACTCAACTCCCACACACCAGTCGTGAGAATCACCACCCCGTAAGCCAGTAATAGAATGCCCGCGAACCACCAGATAGAAAAACTCTCTCGCATTGCTTCTGCTCTCTTTCAGAACTACCAGAAAATAACATTCAGAATAATGAACATTACCGTTACTACGCCGGCCCACACAATAGGTCGCTGGTACCAGTGCTCGTCATGTTCCTCGGGCAGGCGGGAAGCGCCATAAACCAGCCCCTCCAGTTCCGCCTCCGGCCGGGGCTTGGTCATGTAGCTCACCACCACCGTCACCAGCACACAGACCGACCACGCCCAAAGTGCCCGGTATACGTTTTCAGCCAATGCCTTGGCATCCGCGGACATGGCCACGTAGCGCAGGGCAGAAGGGTCATTCTTCACCCACAGCCACAGGCCGATGGAAGTGCCCGTACCCGCCAGCAATCCCCAGAATCCCGCCTCCTTGGTCGCCCGCTTCCACAGCATGCCCAGTATCACCGTGCCAAACAGCGGCGCGATGAAGAAGCTGAACAGTTGCTGCACGTAGTCCATAATGCTGGCCGCATGCTGCACCAGGTACGCCGTGCCCACCGAAACCAGCACCCCGACCAGGGTGCTCCAACGTCCCATCGCTACATAGTGCTTGTCAGTCGCCTTCTTGTTCAGGAAGGCGCCGTAGATGTCATAGGTCCACACCGTGGAGAAGGCGCTCACGTTGCCTGCCATTCCTGACATGAAACCTGCGATCAGCGCAGTGACGCCCAGGCCCAGCAGGCCCGGTCCGCAGTACCGCACCAGCATCAGGGGCAGCACCTCGTTGAAACTATGCTGGCCGGTCTGCACTGCCACGTCCTGCGCCACCAGGTGATACGGCAAGACCGAGAGCGCGAGCAAGCCGGGCAGGATCACGATGAACGGTACCGCCATCTTGAATGCGGCGCCGATCACCGGAGCCAACCTGGCCGACCGAATGCTGTCTGCCGACAGAACGCGCTGGACCACCAGAAAGTCGGTGGTCCAATAACCGAAACTCACCACAAAACCCAATCCGAAGACGATTCCGAACCAGTTCACCCCCATCGGGTTGCTGTTGAAGTGGCCCAGCGTCGACCACAGGTGAACATAGTCGGACCGGCCCAGGTTGGTCGCGATCTGGGCCCGCAAGTTGGACCAGCCCCCTACTTCAATCAGGCCCAGAATCGGGATCAGCAGGGCGCCCGCCCAAATCAACAGAAACTGCAAAATCTCGTTGTAGATGGCCGATTTCAGCCCGCCCAGCGCGACATATACAGCTACCGTCACGGAAGAGACCCAGATGCTGAAGTTCAGGTCCCAGCCCAGGACCACATTCATCACAATCGCCATCGAATACATGTTGATCCCGCTCATGAGAATGGTCATGAACGCGAAGCTGATCGCGGAGAGGGCACGTGCTCCGTCACCGTACCGCAACTTCAGGTATCCGGGTACCGAGTGGGTCTTTGAGATGTAGTAGAACGGCATCATCACGATGCCAAGGAAGAGCATCGCCGGAATCGCACCGATCCAGTACCAGTGCATAGCCAGGATCCCGTACTGGTAGGCGGATCCCGCCCAACCCATCAGCTCCAGCGAGCCCAGGTTTGCGGAAACAAAGCTCAAGCCGGCGATCCAGGCCGTCATCTCCCGCCCCGCCATAAAAAACTCTTCACTGGTATTCGAAGAGCCGCGCAGATAAAAGCCAATAAAAACCACGATCGCGAAGTAAATCGCGATCACCAGCACGTCGATCCAGTTGAGCCGGGCAAGTTGGGTGGAAACCGCGAAACCCGCGGTCACGGGCCGGGGAAGTAAGCCAGTAGCCAGGTGCATCACCAGGTGCATCATTTCTCCTGTCCGTAAGTTGCGGTGGCGCCATGTTTGCGAAAGTAATGCCGGTCCAGCAGCGCCTGCGAGACACCGGTACAACCAGCCCGCAGCGTAGCCGTGTAATAGGCCATGCGGGCAACCGTTTCCAGAACGGCCGCGTTGTGGGCCGCTTCGTGCGGGGTCTTCCCCCAGCAGAAGGGGGCGTGCCCGGCTACCAGAACGGCCGGGCACGCAAGCGGGTCAAGACCACGGAACCGGCGGCTGATCGCCACGCCGGTATTGTGCACGTAGTCTCCGCCGATCTCCTGCTCGGTCAACTCCTCGGTGACGGGAACCGGACCATAGAAGTAGTCCGCATGAGTGGTTCCGTAAGCAGGAATTTCCCGCCCTGCCTGGGCCCACGCGGTCGCGTATTCAGAATGCGTGTGGACCACGCCCCCGATGGCGGGAAACTCTTTGTAGAGCAGGAGATGGGTCGCCAGGTCAGAAGACGGCCGCAGCCGGCCGTCGACCACCTTGCCGTCCAGATCGATAACCACCATGTCAGAGGGAGCCAACGCGGAGTAGTCTACCCCGCTGGGCTTGATCACCACTAGCCCGCGATCGCGATCGATGCCGCTGGCGTTGCCGAACGTAAACAGCACCAATCCCCGGCGAACCAGTTCCAGATTCGCCTCCAGCACCTGCTCCTTCAACGTCTCCAGGGTATCCAGGGGCTGTTCGGTGGCATTCGGCATCGCTCCTGACCTTAGGAGAATCAGGCACACGGCGTCAAGCGAGTGCTCTTAACCAGCTTTTGAGGCAGGGGTTTCTTTCAGGTGAATTTTGTTCGGGCCCTTAAGGGGAACGTCTTTGCCCTTGGCTTCTGTCGGTTCCGAGGTCGTGGTGGTGCTTCCCCAGATGGCCCGCACCGCCTTGCCAAAGGCGCTGTATTCTTTGATCCCGGTGGGGGAAAGCTCGATCACTACCCAGCGGTCGTCCAGAATCTTGGTCTTGGACCCGAAGGCGGCTTGCCAGCGGTCATACTCCGGACCCTTATTCTGGCGCAGATAGCGCCATAACTCTCCGTCCGCCGTGCCCCCATAGGCACTGGCGACCAGCACCGGCTCGTGATCCGGCCATCCATGCTGCACCGCATGCGCGGTCATCGCTCCGCCGCGAATCATGCGGGTGATTTCCTGCTCGGCTTCTCTCAGGGTGCGGGCGATGACGTTGGCTTGAACGTCCTGTCCGATGTATGCCCGGCAAAAGTAACCGTCGCGCGGTTCCATAAGTCACCTCTGATAAGCTACGCGATCCTGCTCGTACGCGAAAGAGGGAAAAAAACACCGGGGTTACGTTTGGTCAGGGTCCCGGAGGAAATCCCTGCTTCTACTGTTGTTGCTGCTGTTGTTGTTGCATACGCTGCAGCTGCAATAGCTGCACCGGAGGTGACGGCGGTTCCTGCGCTCTTTCCACCAGGATAGACCAATCTTCGGGAACCGGCATATCGCGATCCAGCGGAGGCATGTCGACATATTTCGACACCTTGACCGCGACGTAAAGCTGGCTTTCCTTGCTGCCCCGATAAGTCCCGCGGGTGGGCGGCACGTCTGCGTAATCCCTGCCGAGCGCGGTCCGGATGTACCGGTTCTGTGCCAGAAGGTTGTTGGTTGGATCAAATCCCACCCATCCCACCTGGGGCAGGAAAGCCTCAACCCAGGCATGGGTCGCATCCGCCCGCGAGCGGTCCCCGTTCTCGTCGCTGTGGAAGAGATAGCCGCTGACATAGCGGCAGGGGATGCCCACATGCCGCACCAGGGCGATCATGGTGTGAGCAAAGTCCTGGCACACCCCTTTCCGCGATTCCAGCGCCTCGTCGATGGGCGAGTTCACGTGGGTGCTGCGCGGTACATAGTCGAACCAGTGATAGAGCGACGCATTCAGCTGTCGTAGGAGCACCAGCGGATCGTCGCGACGGCGCACATCCAACAGTTTCGCCAGATCGAGCAGCGCCGGCGAGGGTTTGGCAAACTCGCTTGGCAGCATCATCTCGGAGAAATCCCCCAAAGCCACGAGCGAGTCCAGCTCGTTCCACGCCCCGGGCCGCAGCGATTGAGGAACTTCCGGCAGGGGCTGCTGTTCCACCAGGGCTTCGGCCACCATAACCAGTTGCGAATGTTCTCCTGGGATATCGAAGTGATGGACGTTATTACCCAGATGATCCCGATAAGAGAAAACCCGGCAACGGGGGCTGACGGACAGGGAAAACGACAGGCAGCGTTGATTGTTGTCGCTGCGCGGGTGCATCCGCGCCTCCATCAGGCTCTCGCTTACCTGGTCTGCATACAGGAACTTGGTCAGGTGCCGTATCAGATAAAAATCCATCGCCTGTCGAACTCCCCGTTCCCAAAGTAGTCTCAGTTCTGGTCTATCCACAGCAACAACCCTCAGCCATGTGAGAACCGAAAAACATTTCCACGAAGGGTTCGGCCCGCGCCTCCACCTTACATGGCAAGAGCCGCTTCCACCGAGTACTGAATATAAAACCGGTAAATCAGGTCGTGAGTCTGCCGGCATTGTTGCAAGATGTTATGCAAATAAGCCCCGGCATCCTGCGCCAGAATGTCAGCGACTTCCACAAAGCTCAGCGAAGCCTGCAATCTGCCGGAGATCCTGGTCAATTCATCCACGGGCGCTCTTCCACTCGACTGTTGCACCGCAACCAGGGCCTGCCGCAGACAATCGATCGAATACCGGAGAGAATGCGGAAACTGCGGGTTAAGCAATAGAAACTCAAGGATTTGGTCCGCCGTGATATCTGCCGTATACACCTTGCAGTACGCCTCGAAAGCGGTACAGCAGCGCAGCAGGCCGACAAATTCCTGGTATTGCTGCCCTTCCGCCGCTACCTCCGGTGTATGCAGGATTTCCGGCTGATAGAGGTCGAGTAAATGGGCGATGGCAGCAGCCCTCTCCAGGTATCGGCCCATCTGGATAAACTGCCACTCCTCGCCGTGGCTCATGGTAGTATCCGTCACCCCTTGGAAAAGGTGGACCCCGTCGATCACCGCGGGAAGAAAATCACCCAGGCGTGTATTCAATCCAAACTCGGATTGGGGCTGAATCACCCAGTGGTACATCCGGTTCAATTGCTGCCACTGCTCGGAGCTGATCTCATCGCGCACCTGGCGTGCGTTTTCCCGAGCTTCAATCAGGCAGGAAGTCACGGATGCGGGAACGTCCGCGTCAAACGTCAACGTGTGCACCAGGCGGTAGTAGTCATTTTCCCACTCAACGCCCTGAGGATTCCCCAGCGCAGCCAGCACCCGCTTCCATCGTCCCTCGGCGCTGGTGCTGGACTTGTCCAACATCAGACCCATGTTCACGTCGAGCATGCGCACCGTGTGCTCGGCGCGTTCGAGGTACCGGCTCATCCAGTAAAGACTGTCTGCTACACGAGAAAGCATGAGCGCCTCTATAGCATTTTTCCTAATGGTGTAGACCGGAGAACTTCGCATGACGCGGCCATTCCGTCGAAGAATGGCCGCACATAACCGATCTCACCAAGCCATAGTATTAGGAAAAATGCTTAATTTATTCGTTGAGAACCCAGGTATCTTTACTACCCCCGCCTTGCGACGAATTCACCACCAACGACCCTCGGCGAAGCGCAACCCGGGTCAGGCCTCCCGGAACGATGCGCACCTTATCGCCATACAGGATGTAAGGCCGCAGGTCCACGTGCCGGGGCTCGATGCCGTTCTCAGTTAAGCAACCGGCGCGAGAGAAATCAAGCGTCGGCTGGGCGATATAGTTGCGCGGGTTGGCTTCGATCGCGCGCTTGAATTCCTCCCGCTGCTCGGCGCTGCTGTGTGGCCCGATCAGCATCCCATAACCACCCGACTCGCCCACCGCTTTCACCACCAGCTTGTCGAGGTTCTCGCAACAGTATTTGCGCTGCTTGGGGTCGGTCATCAGATACGTTTCCACGTTGTTCAGAATCGGTTCCTCGCCCAGGTAGTAGCGGATGATCGCAGGCACATACGCATACACTGCCTTATCGTCGGCGATCCCGGTACCGAACGCATTGGCCAGCGTCACGTTGCCCGCCCGGTAGGCGTTGAACAAACCGGCCACGCCCAGGATCGAGTCCGAACGAAACGCCAGCGGATCGATAAAATCGTCGTCCACCCGGCGGTAAATCACATCCACCCGCTTCAGCCCGGCCGTGGTGCGCATGTACACCACGTTGTCGTGGATGACCAGGTCACGGCCCTCCACCAGCTCTATACCCATCTGGCGAGCCAGGTAGGTGTGCTCGAAGTAGGCCGAGTTGTAGACCCCGGGGGTCAGCAACACAATGGAGGGATCGTGCCGTCCTTCGGGAGCCAGCGACCGCAGCGTGCTTAAAAGCAACTGGGTGTAGTGTTCGATCGGCTGCACCCCATAATCGCGGAAGAGCTGGGGAAACGTCCGCTTCATCACCCGGCGGCTGGTCAGCATATAGGAGACACCGCTCGGCACCCGGAGATTGTCTTCCAGCACCACGAATTCTCCGTTGCTGAGGCGAAGAAGATCTGTGCCCGTGACCGTGATATACACGTTCCGCGGCACTTGCAGACCGCGCATCTCTCTCCGGAACTGCCGGCAGCTGTACACGATCTCGCGCGGCACATGGCCGTCGTTGAGAATCTTGCCCTCGTTATAAACATCGTGCAGAAAAAGATTCAGCGCGGTGATGCGCTGGGTTAACCCTTTTTCAATGTGCCCCCACTCCGAACCGGTGATGATCCGCGGCATCAGGTCATAGGGAAAGATCTTTTCTGTCCCCTCCCCGTGCCCGTAGACATTGAACGTGATGCCCTGGGTCAGGAACGACAAGTCCACCGAACGCTTGCGGCGGACGATCTCCACAGGCGGCAGGCTGAGGAACTTCTCCAGAGCCTCTGAGTAGTGCGGTCTCACCATGCCGTCCTCGGTGAACATCTCGTCGTAGGTGCTATCGAGGAGGTAGTCCTTGAGGAGCGGATTGCCGAACGTGCTGGGGCGGGCCACTTCCATCTATTTCCTGAATCCTGACGCAGCTTCTGCAGCCACCTCGTCGCTGACCACGTTGAAGTGGGTGAGGCTGGCGATTCCGAATGAGGTAGTGATCGCCACGTCGGAAGCGTCCCGCCCGACGGCCATTAACACCCGCCCAATGCGGGCGTGATTGTGGCGCGCATCCACCGTCCACCAGCGATTTTCCAGATACACCTCAAACCAGGCGCTGAAGTCCATAGGCGTGTAGGTCGGGGGTATCCCGATGTCTCCGAGGTATCCGGTCACATAACGTGCCGGTATGTTGACCGCCCGGCAAAAAGTCACTGCCAGATGTTGAAAATCTCGGCATACCCCCACTCGCTCCGTGAACACGTCCAGAGCGGTCTTGGTGGATCGGGCGTGTTGGTAGCCGAAAGACACTTTGGAATTGACCCACCTGCAGATTGCCCGGACCCGGCCCCAGCCTGGCGCAAGGTCACCAAATAGCTCCACAGCTATATTGGAGAGCCGATCCACCTCGCAATACCGGCTGTTGAGCAAATAGATCAACGTTTCGTTGGGCAAATCTGAAACCGGATGCTCCCTTGCCTCGAGCGGGGCGGGATCTTCCAACCCCGAGTCTTCGATCAGCGTAGAGCCGGTCAGCCGGATGTGGCCGCTGGGAGCGACGAACCTCGAGCATCGATTGCCGAAGGTATCGATATAGCTGGTGATCGGTACTTCTGGATCGAGCTTCAGCTCGTCTGGTTCGAGTAAATCGGGTTCCCGCGAGGGATGCACATGGAGCATCGCGACGATCGTCACGGGAGCGGGAACGTTAAAGCCGATGTCATAACCTAAGCGAATAAGCATTGCGTTCCTTAATCGACCACTGAGACGAAACTGCCCAAGGATTGACCCCAGGCAAGTCCGACAGGAACGACAAGGTCCTTGCCGCAAAAATTATGATGCTGAAAAACTATCAGACAATGATGCTCGGTTCACACGGAAAATGCTCTAGCATTCAGTTTGGGGAGGAATAATGACCTATTGCCTGGGCATCATGACCCGCGAAGGATTAGTGATGGCGTCCGATTCCCGAGCAAACGCCGGCTTCGACCAGGTAAACGTATGTCCCAAGATGCACACCTTTCTGCAGCCGGAAGAACGCGCATTCGTCATCCTGACCAGCGGTAATTTGTCGCTAACTCAGTCTGTTATCACCCTGTTGCGCGATGATTTCGACGCCGGCGAGGGATTAGCCAAGGCCGACACGATGTATGCGGCCGCCCGCGTTGTGGGCGACATGGTGCGCCGGGTCTCCGATCTCGACCGGGCAGCGCTCGAGAAGGACGATTTCAAGTTCAACATCCATCTCTTGCTGGGCGGCCAGGTGAAGGGCGAAAAGCCCAACCTTTTTCTTATCTATCCCCAGGGCAACCCTCTCAGTGCGACGGAGGACTCTCCCTACCTGCAAATCGGCGAAGTAAAGTACGGCCGGCCCATCCTGGATCGCGGCATCGAGTTTGCGTCCACCAGTCTCGACGTAGCGGGCACTTACGCACTGCTTTCGTTGGATGCCGCTATGCGCTCCAACGTGACCGTCGGTCCTCCCCTGGAGGTCCTGCTCTACCAGAACGACAAGCTGGACTTCGACCGCTACCGCCGCTTTGAGGACGACGACCCCGAACTCGACCGCATGCACGCGCGCTGGGAGCAAGCCCTGCGCCGAGCCGTAGAAGAACTCCCCAACGTCCATTTCGACGCCAGGCCAGTCCACGTCCCCTGAGGACAAAAGAGCACACCCGCAGAAAAAGTCAAAGGGAACGGGACGGGTGCCCTACGTTCGCCCCAGCGTACCTGGGCCGAAGATGACGGGCGAAGCCCTACAATTGCGGGCTGCGGAGAGGGCACCTATCTGAAGGGTACGGCCTTTAGGCCGTACATAAGAATGCAATGATCGAGGGCTTTAGCCCCTGAGGGCATCTCTTGTTCTCGGCTTTAGCAGCCCGCAGTGGCTAAAGCCGTTTCATTTTGACCCCTAAACGTACGGGCTGAAGCCCGTACCCTTCAAAAGAGAGTTACTTTCAGCAGCCTGTGAACGCTGGTCTGATCCCCGCCAGGAGTTTTTCGCAGGATGTACCCCCGCCAACCTCCGCCTACAAAATGTAACGCGACAAATCCTGGTCCTTCACGATAGACGCAACCATAGCCCGCACATATTCCGGATCAATCAACACCACCCGCTCCCGGCCTTCCGGCGTCTCTTCCTCACTTATAGGCAAGGGCACAGTGGCGCCATCCTCCGCCCCCGGAACTTCGAGCAACCCACCTTCGGCAGAGTGGCCCTTCATCATATCCGGAGCCATAAAGCTGATCTCATCCAACACCCGCTCCATGATCGTATGCAGCCGCCGTGCGCCAATGTTTTCCGTGGTCTCATTGACCCGGAAAGCAAACCGCGCCATCTCTTCCAAAGACTCCTTGGTAAATCTGAGCTTCAGCCCTTCGGTCTCGAGCAGCGCCGTGTACTGCTTGGTCAATGACGACTTCGGCTCCGTAAGAATCCGGACAAAATCTTCCACCGTCAACGACTGCAGCTCAACCCGAATAGGAAACCGCCCCTGCAGCTCGGGAATCAGATCGCTGGGCTTGGAAACGTGGAACGCCCCCGCCGCGATAAAGAGAATATGGTCCGTCCGCACCATCCCGTACCTGGTATTGACCGTGGTCCCTTCGACGATGGGCAGAATATCTCTCTGCACGCCCTCGCGCGATACATCCGGACCATGACCACCCTCCCGGCCGGCAATCTTATCGATTTCGTCCAGAAAAATGATCCCCGAATTCTCCACCCGCTCGACCGCTAGCCGCGTCACCTGGTCCATGTCGACCAGCCGGGTCTCTTCTTCCTGCACCAGGTATTCGAACGCCTCTCCAACCTTCATCTTGCGCTTCTTGGTGCGTTGGCCGAAGAGGTTGGGCAGCACATCCTTGAGGTTGATATCCATCTCCTCAATGCCCTGGTTGGAGATGATCTCAAACGACGGCGTGCTGCGTTCGCGCACATCAATTTCCACCGTGCGGTCATCCAGCTTGCTTTCGCGGAACTGTTGCCGCAGTTTTTCCCGGGTTCGATTGTGGCTCTCCTGGCTTGCCGGGGGAAAACTGTTGCCATCGACAACCACCGGTCCCGGTGTACTGCTGGCCGCAGGAGCAGGGGAAGGCGGCAGCAGCAGATCCAGCAGGCGCTCTTCGGCGTTGAGCTCGGCCCGGTCCTCCACCTCTTCCAATTTCTCTTCGCGCACCATGTCCACGGCGATCTCAACCAGGTCGCGGATCATCGATTCCACGTCCCGCCCGACGTACCCCACCTCGGTGAACTTGGAGGCTTCCACTTTCATGAAGGGTGAGTTGGTGAGTTTGGCCAGGCGGCGCGCAATCTCCGTTTTGCCCACGCCGGTAGGCCCGATCATGATGATGTTCTTAGGCATGATCTCTTCGGCAATATCCGGCGGCAGCTTCTGCCGTCGCATCCGATTTCTCAGTGCGATGGCCACGGCCCGCTTGGCCGCGCGTTGACCGACCACGTGCTTATCCAGCTCCGCGACGATTTCCCGTGGCGTGAGGTCTTCCAGAGAGAGCTCCAGCTCCTCCGCAGTTCCTGGTAGAAAGATCGCCATATGCCTCCTAGGGTTGGGGCGGCAGCGTTAAGAAGTAATCCTAACCGTGCAGTTCCTCGATCGTGATTTGATCGTTGGTATAAATGCAGATTTGCCCGGCGATACGCAGAGACTTTTCCGCGATGGCACGTGCCGGCAAGTCGGAATTCTCGACCAGGGCGCGAGCTGCCGCCAAGGCAAAGCTTCCGCCGCTCCCTATGGCCGCAATCCCCTCATCGGGCTCGATCACGTCGCCCGAGCCGCTGATCAAAAACGTCTGCTTCAGATCGGCAACCACCAGCAGGGCCTCCAGGTTGCGCAGCATCTTATCGGTGCGCCAGTCCTTGGCCAGTTCGACCGCAGAGCGGCCGAGATTACCAGCGTACTGTTCCAGCTTGGCCTCAAACCGGCTAAAAAGCGAGAAGGCATCGGCAGTAGAACCGGCAAACCCGGCCAGAATTTTGTCCTGGTAAAGCCGGCGGATCTTGCGCGCGGAATGTTTGATCACGCTTTCGCCCAGGGTCACCTGGCCGTCAGCCGCCATCACCACGCTCCCTTCGCGGCGGACACAGAGTACGGTGGTCGAGCGAATACGCCGGCCTGAGGAGCGGGAATTTGCCTTGGAAGCGGACCTCGAACCGGCGGACGCCGTCGAGCCTTGAACAACAGACGAACGAATTGACATCTTGAGCGAGTATAACGCAGACGGGTGTTGCCGAATGGGGTCCAACCTCCGCAGCGCATCCCCGGTGGGCTTCGGCCTGCGATATCCTGCAACGTGTACAGCTTTTCCTGGCCGGAGCATTGATGAACAGTTTGCCTCTTTTTGGCGCCGCTGCAATTTGCCTCGGGGGCGCGGCCGCCTACGCCATGCTGCGCCGCCGGCCCAGCCCGGACGAAGAGGAGCGCAAGCGCAGAGACCTCCTGGTCCAGCAAGGGCGCATCATTGACGCCACCGTGATCGACATCTCCGATCTCAATGCCGAAGAGAGCGGACGCCCCAACGGGATGCAGCTAATCCTGTACAAATATGAGGCGGCTGGAGTTGTCTATGAGTGTTCCCAGGACGTAACCATGTTGCGCCATCTGGTCAACATCTACGACTGCCGCCTGGGCTTTCCCGCTTCCGTGCGCTACGACCCGCACAATCCCGGCAATTCCCTGATCGTGGCCGAGGGCTGGAGCGGCTTGCGTAATACCGCCAATTCCGTCCCTCTCCATGGCCGCGCAAAGACCGCGGCTCCCTCCCTGCGCTAACCTGCCGCGCTAACCTGCGCTTCACCGTCTCCCGGTACAATAAGACTATGCATGTTCACGGCGGGGGGTCGGAGAAGACAAAGCGAATTTTACGCATCTCCCTGCTGGCGACGCTTGCTTATGTGGCGCTGACCTTCTTTGCCGGGGTCCGGGCTCATTCTTTGGCTCTCATCTCCGAGGCCGGGCATAACGTCTCCGATTTTCTGGCACTGTTGCTCTCCTTTGTGGCCGTCTATTTCCAGACCCGGCCGCCCAATGATCAAAAGACCTTTGGCTATCAACGCGCTGGGGTCCTGGCGGCCTTTCTCAACGCCCTCACCCTGGTCCTGATCGCCATCTGGATCGCCATCGCGGCTATCCATCGGCTCAGCGAACCGGTGCAAGTACAACCCCGCCTGATGATGATCGTGGCGGCTGCCGGCGTGCTCATGAATGGGGTCATTGCCGCTCTGCTTTGGACCACCTCGCGCGATGTGAACATCCGCAGCACCTTCATTCACATGCTCGGCGACACCCTTTCGACCGCGGCCGTGATTGTCGGGGGCGCTGCCATCCTGTTCACCGGCCACAACTGGATTGATCCGGTGCTCTCCATCCTGATCGCGGGATTGATCCTATGGAGTTCGTTCTCCATTGTGCGCGAGACGCTGAACATTCTTCTCGAGGGCACCCCTCGCGGTTGCTCCCTGGCGGAGATCCGCGTTTCGCTGCAAGCCATCGAAGGGGTCCAGGATGTACACGACCTTCACGTGTGGAGTCTGGGATCCCAGACCCACGCTTGTGCGACCCACATCACCATCGACGACATCCCGCCCTCGGAGAGCGCCCGCATCCTGGAGCAGGTAAACGGGACGCTTCGCCAGAAGTTCCGCATTTATCACTCGACCATCCAGTTCGAGTGTGTCGAATGTGAAGTCGCCCACGGTTGCGCCCCGCCAATCGAGATCGACGAACACAACCATCCCGGCCACGACCACTCGCACGCCCATTCCCACTGAGAATGGCTATTCGCTGGTTTCGACCGGCTTGTCCGGCTGCGACTGGTAGATTTCGGCAACCCGGCCCAGGGTGTCAATCTCGCTGACTGGTTTGTCATTGCGAATGCGCAGAATGCGCGGGAAGCGCAGTGCAAAACCACTATCATGCCGGTCTGATCGCATGACATTGTTAAACGCGACTTCGAACACCACCAGCGGTTCCACGGTCCGAACGCTGCCGTAATCCTGAACCGTATGTTCTAGAAAG
Source organism: Acidobacteriaceae bacterium (assembly GCA_049693715.1). Taxonomy (GTDB): domain Bacteria; phylum Acidobacteriota; class Terriglobia; order Terriglobales; family Acidobacteriaceae; genus PALSA-350. The sequence goes on along the minus strand of JBAVQC010000085.1, from coordinate 12,953 downwards.
AATTGGGTTAGCCCCGCGATCTCCGCGTCGGTCACGCCCGAATAGGCCTTACCCACATTGCGCAGCGCCTCGCCGTCGCGAACGGCGAAGGTATAGTCGCTGAGCCAGCCGGCGCGTCTTCCGTGGCCATACTCCGCGGCCGTCACGACCACATCGAGGGTCGCCAGTTCTCGTTTCAGCTTGAGCCAGGCGAGGCCCCGCCGCCCCGGCTGGTAGGTGCTATGCCGGGCCTTCAGCATCACGCCCTCGTTCCCGCGCGCCCTGGCATCCACGTATGCCTGTTCCAGCTGGGCCACGCTTTCCAGCTGCGTCGCGGGCGCCAGTACCAGCCTCGCGAAGCCCCTATCCTCTACGGCCGTTTCAAAGAGCAGCTCGGCTTGCTTCGCGGTTGAGGTCAAGCGGCTGCCCACCCTGGTGCGCGCCTGCTCCCGTTCCGCCAACCCCTCAAGCACTTTCCGTCGCTGTTTCAGAGGCTGCTCCATCGTCATCTCGCCAGCGGCGTAAAGCACATCAAAGGCCATGAACACCGCCGGAACCGACTCACGCATCTCCGCCGTGACTCGCTTTCGCCCTAACCTGGCTTGCAACGAGGAGAAGGGTAGCGCACGTCCCTCCTCGCGGATCGGGTCATGGCGCCAGGCCAGAATCTCGCCGTCCAGAACCAGAGGTTCCTGAACCCCGGCAAACGCCTCGACGATCTCCGGAAAACTGGCCGTCATGTCCTCCCGGGACCGGGAAAAAAGGGCCACGCGCCCCGGTTCGTCAGGGGAGCCACAGTGAATCTGCGCCCGGACGCCGTCATATTTGTCTTCCAGTTGTGCCTCTTTTATCAGCGGCTCGTCAGGCCGAGTCTCAGGAGAGGAGGACTTGTTTTCTTCGGCCACCTCGCTGGAAAAGCGCTCGAGTGCCTCTTTGACCGTCTCCACCGGGCTAGCGAGCATGAAGCCCATGGGATGAAAAAGCTTCATGCGCGCTTCTTTCAAGGAATTGCCAGCCGCCAACTCGAGCACCTCGGGGAGATTGCCATGCAGCATGTTGGCCCGCCGCACGTCGCCGATGGGTGCGCTGAAAGCTGCGGCAATCGCCTCCTCCACCTGGCTCATCTTGATGCCGGTGCGCATGTCTCCCAGGATGATCTTTATCAGGTACTTGGCTTCCAAAGGTGTGGCTTGCGCGAGCAGGCCGAACGTGATGTGCTGTTTCGCGCCAGGCTTCCCGGCGTTGGCGATCGCGGCAAAAGCAGCAGCCAAATCCGGAAGTGACAGTGCAGCGGCAACTTTTCGACCCTGAAGAAGGTCCTGGGCAGCGCCTCCCAGGTCGCCATGGCGCAGGTACGCGGCGTGCATTTCGGGCTGCGCGGCGCCCGATAACTGGGCCAGGACGCGGCTAAGAAGCGCACCGCCCACATTCAACGCCCGCCCATCTGTTTCCGGGAACGGAACCCCGGCCAGGTACAGTGCTGCCAGTCCTGCCTCGGGGACCGGGAGGGCACGCAAATACTCCGCCATGAGCGCGCGCTTCTCGAGTTTGCTGCCGGTTTCGGCCAGCCGTTGGTTGAGCTCGGCAAACTGGGACAACAGGGCAGTCATGGACTGAGCCTCGTTCAAAACCTGATAAAATGAAGTTTATGGTTCATCGCGTCGCCAATACGGTTCCCGTCCGGCACGCTCTTTCCTAGCGGCTCCTGCCGCCGATTGCCTGTTTCTCGTATCGCCCCCTAGGAAAGGAACCTGATCATGTTGGATCGTTTAGAACAAATTGAAACCCGTTATGAAGACCTTGGACGCCAGTTAGCCGATCCGCAGCTGGTGACCGACCAGCAAAAATACCACAAGACCGCCAAGGCCCATCGTGACCTGGAAGCCATTGTGGGCAAGTACCGTGAGCTCAAACAAGCGCAACAGGGAATCGCGGATGCCAAAGGCATGCTCAACGAGAGCGATGCTGAATTGGCTGCGATGGCGCAGGAGGAACTGACGCGCCTCGAGGCCACGGCCGCCGTCCTGGAAGAAGAAATCAAGGTCATGCTCCTGCCCAAGGACCCCAATGACGAAAAAAACGTCATCCTGGAGATTCGTGCCGGCACCGGTGGCGACGAGGCCTCGCTGTTCGTGGCGGAGATCTTCCGCATGTACTCGCGCTTCGCAGAGCAGCATCGCTGGAAGGTAGAGATCCTTTCGCAGTCGGAATCGGGAGTGGGTGGTCTGAAAGAAGTGATCGCCATCATCGAAGGCAAGCGCGTCTACTCGCAGATGAAATACGAGAGTGGAGTTCATCGCGTGCAGCGCGTGCCCGCCACCGAAACCCAGGGGCGCGTGCACACCTCGGCCATCACCGTCGCGGTTCTGCCCGAAGCCGAAGAGGTCGACGTGAAGATCGAGGCAAAGGACATCCGCATTGATACGTTTTGCTCTTCCGGGCCCGGCGGGCAATCGGTCAACACCACTTATTCCGCAGTGCGCATCACCCATCTCCCTACCAGTACGGTGGTGAGCTGCCAGGACGAGAAATCGCAAATCAAGAATCGTGAGAAGGCCATGCGCGTACTGCGCGCCCGGCTCTATGAAGTCGAGATGGAAAAGCAGCAGGAAGCGCTGGCCAAGGAACGTAAGCAGCAGGTGGGAAGCGGCGATCGTAGCGAAAAGATCCGTACGTACAACTTTCCCCAGAACCGGCTTACCGATCATCGCATCGGCCTGACCAATCACCAGCTGGCGGAAGTGATGGAGGGCCGGCTGCAGCCGACCATTGATGCTCTCATCGCGCACTACCAGGCCGAGCGTCTCAAGGCTGAAACAGCCACTGTGGCGTAAAGTGCCGGCAAACGCCGGTGATGCCCTGCAAGCGGCTCGTTCTCGGCTGGCTTCTACTTCCCAATATCCTCGGCGCGACGCCGAGCTGATTCTGGGCCACGTGCTCGGGTACGATCCAACAGCCTTGCTCACCCACCCCGAGCGCCTGCTCTCAGCATCGGAAGCAGAACGCTTTGAGATATTGTTAAAGCGCCGCCTGGCAAGTGAACCAGTGCAGTACCTTATCGGCGAGCAGGATTTTTTTGGCCTGCTCTTCGCAGTCTCGCCGGATGTTCTGATCCCGCGTCCCGAAACCGAGCATTTAGTGGAAGCCGTGCTGGCGCGTTTCGACCCTGACGCGAGCCCAAGCATCGTTGACGTAGGGACCGGTTCGGGCGCAATCGCTGTTGCAATTGCCCATGCGCTCACGCGATCCCGGGTCATGGCCGTCGATCTCTCCCTGGCTGCGCTTGAAGTAGCCAGGCGCAATGCGGATCGCCACGGAGTGATCGACCGGGTGACCGTGCGGCAATCCGATTTATTGGCGGAGGCCGGCAGCGCTGAATTCGATGTGGTCGTATCGAACCCTCCCTACATCGCGAACGGAGAAAAGTTGGAGCCGCAGGTGGCCGATTACGAGCCCCGATCCGCGCTGTACGCCGGCCCAACCGGCATGGAGGTCTACGAGCGTCTGATCCCGCAAGCAATCCAGGCGCTCAAGCCACAGGGCTGGCTGATGATGGAGATAGGCTACGGTCAGCGCCCGGCACTGGAAGCGCTCCTCGGCGGCTGGCGTGAAGTAAGCTTTGCACCAGACCTGCAGGGAATCCCGCGAGTGGTTCAAGCGCAGAGGCCGTAGAAAAAACATTTCCAGGAAGAATCTGCGGTTTCGCGGACCCTTCAAGGAAATGTTTTTAAACAGAGGCTGGTTGATAATAGAGAAATACGAGGAACCCATGGCCACCATCACCGAGCTGCCAAAAACATCCCTCACCTTTGAGCAAAAACTAGATCGTCTCGCCCAGATCGCCGTGAACGTGGGCCTCGGGCTCGAGCGCGGACAAGAACTGGTCATGACGGCAACGCTCGATGCCTTACCTCTGGCACGCCTGATCACGGAGCAGGCATACAAAGCCGGAGCCTCCCTCGTGACCACGCTCTTCACCGACGAGCCGTCGACCATCCTGCGCTATCGCCACGCCGACGACGCGGGCTTCGATACAGCACCGGGATGGCTCTTTGAAGGAATGGCACAGGCTTTCCGCAGCGGAGCAGCCCGGCTGGCGATTACCGGCGGAAATCCCTCTCTGCTCTCAAAGGAAGACCCGGAAAAAGTGGGCCGCGCCAATCGCGCAGTCTCCAAGGCCTATCGTCCAGCCATTGAGCTCATTACCCGGCACGACATCAACTGGACCATCGTTGCCTCCGCCACACCGGCGTGGGCGGCCGCAGTGTTTCCCGATCTGCCGCCTGATCAGGCAATGATCAAGCTGTGGGATGCGATCTTCGCCGCCTCGCGCGTAGACGTGGATGACCCCATTGCGCGTTGGAAGCAACATGACAGCGGGCTACATCGACGCGCGGACCTGATGAACGAAAAACGCTATGCCGCACTTCACTTTCGCGGCCCGGGCACCGATCTGCGCGTGGGACTTGCCGACGATCACCTATGGATGGGTGGAGGCACAAAAGCCGGCACTGGAGCGTATTGCATTCCGAACATGCCGACGGAAGAGGTATTTACCACCCCACACAAAGATCGCGTCGAGGGCACAGTCACCAGCACCAAACCACTCTCGCACCAGGGAACGCTCATCGAGAAGATCGCCGTGCGTTTCGAGGGAGGCCGCGTCGTCGATGCCAAGGCATCCCGAGGACAGGAAGTGCTGCAGCGAATGATCGACACCGATGACGGCGCACGCCGACTAGGGGAAGTAGCCCTGGTGCCGCACTCCTCGCCCATCGCCAGCAGCGGTTTGCTCTTCCTGAATACTCTGTTCGACGAAAACGCCGCCAGCCACATTGCTCTGGGACAGGCCTACAGCACATGCCTGAAAAATGGTGACCAGCTGACGCCCGAAGAACTGGCCGCCAGGGGAGCGAACGAAAGCTTGATCCACGTGGATTGGATGATCGGATCGAGTGAGATTGATCTGGACGGCATCACCACCACAGGCAGCGCAGAACCGCTGATGCGCAAAGGCGAATGGGTGTAACAAAAAAGAAACCGCAGACCTCTCGGAGAGGGATCTGCGGTTTTCGTTCAGCTACGGCCGCAACTCAGGCTTCTACAGTTCTGCCTGCGACCTCAAACAGCAACTGGTTCTTTAACGGGTCGGCATCGATGCGGATGTGATCGCCATGAAGCACCTCGCCGTCCAGAATCTTGATCGCCAGGGGATCCTGGATCAAGCGCTGAATAGCTCTCTTCAACGGACGAGCTCCATACTGCCGGTCATACCCGCTCAGCAGCAGCTGATGACGCGCACCATCAGTCAATTCCAAAGTGATCTTGCGCGCCCCCAGCAGCTTGCGCAGGTCGCCCAATCGTAGATCGACAATATGCTCCAGTTGTTCCTCACCCAGCGGGCGGAAAATCACGACATCATCGATACGGTTGAGGAACTCCGGCCGAAACGTCTGGCGTAGCAGTTGCATGACCTCCTCGCGTGCTGCTTCGAAGGCTGTTTCGCTGTCCAGGTTCTCAGACTGCAGCAAATGCGCTCCCAGGTTGGAGGTCATGATCAATATCGTGTTCTTGAAGTCCACCGTGCGGCCCTTCGAATCCGTCAGACGCCCATCATCCAGCACCTGCAACAGCACGTTAAAGACGTCAGGGTGCGCCTTCTCGATTTCGTCGAACAGGATCACGCAATACGGCCGCCTGCGCACCGCCTCAGTCAGCTGACCGCCTTCGTCGTGGCCGATGTATCCGGGCGGTGCGCCGATGAGCCGGGAAACCGCATGCTTTTCCATGTACTCCGACATGTCGATTCGCACCATGGCCTGCTCGTCGTCGAACAAAAACTCGGCCAAGGCACGTGCAGTTTCCGTCTTACCGACGCCCGTCGGTCCCAAAAAGAGAAAGGATCCGATGGGCCGCTTGGGGTCGCTCAGCCCGGCGCGTGAGCGGCGAATCGCGTTGGCTACGAGTTGTAGCGCTTCGTCTTGCCCAACCACGCGCTCGCGCAGACGCCCTTCCATCTCTACCAACTTGCGCACTTCGCCTTCCAGCATCTTGTCCACTGGGATGCCAGTCCACTTGCTCACAATCTTGGCGATGTCTTCCTCGTCTACTTCCTCTTTGAGCAGGCGATGACTCTCGGCAGCACCGTCCTGCAGCGCCTCCAGCTTCTTCAGCTCCGCTTCAAGTTGGGGAAGCTCGCCATACTGGATGGCAGCCGAGCGCTCCAGATTGCCGCGACGTGTCTGCTCTTCCATTTCAAATCGCAGCGCCTCAATCTTCTTCTTCACCTCGGTCAGCCGCGTGATGGCCTCCCGCTCCGTCTGCCAGCGAGCGCGCAGCCCTGTGGCCTGTTCCTTCAGCGCCGCGAGTTCCCGCATCACGGCCTCCAGCCGGTCTTTTGAGTTCCGGTCGGTTTCCCTCTTCAGCGCGGTGCGTTCGATTTCGAGCGACATAATTCTTCGCTCCAGCTGGTCGATCTCCATCGGCACCGAGCCAATCTGAATCGCGAGAGAAGCTGCTGCCTCGTCGACCAGGTCGATCGCCTTGTCGGGCAGGAAACGGTCAGAGATATAGCGATGCGAAAGCGTGGCCGCAGCCACGATGGCGGAGTCCTTGATGCGAACGTTATGGTGGGCCTCATAGCGCTCTTTGAGACCGCGCAGAATCGCAATCGTGTCTTCCACGTTGGGCTCGCCCACAAACACGATCTGGAAGCGGCGCTCGAGCGCAGCATCCTTCTCGATGTATTTGCGATACTCCGCCAGCGTAGTAGCGCCGATGGCCCGCAGCTCGCCCCGCGCCAGCGGCGGCTTCAACATATTCGAAGCATCGATGGCGCCTTCCGCAGCGCCCGCCCCCACCAGCGTGTGCAGCTCGTCGATAAAGAGAATGATCTGGCCGTTCGATTCCTCAATATCTTTGAGCACCGCCTTGAGCCGGTCTTCAAACTCACCGCGATACTTGGCTCCCGCCAGCATGGAGCCAAGGTCGAGCGAGATCACGCGCTTGTCGCGCAGCGACTCGGGCACATCGCCGGAGACAATGCGGCGCGCCAGGCCTTCGACAATGGCAGTCTTCCCCACGCCAGGTTCCCCGATCAGCACCGGGTTGTTCTTGGTCCGGCGAGAAAGAACCTGAATTACGCGGCGAATCTCTTCGTCCCGTCCAATGACCGGATCCAATTTGCCCCGCCGCGCCAACTCCGTGAGGTCCTTGGCGTAACGGTCGAGAGCCTGGTATTTGCCCTCGGGATTCTGATCCGTGACTCGTTGATTGCCACGCACCGACGTGAGCGCCTGCAGAATCGCATCCCGGGTCGCCCCCAGCGACGCCAGCAGCATTTGTGCGGGGTCTTTCTTGTTTTGTGCCAGGGCCAAAAGTAAATGCTCGGTCGATACGTACTCGTCCTTGAAGTCCTGCGCCTCTTTCGCAGCGTCGTTCAATACTTTTTGCATGCTTGCAGAGAGGCCGGGCTCCGCGGCTGCGCCGGTGACCTTAGGTAGTTTGTCGATGCTGTGGCGGGCAGTCGAGACTAATTGCTCGGTGGGCACACCGATCTTCTGCAGCAGCGGAACAATAATGCCTTCTTTGTCTTCTACCAAAGCCATCAGCAGATGGATTGGCAACACTTCGGGTTGGCCATTCTCATTGGCCACTGAACTGGCCTTCTGAATTGCCTCCTGCGATTTCAACGTGAACTTATCCCAGCGGATAGCCATATGGGTGTCATCCTTCATGACCTGATCATCCTCGATCGCTTGCAGTGCGAAAGCAAGGGCGGCATCCCGCGGATGCCACTCGGATCGGTCGTCATTCCTGTTTCGATCTTGAAATTCTGAGCTAAAGCTCAGATGCAACTATAGCATATATTACTAATAAAATATGAGCGTATTCACATCATATTTGCCGTTGGTAATTCCGGCGTCGCTTCCAGCAGCGTCTTTGTGTACGGCTCCCCAGGAAATCGGCAGATCTGTTCGCAGGTTCCCGCTTCCACCACCTTGCCGGCACGCATCACCACGATGCTTGTGGCCAGGTAGCGTACCAGGGGCATGGAATGAGAAATGAAGAGGTAAGTCAATTGGAGTGTGCGCTGTAGATCCCGGAGCAGGTTCATGATCTGGGCCCCCACGCTGACGTCGAGGGCGGAAACCGGCTCGTCGAGCACCAGCAGCTCGGGGCGCAGGGCGAGGGCCCGGGCGATGTTGATTCGCTGGCGCTGCCCCCCGGAAAACTCGTGAGGGTAGCGGGGCAGGGCAGACTCGTCTAAACCCACCTCGGCCAGCAGATCTCGGGGATTTTCGGCCGGAGCCCCCGAACCAAGGTGGCGATGGATGCGAAAGGGTTCGGCGATGATTTCGCCTACCGTCATACGCGGATTGAGGGCCGCAAACGGATCCTGGAAAACGGGTTGCATCCGCCGGCGGAGCGTCCGGAGACTGGCGTTGGAAGCGCCGCAGATGACTTCTTCGCCGGCGAAGGAGACGGTTCCTGAAGAGGGTGGGATGAGGCCCAGAATCATCCGGGCCACAGTGCTTTTGCCGGAGCCCGATTCGCCTACCAGCCCAAGGGTCTCTCCGCGGGCAAGGGAGAAGGAGACCCGGTCAACGACGCACTTTTCCTGACGCGCGCCCGGCCATCCGCGGCGCCGCGCGTAGTTCTTGGTGAGTTGATGTACCTCAAGCAGAGCCATGGCCGGATGTTAGCAGCCGCTCGCCCTATCCCGACTTGAAACCTGGATGCCTGAAATCTAGATGTCGAGGTTCTTGACGTCCAGCGCGTTGTCTTCGATGAACTTACGCCGCGCTTCCACGTCTTCGCCCATGAGCGTGCTGAAGATAGATTCCGTCTCCGCTATATCTTCCAGCTTCACCGACAGAAGTGTACGGCGGTCGGGATCCATGGTCGTTTCCCATAGCTGGGTTGAGGTCATCTCGCCCAGGCCCTTATAGCGTTGTACGTCGTAGTCACGCCGGCCCTGCTCGATCACGTGCTCAAATACCTCACGCGCCGATTGTTTGGTCACGGGATCAGCGGTGACCCGCTTGGCCTTCTTGGGCCTGGCGGCCGCGGCTTCTGCCGCCGGCGCCGCATCCGCCTCGGGTTCATCGGCTTCTGCAGCCTTGGCGTACTCGATCACGAAGGGCGGTTCCATCTCCTCCCGGATCAGCGAATACTTGGCCATCATTTGCCGGTATTCCGGAGACGAGGCCAAGGTCCAGTCGACCCGGCGCTCCGCTCCCTGGCTGTCGGTAAAGCTGACTGACCAGGTGCGGTGCTCTTCCTCGTAGCGCGGCGTGGCCACTGCTTTGAACTGGAGGCGCTTGGTCATCTTCACCAGCTCGGCGTGCAGCTTGGCGAGTTTCGGTGGCACGGTCCCCTCGGCCTCAAAGTCGGACCGCCGCATCAGCTCAAACCTGGGAAGCAGCTCCGTGACCTCTTCGTTGCGCATATGCTTGTTGGCCTTCTCAAACACGCCCAGGTAGTCGTTGAGCTGGCCCATGAACTTGGTCAAAGCCGCGCCTTCGAGCCTCTTGCCGGCAGTACCGTAGCGGAGGCCCATGCCTTCTGAGGCGCGCTTGATCATCACTTTGACAAATTCCCGGTCGTCCTTGATGTACTGCTCGAACTTGCCCTTCTTGACGCGGTAGAGCGGCGGCTGGGCAATGTAGACGTGTCCGCGCCGGATCAGGTCGACCATGTGGCGGAAGAAGAACGTCAAAAGCAGGGTCCGGATATGCGAACCGTCCACGTCGGCGTCGGTCATCAGAATGATCTTGCCGTAGCGTAGCTTGGCCGGATCGAAGTCATCCTTGCCGATGCCGCAGCCCAAGGCGGTAATCATGGCGCGAATTTCCTCGTGCCCCAGCATCTTGTCGTAGCGAGCTTTCTCCACGTTCAGGATTTTGCCCTTGAGCGGGAGGACTGCCTGGAACTTGCGATCACGTCCCTGCTTGGCGGTACCACCGGCCGACTCACCCTCGACCAGGTACAGCTCGCAGCGGTCGGGCTGGCGTTCACTGCAGTCGGCTAGCTTGCCGGGTAAGCCGCCGCCATCGAGCGCGCCTTTGCGCCGGGTCAGATCGCGCGCTTTTCTGGCCGCCTCACGAGCTCGGGCGGCTTCGATCGCCTTGTTGATGATCCTTTTGGCAACGGGAGGATTCTGCTCGAAGAACATGCCCAGCCGCTCATTGACGAAGGCCTGCACGGTGCCGGCGATGTCGGAGTTGAGCTTGCCCTTGGTCTGCCCTTCAAATTGCGGTTGCGAGAGTTTCACGCTGACGACCGCTACCAGACCCTCACGGACATCGTCTCCGGAGAGATTCTCTTTGACGTCCTTGAATAGCCCCATCTGCTGCCCGGCGGTGTTGATGGTGCGCGTCAGCGCGGTGCGGAAGCCCGAAAGGTGGGTGCCGCCATCGACCGTGTTGATGTTGTTGGCAAAGCTGAACACCGACTCGGAATAGCTGTCGTTGTACTGCAGGGCGATATCCAGCTCAACCCCATCGCGGGAAGATTCCATGACGATGGGCTTGTCATGGAGTACCTGCTTGCCCCGATTCAGATGCTTGATGAACTCGGCGATGCCACCGGCGTATTTGAAGTCGGACCGCTTTGCCCCACCGGTCTTGGGATCGGTCGTCCGTTCATCGACCAGGCTGATCTCCAGGCCCTTGTTCAGGAACGCGAGCTCGCGCAGCCTCTGAGCCAGGGTGTCGAAGTTGTATTCGGTCACGGTGAAAATAGAGCGATCGGGCAGAAAGTGGATCTTGGTACCACGCTTCTTGGTCGTCCCCGTTTGCTTCAGCTTGGTAATCGGAATTCCTTTGGCATACTCCTGCTCATAGGTATGCAGATCTTTCCAGACCTCGACGTCGAGTTCTTCGCTGAGTGCGTTTACGCAGGAAACACCAACCCCGTGCAGTCCGCCCGAGACTTTGTAGTTGGAAGAGTCGAACTTGCCACCAGCGTGCAGTTTGGTGAGCACCACCTGCAGGGCAGGCATCCGCTCCCCTCCGGGAACGTCCATCTCGTCCACAGGAATGCCGCGTCCGTCGTCCGTGACGGTAATCGAGTTATCGATGTGAATGATCACGTCCACGTGAGTCGCATAGCCAGCCAGTGCTTCATCGACCGAATTGTCCACCACCTCGTAGACCAGGTGGTGCAGACCTTGATCGCCGGTGGATCCGATGTACATCGCGGGACGGAGGCGAACAGCTTCTAAGCCTTCCAGAATCTTGATGTTGTCGCCGGTGTAGGTGCGTTCCGGGATTAAAGGCTCACTCATAGCTGCCTGGGAAAGAGCGGAGGAAACGGAAAGTACTTTCGTGGACATGCAACTCCGAACAGCAAAGCTTGAAAGCGGCTCTCGGTACGAAGGGACCGATTGGAAATAACATCTTGAAAGTGCAGGGTTTGGCTGCACTTGACTGCTTCAAGTTTAACACGTTTCGGGGTCCAAATAGCGGTTCGAAGGTGCCCTGAAGCAGGGTGGAAATCAGGGCATAACCATGGCTTGGCCGGGCACCGCAACTTTCTCGGGAACACGAAGGTCTCCGGTACTTAGGTGACCCACGTCCCCCTTTCGAAGAATTCAAAAGTAATCAAAAAATGGGGTACTCTAGAACCATCGAAAGGGGTACTTTAGTAAGATCAAGAGTAGATAACCTCTATATGTGCTTAAAAACACATGCTCGCGAATTTTGCGAACTATACTCCTGATTGTTCGCCCCTTCTACACGGAAACGTAACATAACCCCCCGGAGGTAACCAGTCATGAAACTTTTCGTCCACGCATCCATTTTCTCCGTCGTCTTCGCCGGTTTTGTCGCCAGTGCGGTCACCACCAAGTCCACAAATCGCGTGACCGCCGACCATAGCCTGGTAGTGTCACACGCTATGCCAGTGCCGAGCTGCAACCCGGGCGACGGTGGATGCGGGCTCTAGAGCGAAAAGCAGTACTAACGCCATCTCCATCAGTACCCAAACTATGCACTCATAGCACAAAAGTGCCAGATTTAAAGGTTTTCTTAGGTTGAGCACCATCCCTTTTCGAGCTATTCTCAAGACTCGGAAGGGGTGGTGTGATGACGAGCGTAGCCCTCAGCATCTTGTACGCGGCAGAGCCTCTCCTCATGGTGGTTGCCATGATTGCTCTGCTCAAGTCCCGGGAACACCGGCGCTTTCCCGCGCTCTTCGCTTTCGTCACGGTTCGGCTCACCTCTTCGGTGATTCTCCAGCTTTTGATGCAAGTGCACCGGGTGAGTGCGATCAGCGAGAAGACGGTTTACTCCTGGTACTTCTACACTTATTGGTTCAGTTATTTCGCGGGCGCGGTTGTCGTGTACCTGGTGATACAGGAGATGTTCCGGTCGTCCATGGAACCTTTTCCCGGTCTGAAGTGGCTGGGCACTATCACCTTCCGCTGGGTTGCGTGCATTTCCTTCGTCGCTACGGCGGCCGCCCTGCTTACACCGGGTAGCAAAGGGGACAAGTTTCTCCTCGCCATGGTTGCACAGGTGATGCGCTGCGAAAGCCTTTTCATTCTTAGCCTTCTGCTCTTTCTCATGCTGGCGGCGGGAAAACTTGGTCTGTCATACCGCAGCCGGGTTTTCGGTATCAGCTTCGGCTTCGGCATTATGGCGGCGAGCGACCTCGTGGTCTCAGCCGCCTTCCTGCATTTCGGCCACAACATGCTGACGTCGACAATCAGCGTGATCACAACCGGCGCCAGTTTATTGACACTTTGTGTCTGGACGGGATACTTCCTGCAGCGTGAACCGGCTCGCCGGGCCGCGGTCCTCAGCCCTTCTTCACCCTTGGCGCGTTGGAACGAAATTGCAACCAGCTTTGGACACAGCACACCCCGGGTTCCAGTGGCCGTCCCGGCCAGCGACTTCTTCCTTCAGGATGTCGAAAAGGTGGTCGACCGCATTCTCATCAAGAACTCGCTGCACGTAGCCAGTTAGACT
>JBAVQC010000084.1:0-13167 GCA_049693715.1 Acidobacteriaceae bacterium | reverse complement strand
GCGATGGACACCCGGCTTTGCATACCTCCGGGTAACAAGCGCAGGACGCGATCCACGCCATGCTGAGCTCGCTCCACCGCTGCCTGGGGATTGAAGGCATGCACCAGGCGCATTTTCAGATTACCCTGGTCTGCGGTATCGATGCTCACCAGCTCCTCGCTGCCCGCGCCTGCTTCATAGAGCTCCCATTGCGCCAGCTCGCGGTTGAGCCACGCCATGCGTGCGCGGGTCGTGCCGCCGCAGCCTACGGGCAAAAAGACCTTGAGTCCGTGGCACACTCGTTTGCCGGCGAAATGCTCCCGGCAATAGGCGAGCCAGAGAATGCCCAGGGTCAGCACTCCATCGATGATGGCGGGGCTCTCCTCGGCATTGACGCCGATGATGGCCCAGCATTGCTGGCCGCGCACCAGCAAGCCTCGCGCATACGCGGGCCCGAAGCTGTGCTCCAGATCCATGGCTGAGCGCAGGCTTTCGACTTTGTACTCGTTAAAGTGACGAATCAGCAGCCGCTCCAACAGCTGCAGGTACCTGGTTCTGGAGAGAGCACGGGTAGCGGGCGTGCGCAGGTCGCGATCCCTCACCACCTCCAGCGATTGCGGGCGGTGGGTACCCAGACGCCGCACCCGGATGCGCAGGGTTTCTTTGCGCGCTTCCAGGCCGACCACGGTACGGACCATATTCCGCTCTTCGGACCACAGATGCAGCACACAGCGGCCATGCTCGGAGGAGAGGGAGTAGTGAGCAGTGCCCATCTCAAACATTACCCGCCCATCCTCCAGCAACGCGGCGCGCGGATAGTCGGAAAAGAATTGTTCCAGTGAGCGAGCGAGTTCCGTAGGAGAAACCTCAGCCTTCCCACGGATTTCCAATTGGATTTCTACCAGCCCATGCGCTGAGACAGCTGGGTGACGTGGGCAGTGTGATGGCGGCCGTGCCAATCGTAGAGGATGACCCCCTGCTCAATGGATTGGCGGCCGTTCTGTGGATGAAGATAGCCGCGCTTCCAGTCTTGCTCCTGGAGCGAAGAGAAGAGGCGCACCCAACGGACGTGGAGCGCTTGCAACAAATCAAGAGAAGTGGACACGGCCTCGGTGCGAGCGTCGGCCAGCTCTGCCCAGCGGCTCTCCTGGTAGGCGAAGATGGTGGGCCAGTCTTCGGTCAGGCCAAGACGCACGCGGTTGTAGGCATTCATGTGGCTGTCGGCAACGTGGTGTATCAACTGCCGTACGGTCCAGCCGCCCGGCCGATAGGGCGTTTCGAGTTGTTCTTCGGAAAGAGGATCGATTGCCCGGCGCAGGTTTTGCGGCAGCTGCCGGATGCCTTCTATGGCGGCGCTGCGTTCCTGCGAGGTGAAGGACTCCGCTTTCCTGGGGCCGCCGATGGGATAGCGAAGAGACTCGTCTGATGTCATCAGGACATCTTAGAGCAATTTCAGTCGGCGGGCTGAATGGCGTAGTAGCCCTTGCGTGCCTGCGCCTTCAGGCCATCGCCCTTGCACTCGATGTCGATCTTGCGATAGCTCCCATCGAGCTTGGTGTTGGTCGGGGTATAGCTGGCGACGTATTGGGTTCGCAGCTCTTCCTCAATCTGGGAGAAAGCATTTTCCAGCTTCTTGCCGTTGTTGCCCACGTCGATGACCCGGCCACCGGTCTCTTCCGCCATTTTCCTCATGTAAGCGTCACCGCTGTAACCCACGGTGTAGATGCCCCGCCCGTAGAAGCCTCGATCGGCGATCAGCAGAACGTACACGATGGTATTGGCTTTCTGTGCAGCTTCGATGGCTCCCTGGATCTTCACTGTGCTGCCCTGATCTTCGCCATCGGAGAGGATGATGATGGCCTTACGTCCGGTCTCCTGTTGCAGCTTGTCATGCGTGGCCAGGTAAACCGCGTCGTAGAGAAGAGTACCCTTGGGCGTACCTGTGGGCAAGCCGCCCCCGCCACCCGACCCAATATTAATTTCCGCCTTATCCATGGCGCGTGACAGAGCATGCGCATTGCTGGTGTAGTCGGAGAGCAGGTCGACATTGACATCGAAGGAGATTAAGAACGCTTCATCTTTGGAACGCAGAACGTGGGCGAGAAAGGCAGAGCCGGCCTGTTGCTCCAAGGGCAGGACGTTTTGCTGGCTCCCACTGGTATCGAGCAGGATGCCCAGGGTCAGAGGCTGGTCGTTCTCGGCGGCGAAGTTCTTAATCTTCTGCGGCGTCTTATCTTCCTGGACGTTGAAGTCATCCTTGGTGAGATGAGGAATAAGCGCCCCGTGCTTGTCGTGCACGGTGAAGTAAAGGCTCACCAGGTTGACGTTTACCTTGAGCGTCTCCAGCGGCTGCGACTGGTCGTCCTGATTGGGGTCTCCCGCGGGTCCCTGGGGTGGGGCATCAGGAGACGGCGCAACCTGGGCCAGTCCCGGTACTGCGGCAACGCAAAGCAAAGCACACAGTAAGACTGCCCGGCGGGGACGCGGAAGACGGAATTTCATGGAGGTTAGACGATGAGACATGGCGAACGATACCTCGGAGAACGGAACAGTGCCACCGTACAACGCCACCGGCGCGTCTGGTAATCTTATCTATCTAAATAGTAAGTCACAACGAGTGAGCGGGACCGAGGATGGCCATGAACCGTTTCGTCCGCCTGGAGGATCTTCTGGTGAGGCAGGGTGTCTTGGCAATCGCGTTTTTGCTGCCGTTGGTGCTGCCAACTGCATTGTTGGGTCAACAAGTGCCGGATGCTCCGACACCACAAGGGGCTGATAGCCTGGGCAATATAACGTCCGGTGTGACCCCGGGAAAAGGAACTCAGCCTCCTCAGGATCAGAAAACCAGTCCCACTCCGCCCCCGCCCGCCGCCGGCAACCAACCCGCGGCCCAGGACCAGGATCAGCAAACCCCTCCTGACGCAAACATCACGAAATTCGTCACCCGGGTCAATTACGTCGTCATCCCGGTAACTGTCCTGGACAAAAAGCATCAACAAGTGGCTGGCCTGACTTGGCGCGATTTTGAAATTTACGAGAATAACGTCCGGCAGCGCATCGACGCATTCAGTGCCGACCCCTATCCGCTGTCGGTTGCCCTGGTCATAGACCAAAGCCTGCAGAAAGACACCATGAGAAAGGTGAACGATAGCCTGTCTGCGATCCAGGGTGGCTTCACCCCTTACGATGAGATCGCGGTGTTCACCTATGCCGACGGTGTGAACAACCCGACGGACTTCACCGCAGCGTTAAGCGCGCGTCTACCGGCCGTGCTGGAGAAATCGAAAAAGCCTGGTGAGGACCTAGGGCCTCCCATCACTGGTGGACCGCTGGCGAGCGGCCCCACGATCAACGGCAGGGACGTGGATCCGAATCTCTCCCCGCAGCGCGGGAATGCCGGCTTTCTTCTCTACCCCAAGGAGATCCACACCCTCAACGATGCCATCCTGGCTGCGGGCAAGGCTCTTTCCACGCGGCCGCAGGGAACCCGCCGCGTCATTTACGTGATCAGCGATGGGAAAGAATCGCGCAGCAAA
Organism: Acidobacteriaceae bacterium; assembly: GCA_049693715.1. Classification (GTDB taxonomy): domain Bacteria; phylum Acidobacteriota; class Terriglobia; order Terriglobales; family Acidobacteriaceae; genus PALSA-350. Next base: position 9,652 of record JBAVQC010000084.1, on the reverse strand, counting down.
GCCAACTACCGCGAGGTGGTGCGCTACCTTGAACGCAACCAGATCGCGGTCTATGGAACCCTGGTGGGTGACTCGGCCACCTGGGGTATTGGTTATCTGGACAAGTTCAAGATTCCCCTGCTGCCGCTATCTCCGGACAACATTCTGCCCAGGTACACGGCTGAAACCGGCGGCCATCTCTACTCTGAATTTTCGACCAACGGGATTGAGCGTAGTTTCGCGGAGTTGGCGGCTCTGGCGCGAACTCAATACACCCTTGGCTTTTACAGCCACATTCCTGTTACGGACGGCAGGTACCGCACGATCGAGGTCCGCGTCAAGCGGGCGGATCTGGATGTCGTCAATAAGAAGGGGTACTACCCGACAGCAACCAACCTCTCGCGATGACCCTGGCAGCCCTCGGGCACCCGGGCTTGCGCTTTATCGGCCTGGGCCTGGCGGCCTCGGCCTTTTGGGGCGCAAGCGATTTTCTCGGTGGACTCGCCACCCGCAAAGCCCACGTTGTTGTTGTGGTTGCCCTGGCGCACACACTGAGCCTGGGATTGCTGCTGCTGCTTGCGTTGTTCTCACATTCCACCCTTCCCTCTGAGTACTTCGCTCTTATCGGCTTTTGCTCCGGAGCCTTTGGAGGAGTGGCTCTCCTTCTTTATTACCAAGCCTTGTCTCTGGGCGAGATGGGCATTACGACTGCCCTCACCGGCCTGCTCACCGCTTTGGTCCCGGTGGTCTATTCATTCTTTACGCAGGGCTCGCCCAAATCGAGCCAGATCGCGGGCTTCGTGCTGGCCGCAGCTGCTATCGCGCTGATTGCCTATAGACCCGCCGGTACGCCCCGCCCCCTCGCGCTTGGCCTCGCGACCCTGGCAGGCCTCGGCTTTGGTGTGTTTCTGGTGGTCTTGAAGGTCGGCAGCGCGCATGGCTTGCTCTGGCCGCTCATTCTTTCGCGCGTGGCCAGCGCCACGCTGGCGGGTGGGATTGTGATCTGGGTGCAGGTACGAAACGGCAAGAATGCGGTAACCTGGCGCAGGCAAGCGCGAGAGAATCGTTTCTTTTTGATCGCGGGATCTGCCGGGGTGCTCGAGGCTACAGGTAGCCTGCTGTATATGCGGTCAGCTGCTGAGGTGCGCCTGGATGTGGCCGCAGTCCTCGCATCGCTCTACCCGGTGGTCACGATTCTGCTGGCGGCCGGGTTTCTGAAAGAACGGACAACGTCGAGTCAGGCAGTGGGAATGGCACTGGCGTTAGGCGCCGTCGTGCTCGTGTCCCTGTAAGGAAAGTTACTTGACCTCAGTCGTCACTTCAGACTTGGGTGCGGGGGTGTCCTGCTTGACAGGATCCGGTGTGCCTTTGATGGCATCTTTGAAGCCCCGCATTCCCTCGCCCAGGCCCTTGCCGAGCTCGGGAAGTTTGCGAGGGCCGAAGATCAAAAGTGCTACCACCAGAACGACAATCAGGTGCGTTGGTGTGAGTAGTTCGCCCATGGAATTTCTCCGCTTCTTCTATTGTCGCACAGGAGGCACATGCCTCGAGTCCGCGCGATCGTGCCCAGTTATAGTACGCCTTCAGCGCACTATTTGGATGGCTCCTGCAGGCGGCTCGATACCATCTTATAGAAGGCGGAGAGATTTTCTGCTTCGCCCATGGTCAGGCGCCGGTAGACCTTCATCAGGGGGTAAAGCCGCGCACCTCGGACCATTAGGGTAGGAACGGCGGCAACGCCACCGGCGGGGTGCGGCCCAAGCTCCCATTCACCGGCAAAGCGCCCGCGGATCACCTCGCCAAAATAGCTGCCCCAGAGACGGGTTTGGAATTCCAAATCCTCGGTCGACTGGCCGTTCAGGATCTGCTCCAGGCGGTCGATGGAGGTCTCGCTTAGATCGAGCCGTTGCCGGTGGTCATTCCAGGCAACACGAACCGCTTCCTCCGCGTACGCACTCATCATGTCAGCTAACGATGCGAAGTTGCTTTCGGCGAGCTTCGCTTTGGTGCTCATAGATTCAGCCTAACCTTTCCCCTGTCTGACAGGAAGCGAAGTGCAATGTATCTTAAGGATTACTGGCCATACAGTTGGCGGAGGTTTGGTTGAAGGCATTTGGTGTTGCTGCACGGAAGTGGAGGGCTGTCCTCCTGGGTATGGGGCTGTTGAGTACGGGTTGGATGCTGAACAGTAGGGCGGACGCGCAGGCGGTTCCGCCGGCGCAGACTATACCGGAAACACCCACGCTCCAGAATGAGTCGTTGAAACCCCTGGATTATCGCAACAGATACGATATTTATGGTGGCCTCGCCTCGTCGCACTTCAACGCCGGCCCTGCCTTGATCCCCGGGGCAAACCTGGGGGGTTTTGATGTCCAGGGAACGATGTGGTTCAGCACGCGGCTGGGGGCTACCGCCAACGTTCGCGGCTACTACGGGACCACCGGCGTGGTTCCCAACCCCTACGGCATCCGCGGGCCATTCATCATGGAGCACTTGTTCCTGGGTGGACCGTCCATCCGCGGCCCGAAGAATGAGCACGCCGCGTTGACCTTCCATGCTCTCGTCGGGGGTTCCTACGGAATATTCGACTCCGCCATTGACCAGGGACTGACAGGACCGAATCTGGGGCTCTTCAGCAACGGGGTGGCGCTGGCGGCGGCGCTGGGCGGATCGCTCGATCTAAACCGGTCCCCGAGGTTTTCCGTACGCCTTTCGCCGGATTACCTTCTCACCCGTTTCGGCGGCGTATCGCAGAATGAATTCGCCATCTCGCTGGGTGTGCTTTACCGGTTCAACAAGATGCGTAAGCATTGAGAGCAGGCCCTTCATGCCGGTAGCCAGGAGCCAGCGTGTGGCTTGAGTCTTTCTGGTTTGCGGAGCATCTCTCAACGGAGGATTCGCTCAGTGTCTAAATCGCTCTTGTTTTCCCCGATTCAGCTGGCTGGTGTCAGCATTCCGAACCGTGTTTTCGTCTCTCCCATGTGCCAATACTCGAGTGAGGACGGATTCAGCAATGACTGGCACCTGGTGCATTTGGGAAGCCGTGCCGTCGGTGGGGCGGGACTGGTATTTACCGAAGCGGCGGCCGTTCTTCCTGAGGGCCGAATTACACCCCAGGACCTGGGATTTTGGAAAGACGATCACATCACCGGGCTCAAACGAATTGTCGATTTTTTACACGGCCAAGGTGCCCGCACAGGGGTGCAATTGGCGCACGCGGGGCGGAAGGCCAGCATGGCGCGTCCGTGGGCCACGGAGCAGCGGCACCTGACCCCGAGTGAGGGCGGGTGGCGGAATGTGATGGCCCCGAGTGAGGTGCCTTTTGCGGAAAATTATGCTCCGCCTGTGGCCCTCGACCTGCCGGGTATCCAAAACATTGTCCGGGCGTTTGCCAAGTCTGCAGAGCGGGCGTTGGAGGCGGGTTTCGACCTGATTGAACTGCATGCGGCACATGGCTACCTGCTGCATGAATTTCTCTCCCCCTTAAGTAACCGGCGCAGCGATCAATATGGCGGCGGGTTTGAAAATCGCATCCGCATGTTAGTGGAAGTGGTGGACGCCGTTCACGCAGTGTTGCCCGCCGAAGTTCCCCTGCTGGTACGCATTTCGGCAACGGATTGGGCCGCGGGCGGCTGGGACATCGACCAGTCGGTAGCGTTGGCCAAAGTGCTGAAGCGGCATAAAGTGGATTTCATCGACGTTTCGTCCGGGGGGATGGCGGCTACGGCCGTGATGCCGGTCGGACCTGGTTACCAGACATCGTTTGCGGAGCGCATCCGGCGGGAAACGGAAATTCCAACCGGCGCCGTGGGGATGATTACCGCGGCAGCACAGGCCGAACACATTCTGCGCACGGGACAAGCGGACGCAGTTCTCCTGGCGCGAGAATTGCTGCGGGAACCATACTGGCCGCTGGAAGCAGCCAGCGAGCTCGGAGACCTGACCAGCTGGCCTGCACAGTACCTTCGTGCGGCGCCGCACGGCAGCCGGGAGCGCGAGCCGATCGTTGGATCTCTCATGCGGGCAACCGCTGCGATTTAGGGAAACGAAGGCATTGTCATACTTGGTGTATTCCAGCCAGAAATCCACCAGACAGCGCAAGAAAAGCTCCGATAGCAACGGAAGCTGTCCTATACTTCTGAGCGAAGGTGGGTCCGCGTAAGGCAACCGCCTGAATATCAGTATGGCTACTCACCTGCCACAGCAACGTGCCCAGCAAAAACCGGAGATCCCCGACAAACTGTATTTTCGCATCGGTGAGGTCGCCCGGTTGTGCTCGGTAGCGCCCTACGTTCTGCGCTTCTGGGAGACGGAATTTACCCAGCTCAAACCGAACAAGAGCGGTACCGGTCAACGGCTGTATCGCCGGCGCGATGTGGAGATGGCTTTACGGGTAAAGCGGCTGCTCTACGACGAGGGTTACACCATTGCCGGCGCCCGGCAGGCGATCCAGGCGGAAACGCGGAGCAAGCGAGCCAGCGGACAGCCAGAACTCCCTTTGCCACAGCACCAACAGTCGGTACAGCTTCTCGAGGCCCGGATGCACAAGGTGCGCAAGGAATTGCGCGAGATCCTGAGCGTGCTTGGGGCTCCCACGCCGCAAGTGCAAGTGAAGGAGCGGCCCGCTGCTCCGGCCGCAAAGCCCGGTCTCTTCGAACTGTAGCTTTTAAGCCGGTTTGCCAACGGCTCCGTCACCAGCGCCGTGTAAAGCACCATCGGACACGATGCTGCCGTGATTCATAAAGCGTTCCATGGCCTGCATGGCACAGCCCTGTCCGCACAAGTGGTAGAAATCCGGGTTGCCGCTTTCCGCCTTATTCCACGGCATAAGGGTAAAGCGTTGCCCTGGCTGCCCCTCCTCGAAGCAGGGGACATCGCCCAGCACCAGCATCCACCAGTGGTTGGCCTCAAGCTTTTTGCGGCCGCAAATGTCGCAAGTGAACGAGACATCCCAAACCATCGTTTACCTCATTCTGTATAAGACTTCATCCTGCGTCTCTTTCCGTATGTGAAATTGCCGGAGAGAAGTGCTTGTACGCCAAGCAGGAAAGCCAAGTCAGCTGCCGATAGTCATCGAAGGCAGCCGGTGACCGTGCTAAAGTAGGCCTAAGCACGGGCCGGATCGATTATAAAGCGGTTCGGAGTGACTCGGCTTCAGGAAAGATCGCGAGACACAGTTTCCGTTACTGAAGAGGCAACGGGACATTTCGCTCCGCCGAACTCCACTACGATGCCGCTCAGCCTTTTGTAAAACCGGTGAATCCAGTGACTTGTCCCGAGTGTTCCTCGTCCAGCTTCCGTTTGTCGCGGTTCCGCATAAAAGATCTTGAGCGGCTGTTACTGCTGCAATACCCCGTGCGTTGCCGCCAATGTCACCGCCGGCTTTACGCGGGACTGGCTCTGGCTCTGGTGCTTTTGCAGGCCAGCCGGGTACGCCGCGAGCGCCGCAGCCACGAAGCTACGCACTGAACAAAGCAAATGTTTTTGGTTGGAAGTTTGGTCGGGACGGGCAGATTTGAACTGCCGACCCCTCGCACCCCAAGCGAGTGCTCTACCAGGCTGAGCCACGTCCCGACAACAAAAATAACCTCTTGAGTGTACACGACTGCTGGGGCACGGGAAAACACCGGGAGTGGGGGTGAGACTCGCTTGCTCAGTGGGCCGGTGGGACATATTCCTTGGGCAGTGCGGATCCTTCGCCGAAGAAGTACTCCTGCATCTGCTCCACCAGAAACTCCTGCGCCTCGCGCGTCCAGGGCTGTAAACGGTATTCGTTTAGCAGCATTTTCTGGCGTTCGATCCACTCCGACCAGGCCTTCTTGGAGACCTGGTCGTAAATTTTTTGACCAAAATCACTGTCGAACGGGGCCTCGTCGAGCCCTTCCAACTCCTGCTTGTAGCGCGCACAAACGACCATGTGTGGCATGCAATTTTCCTCCGGAGACCATCACTTTCTTCATTGTAAGAGATTCGTTGCTTAGCTGCGTTTCTTGCCCGGGCGCTTGTTTTTCGGCCTTTGCTTGCCCTTGCGCAGCACCTTGTTTTTTGGGGGAATATAGGGATGCGCCTTGGCGGACTTAAGCCTGCTTTTAGCCTTTGCCGGGCGGGCCAGGCGGATGGGCGCAACCTCCTCCAGGATGGAAAATTGTAACCGCCGCTGCACGGAATCCACGCGGTCAAGCACCACCCGCACCCGGTCGCCCATGGAATAACGCCGGCCGGAGTGCTCGCCCATAATCTGGCGCGTGTTCTCGCGGAAGGTGTAGTGGTCACCCTGAAGGCTCATGATCGGCACCAAGCCCTCGATAAAGAGGTTGTCGAGTTCCACAAAACAACCGTACTTGGTGATGCTGAGGATCATGCCCTCAAAGTCGTCGCCAATGCGGTCCTGCATGAACTTGACTTTTTTCCATTCCATCAACTCGCGCTCGGCCTCCTCCGCGCGCCGCTCGCTCTGGCTGGATTCATAGGCAATGCTGGCCAGCTCGGATTCGCTAATCGGTATGAGGCCGGCTTCCGGATGCCGCTCCCTGGCCTTGCCTCCCGTGTGCTTCGCCAGTACACCCATACCGCTCTCTCCGGAGGCCAGAACCGCTTTGGCTATGCGGTGCACGATAAGGTCGGGGTAGCGGCGGATAGGCGAAGTGAAGTGGGTGTAACAGGGCGCGGCCAGGGCGAAGTGGCCTTCGTTCTTTTCGCTGTAGCGCGCCTGGCGCAGGGAACGGAGCATGAGGTGGGCAAGGATGCGCTCCTCCGGCTTGCCGGCTATCTTGAGCGCCAGCTGCTGATACATGCGCGGCGTGACGGCCATATCTTCTGCGATCTCATACTGGCGCGGCTGGTGACCGCGGCCCGGTGCGCGGCCCCGCTGCTCGCGGCGCTCCGACTTCATGGTCACACGTTTCACCGGCAAGGTGCCCAGGCCGAGGGAGTAGCCAAAGGTAGCCGCCACGGTTTCGAACTCGGCAACGCGGCGGCCTTCCGGCTTTTCGTGGATTCGATACAGCGATGGTTGGTTGAGGTTTTGCAGCCACGAAGCGACGCACTCGTTGGCAGAGAGCATGAACTCTTCGATCAGGCGATTGGCCCAGCTGCGCTCGGAACGAACGATGCTCTGCATGGCGCCGCGGGCATCAAATTCTATGACCGGCTCCGGCAAATCGAAATCGATCGACCCGCGACGCTGGCGCTTGCGGTGCAGAAGGCGTGCGAGCTCGTACATCCGTTCGAGATCCGGCACCAGCGGAGCAAATTGTTCCCGCACTTGCCGATCGCCGTCGATCACCGCGTGGACCTGGGTGTAGGTCATGCGGGCAGCCGAGCGGATGACACCCGGGGTGACTTCGTAACTGCGAACCTCGCCGTCGGGATCGATCAACATGATGCAGGAGAGGACCAGGCGGTCTTCCCCCGGACGCAGGCTGCAGATGTCGCTGGAAAGTTCCTGGGGAAGCATGGGGACGGCGCGATCGGGAAAATAGACCGAGGTGCCGCGGAGCCGCGCTTCCAGATCGAGCGCCGCCCCGGGAGTGACATATTGAGCGACATCGGCAATATGGACCTGCAACTCCCAGGTGCCGCTAACGCCGCCGTCTGCGCCCCCGTGCCGTTGAACGAAGACGGCGTCATCGAAATCCTTGGCGGTCTCGCCGTCGATGGTGATGATGGGCAAGCCGCGAAAGTCCCGGCGGCGGGCAATTTCCGCCTGATCCAGGTGGGCGATGGCGCGCGCCTCCTCGAGAACATTGGGCGGAAAAACATGGGGGAGATGGTGCTTGCGAATGACGATCTCGACGTCCACACCGAAATCGTCTTCACGGCCCAGAATCTCGATGACCCGGCCGCGGGCGGACCGCGTGGGGGTAGGCCAGTCGGTGATTTCCACATCCACGACCATGCCCTCCAGATCGGAGATCACGGAACGATTTTGCGAGCCGATATTCTCACTAACGACACGATGCGGCGTTCCGCCGGCTAGCGCGGGCGCTTGCTCCAGCCCAAAGGGAACGAGGATGGGCTGGGTTATGCGCTCGTCCAGAGGCGTGACGGTATTTCCCGGAGCGTGATCCTGGAGCGCATGATGGAAAATCCCTACGACCGTGGGATTGCGGCGGCTAAGGACCCTGACGATGCGTCCGCTTTGGCGGCCGTCAGCCCTGGGCGGTGCGAGTTCCACGAGCACCTGATCGCCCTGCATGGCGCCATTCATCTCGTTGGGAGGAATGAAGATGTCGTCGTCCCCGCTGCCTTGGCGTGTTTCCGGGCGGACGAATCCGAAGCCGTCGCGATGCACATCCAGACGGCCGGCGAGGAGGTTGCTGCGATTGGCTGCCTGGGGAAGCGCCCAATGATCGCGGTCGGCCTGAATCAGTTCGCCACGGGCGGTCATGCGGTCCAGTTGTTCCAACAGCATGCGGCGTTCCCGGCCTCCGCCCAGGCCTAGTTCGCGCACCAGTTGCTTGTACCCGGCGCGTTGGCCAGCGGAACGTTCAATGCGGCGGAGGAGCTCTCGGTCAGTCATTCCGGGTATTTTGGGCGGATTTACACAAATCGCACCAAAGGCCATGTCTTTGTTGATACTAATGGGTCGACCCCACCGGAAGTCCTAAAGTTTCGGAATGGGGGATTTCAATTTTGCGCCAAGCGTGATTAAGATGCAGAGAAGAGCAAGGATTGCGCCGCTTGCATGGCGTTGGCCGGGCAAGCAATGAGAAGGAAACTCACAGTTCCGCCTGATTTGCCCTGAAATGCGGAAACAGCTCCGCAGGGTTGTTCGGGGGCCTGTATCCAGAAGTAAACGAAAGGAAGTACAAACCAGATGTGGAAACCGAACCAACCTGGAAGTCCCTCGCAGTCCCCTAGCACGGAGCCCACGCGCCCGTCTGTACCCACAGCCTCGAGCCACGAACCAACCAGCACGCGCACTTCCAGCACCTCACCCGCATCCCCTGCAGCTGCCGATCAGGCCACGATTGGCAAGAGCCTGGTGGTCAAGGGCGAAGTAACGGGTTCCGAGTCGTTGTACATCGACGGCAAGGTCGAAGGCGCGATCAACCTACCTGGCAACCGGGTTACCGTGGGCCGGAATGGCCAGGTTTCCGCGAATATCTCTGCCCGTGAAGTCGTGGTTCTGGGCAAGGTACGCGGCAACATCAATGCCAGCGACCGTGTAGACATCCGCAGCGAAGGTTCTTTGACTGGGGATGTGATCGCACAACGGATCAGCATCGAAGATGGCGCCTTCTTCAAGGGCGGCATCGACATCCGCAAGCCGGGTCAGGGAAAAGAAGGTGTTCCGGCGGCGGCAATGTCCAATGCTTCGGAAAAGGGTGCGGTCGCCGTCCAGGCCTAGGCCAGCGTTACTTTAGCGCGCGAGCAGTCCCGGTTCCTGCCTGGGACTGCTCGTGGTGTGTCTATGTTCTGCTGCGAAAAAGTCTAATTGGGACAAGTCTTCTCGCGCAGGGGCTAAAGAGTCTGCGTGAGACCCCCCCATTGTGTCGTCCCTTCGGGACTCGATTTGCGTGAAATCCTACCCGGCACGCGAGCTGGCCAAGGTTGAGTGCCGCGCCTACGGCGCTCAGATCAGCTTGCGATTGGTATCCCAGCCCTTCCGGGCTGGGCTGAAGTTTGGACGGCCGGCCCTCCGGGCCTCGCATCGATGGCGACTTGCGCT
>JBAVQC010000083.1:0-22271 GCA_049693715.1 Acidobacteriaceae bacterium | reverse complement strand
TAATTTCTCGGCAGCCGATGGAGGTTATTTATAAAATTCGATATTTTTCGATGTTTTTGGGCCGTTTTTCAGATTTAGAACTTAGCTGCCGTTGGCAGGCCGGTTGTTTTGGGCATAAGTGGCTCCTTGGAGGTTGAGGGAAGCCGGGCATTGCTGCCGGATGATTGCTTATTTTGGACAGGGATCGGGTGTGACACCGGACAGCGGTAAAGACTGCCCTTCGCTCGCGTTTAGGCCGTAGACTACCGACAACTGCCGGACAAGGAAACGGACGCGCGAGAATCTGATCCCTGCCGAAATCGTTTCTTGTGGATTAGATACAGCAATCTGGAGTTAAGTGTTGGCGGCGGGGACTTTTTTTCGTTTCCGGGCAGCATGCGGAGGTTACTTTTTGTCAGAGGTATCCAGAAGGGGCCGGGGTTGAGTGCCGCAATCTTGCGTATCCGTCTCCCAGCCCTCACGGCTGGGCTGCCCGAAGCCCGAATAGACGGGGAATAGAGCCGCGGGGGCTAAAGCCCGTACATAATCCGGCAAAACTCTTCGGCCTTTAGACGCGCCCTGAGGGATTCTCTTCCCAGGTGATCCTGCGAAAAACCGTACCTCAGGGCCTTAAGGCCACAAGGACTGCGACGTCTATGCCGGGGATAAATCCCCGGCCTACCCTGAAGACGCGTTTTTCCGCAGCCTGTAAAGCCGTGCCGTAAATGGCTTCCTCGCTTGAGGGCTTTAGCCGCTCCCTAGGCCCGGAGGGCCTGCCCGCCAAACGTGAGCCCAGTCCGGAAGGACTGGGACACGGGTGCCCCAAGGACTGTGGTTGCGATCATGGGTTTGGTGCCGCGCTTCCAGCGCTCGGTCAAATTTTGCCATTGGTATCCCAGCCCTTCCGGGCTGGGCTGAAGTTTGGCGGGGCGGCCCTCCGGGCCTTTAGGACCGCGGGCGATTCATAACGGACTGCACCAGATCGCCCAGCTGTTGAGCAGTGAACTGGTTGCCTTCGAGATTCACTGCCAATTTGCCACTGCGATCGATGATGACGGTATGGAGCGAGTGCGTCAGCAAGCCGTCCGCGCGCCAGAAGTTCATGCCAAACATACCGGCGACCTGCTCGATCTGAGGCGGTGGCCCGGTGAGGAAGTGCCAGACTTCGGGGTCCGCTTTCCAGACAGCGGCGTACTGAGTCAATACGGCGCCCTGATCGTGTTCCGGGTCGATGGCGATCGTCAGCAAGACCAGCTCTCGCCCCTTGCTCAAAGAAAATCGGCGTTCCACATGGGCCAGGTTGTTGGAGAGACGGAAGCAATACTCCGGATTGGGACAGCGCGAATAACCAAATGTGAGCACAACGACCTTCCCCAGGAAACTGGAAAGCCGAATCCCCTTCCCTACCTGATCGGTCAACTCGAACTCCGGCACTCTCTGCCCCTGCGCCACTACCCGTGCAGCAGAGGACGGATTCAGCGCGGACTGCAAGCTGGTCAATCCGGCCGCCTCCATCGGCTCCGATTCGAGATTTGCAGCCGTGGCGGCCTGGAGGTCGTCCGCGTACAAGACATGGTCGCGCTCAGCTATGGTGAAGCGAACCGTCGTTCCCGGCTTGATCGCCGTGAGCATCCTGGAATCGCGCACCGCGAACGACATTTCCCTGGCACCCATGTATCCTGGGATCGCCTCGCAGGAGACGACCAACGACCGGTGCGCCTTTCCCACCTCGATCACAATTCCTCTGGCCGGATGTTGCTGAGCACCCCTGGCGCCGGCCGTGCCGACTAAAGCGGCGAACGCGAGGAGTACCACGTGCTTTCTCATTCTCTCAGCTCCATGCATCACCTTGCCGCAGCGTCCGCTGCACTTCCACCCAGACGAATTGGCTGCCGCACCAGTTTCGTGTAGCCCGTCGCAAATTCCTTGATGGCGATGAACTCGTTTTTATCCACGTTGGAAAACTGCTGCCGGGTATTCGTCGCCGGCCACCACACATCGAGCGAGAGGATGTGCGCTCCATGACCCAATCCGATGTGCTGCTCCATCGGGTTCGATCCGAACGAACTCGTATCTCCTACCGTTCGATAGATGGATCGGCGAGCGCCCCCATCGTCTTCCACGGTCACCTTGATCTCGGCGCCCACCGCGGCTCGATTGCTCTTCACGCCTATCAGGCGCACATTGATCCAGTCATGGTCATTCCCCGGATTCCTGAACACCCGCATGGTGTGCTTATCGCCCGGTACGGCTCCGCCAATTTCAGCAACGATGTCTTCATGGCCATTCCGCTCCAGATCGGCGAAGGCGATGCCGTGCCCTTTGTGCAGTTCGCCGGTACCGGAAGAAGCGGTGATATCCATGAAGGTTTTTCCGTCGTTGTTCCGCAATAAAACATGCGGCATCAGGGTGGCGAATGACGGCGCACCCATCCCCATATAAATATCCAGGAAGCCATCATTGTCAACGTCGCCGAAATTTGCGCCCATCGGCATGAACACCTTATCGAGTCCCACCTGCGCGGTTACGTCCTGAAATGTGCCATTGTGCAGATTTCTATAGAGCCTGAGTGTCTCGGCTGAAACCGGAAGTCCCAGGTAACTGCGAATGACCTGATCGTCGGTGAAGTTGTTATAGCTGGTGACGAACAGGTCCGGCCAACCATCGTTATCGTAGTCGAAGAACCAGGTTGCGAAGCTGATGTACGGCGCCTGCACGCCTGCCTGCTTGGCGACGTCGGTGAAGGTGAGGTTGTGGTTATTGTGGTAGAGGAAGTTGGCGCCCTCGAAATTTGAAACGTAGAAATCTACATATCCATCCTTGTCATAGTCGGCGGCGACGACTCCCTTAGAAAACGCAGTTTTATCAATTCCGGCCGCATGGGAGATATCTTCAAACGTTCCGTCGCCTTTGTTGCGAAATAGCTGACTCGGAGCGTTCTCGTTGCCGATGAACAGGTCAAGGTAGCCGTCGTTGTCGACATCGGCCCAGGCGGCGGTTTGTGTCGGAGCCGGCGTTCCCCCGAGGCCGCTCTTCTCGGTCACGTCGGTAAACGTGCCATCGCAGTTGTTACGCAGCAGCGACTTGCGAATCGGAAACTCCCAGCCTGCGCGGAGCACCAGGAAGTCCATGCATCCATCGTTGTTGTAATCGGCCTGGATGATGTTGAGCCCGCCTAGCTGGCCAGATAGTCCAGCCTGGACGGTTCGATCGGTGAACGTGCCGTCTCCGTTGTTGTGGAAGTAGTGGAGGGGATCGCACATGTCCGCGCTTGATGTGATCACATCGAGCAATCCATCGTTCTCGAAGTCGTCCACGATGGCGCCGCCGGCTGCGGAGAAGACATTTAAACCCGCCTCCCGAGCCACGTCAGTGAAGCGACCCACGCTCTCTTTCGATTGGAAATCGCTCAGCGGCACCAGGTACTTCGGCGGAACCTCCGCCGGGTACTCGCCGAGCGTTACGTAAGCCAGATTGAGCAGCCACCTTACCTGGAGATCCTCCGGCGCCCGTTGCAAAAAGCTCAGGAAATACTGAATCGCGAGCCTGGAGTTCGCCGGCTTGTCGAAGTGCGCGCCGGGATTCAATGGTGGGAAGATATCGAGGAGGCCGGAGTCGCGATAGACTCCATTTTCCATCTCTGAGAGATGCAGATAGGAAACGCCAAGCGCTTCCTGAAGATAGGGAATCGCGCCGGGAACATCCGATTGAGCGATCTGATACGCGCTTTGCCACTCCTTGATCGATTTGTCCATATCTCCTGCAAACGCGTGTAACTCGGCGAGGGCGACATGGCCTCGCAGCAATTCGAGAGGAGCCGGTTTGCCGCCCGATCCGGCCAGCAGCCGCTCCATGCGCTCCACCGCAATGGGATGCGATGCCTTGCGAATCGCGCACGGCTGCCGCAGGTCTTGCTTCCAGTTAGCCGGTTTGGGATATTGCTCGAAAACCGAATCTTCTTCCGACATGCCGGCAACGTTGATCGTTTGCCGGACAACTCCGGCGGTGGCGAGGGACTGGATTTGTTTTGCGTTCAGATCCTGTGTTTTCGGAGCCGCCGGGAAGACGGTGAGTATGGCAAAGCCGGTTGGGACACGGACAATCCCTGTAAACTGCCTGCTGCGCAATCCTTTCAGGGCGTCGCGCAAAGCCGGTGTTAGTTGCGCGGAACCTGGCCCTCCGATAGACCCTCCATCATCCGAACTCGGATCAATGGATTTTTCCTTGGCCAGCACGCCAAAGTCCATGCCTGCCTTGAGCTCGTTCAAGACTGCCTGAGCTTCCTCCGCGGTGCGGGTGACGATCATGCCCAGGTGTACTTCCGGCGGGGACCCGGCCTGCTGAGATCGCGCTGACGGCAGGAATAAAGTGCTGGTGACTGTGGCAAATAAGAGCTGCAGCCAAAGCAGCGCAGCCAAGCGTCGCCGCTCACCGTGTATACACAGGGCATGCTTCTGTAGACATCTGTCAGCACCAGAGAGGGTCATACTCACCAAGTGATACGGCGCGGCTTGTTACTTTTGATAGGGTAGTGTATCAGCACACCCGCGAGCAGGGTTATTCCGTCGCGATGCCCTAAATAGGAGGTCAGAAGCCTGTTGAAGTTGGTGACGTTGGCGATCCTGTTGCGGCTTTCCTTAACGAAAGCCGCACATGTGGCTATGTCCAGATTAGCGTGGCAGGAAATCCGGGGTGCGCTCCGGAGAGATCTGCGGTTTCTTTTTGAGGCTCAGACCAACACGCCTTCAATTGTCTCGACCAAAGAGGCAAAGTCATAGGCGCCGTCGTGCCTCTGCCCGTTGAGGAAGAAGGTTGGGGTCCCATTGACTCCGCTGCGCACGCCCCCGCGGAAATCTGTTCGTACGCGCGGCTCAAATTCCTTCGCCGCGAGAGCCTGGCGCAACCTCTCGGGATCGAGATGCAATTGTTCGGCCAGCTGAAACAAGAGCGCATCATCCAGGCGATCCTGACTCTCGTACAGCAGGTCGTGCATTTCCCAGAACTTGTGTTGGGCGGCCGCAAATTCGGCTGTCTCCGCAGCCGGCTCGGCATAGGGATGCATCTCGCTTAAAGGAAAATTACGAAAGACAAATAACAAGCGCTTGCCGAAATGCTTCTGCACCCGCTTGACAATCGGATAAGCATGCCCGCACGAGGGGCACTGGTAATCGCCGTATTCAACGAGCGTGCAGGGCGCATCCGCAGCGCCCTGGCGATGATCCTTGTCACTCACGGGAACGGTAAGTTTGCTCATGGCAGTCTCCTACTTTTCCAATTCTTCCAGCGCCCGGAGTATCCCATCGGCGCCGGGGTTTACCGATACCGGGGACAAATAGCTCCAGGCAACCACTCCATCCTTGTCGAGAACGAACAACGCCCTCTCGGAGAATCCTTCTTTTTCCCGATAGGCGCCATAGGCCCGGGAGATCGCACCCTTCGGTTCGAAGTCGGCCGCCAGGGGAAAATGGAGATGATGATCCTTGGCGTAGGCGGCATGGCACCACGCGCCGTCGACAGAGATGCCGACCAGTTCCGCCCCGAAACTTTGGAACTCGGGCAGCACCTCATTGTAGAGAGCCATCTGATCGCCACACACCGGGCTCCAGTCCGCAGGATAAAAGGCGAGAATTACGGGCTTTCCTCGCAGATCGCTGAGCGTGAGCCGCCTGTCTGGAGCCACGGGGAGGGTGAAATCCGGAGCCAAAGTGCCGGGAGTCAAGATTGCCGTCATAGTGGAACCCTCGCCTATGAGATGCAGGTTAGGGGGTTTAGCCTCGTTCCGTGTGCGGCAAGCGGGTGATAATTTTGTTGAGGGACCGGGCGATGAGAACGCAGGCAGAAAAAGGACAGGCATTTCGCGCACTTCACCAGGGCAAGAGTGCGTTCATTATTCCCAATCCGTGGGATATCGGCTCTGCACGGACGCTGGCGCACCTGGGCTTTGAGGCATTGGCGACCACCAGTGGCGGCTACGCATTCTCGATGGGGCTGCGGGACTACACGGTCGGCCGTGAAGCGGTGCTCGCGCATATTTCCGCGCTGGCTGCGGCTAACGATCTGCCGCTCAGCGCCGATCTCGAGAATGGATTTGGAGACGCTCCAGAAGCAGCCGCGGAAACGATCAGGCTTGCCGCTGCCGCCGGCGCCGTTGGTGGGTCAATTGAAGATGCGACCGGGCGCGCGGATCATCCTATCTATGAACCAGAGATAGCTGCGGAGCGAATCCGCGCGGCGGCGGAGATCGCGCGTGGACTGGGCTTTCCGTTCATGCTCACTGCCCGCGCGGAAAATTATCTGCACGGCCGCCGCGATCTTAAGAACACGATCGGGCGGCTCCAGGCCTACCAGGAAGCGGGCGCGGACGTTCTCTATGCGCCAGGCCTCACCAACAAAGACGAAATCGCCGCACTGGTCAGCTCGGTGGATCGGCCGGTGAACGTTCTGGTGGGGATACCGGGGGCGCCGCTGAAGCTGGCGGACCTCTCGGCCATCGGCGTCCGGCGCGTCAGCCTGGGCAGTGGTCTTGCTCGCGCCGCCTTCGGCTCGCTGTTCAACGCTGCACGGGAGATGAGAGAACAGGGAACGTTTGCGTTCGCGGAAGAGGCCCCCAGCAGCCGCGATATCGGCGCTATGTTCTAGTCTCCTCGGGGAGGGTGTAGACCAGCTCGTAAGAATGTTTGCCCTCGGCGATGATGATGGTCATCGTGCCGGCAATCCCCGCCAGCTCGCGAGTGCCCGAATCGGGCACCACGGTGACGTTCAGCCGCGGAGCGCCTCGCTCCATAATCCCCAGGTGATGAAGGATAAAGCTGCCGCTGCGTCCCTGGAGTGTTCCGGTAACACGCTCGATGGCAACGTATGCACCCGAGCCCTTGACCTCAGGCATTCCAGTTAACATCTGGCCCTTGGCGGCGGCTTCCAGGTCGCCCTGGAATTTCTTCTCGAGCAACATGCGGCCGAGGGTGAGGCCTTCGATTTTGTCTTCGGGCGGCTGCGGGATGATACTCACATCGAACGTTCCGCGGGCGAGCATTGTCATAAATGAACCTTTCTCGATCGGAGGATACTCTCATGGAGGATAGCTGGAGCCTGGCTATTTCGATCAGAGCCGTCTCATCTACGATTTCAAAACCATCACGCTGAAATACAAAGAGGGGAATATCATGACGCCGGAACAAGGGTTGGTCACGTCGACACTGAATTCATGGAAGTCTACCATCGAGAGGGCTGACAAGTTATTTTTGCCTCTCACCGAAGCACAGTTGCAAAAGGAAGTGGCGCCGGGGAAGAACCGGTTGATTTACCTTTGGGGACACCTGACCGCCGTTCACGATCGCATGCTGCCGCTGCTGGATTTCGGTCCACGCCTGTATCCGGAATTGGATACCCCGTTTCTGACCAACCCCGATCGAGCCGTGGCTGACCCTCCGGCGGGTGAAGAGATAAAGGGTTTTTGGAAAGAGGTCAACAGTAAATTGCTAGCGGGATTCGAAAGCCTTTCACCGAGCGAGTGGCTAATGAGACACACGTCGGTTTCGGAGGAAGACTTTGCCAAGGATCCTTCGCGGAATCGGTTTTCGATTTTGCTGAGCAGAACAGGCCATGTTGCGTTTCATCTGGGACAGACTGCGTTGATCCCGAAGTAGCAGAGGAAAACATTTCCAGGATGGGTCGTCAACACAGAGGTCTCCCCGCTACGCTCCCCGGATTTCCTGCGTCGCAGGAAATCCGGGTACGCTTCGGTCGAGATGACAAAGGGGAGGGTGGCGATTCCAGGAGGGTGGCGACGCTGCACAGATGCCGTTTTCCTCCTCCTGGAACCTTCTATTGCGCGGGGAGCAGCTTTAACTGTTTCAGCAGATCCTGGTAGCGCGCGTCGCTGCGGCATCCGTCGAAGATGGGGTCGACACCTAGCAGGCCCATCTCCCGATCACCATTTCGTTGTGCCCGGTCAAGCCAGCTTAGGGCATTATCCTGATCACCCAGCGCACAGTAGATGATGGCAATATCTACGCCAGAGACATAGCTACGTGCCGAGAGATCCTGCAGTTGTTCTGCCATCTGCCGCGCCTGCTGCGAAGCACCCGCTAAGGCGAGCGCGTTGCCTTGCAGTGCCTCCACGTAAGCCGTGTCGCTGCCGAAGAGGTTGGAGGCGCTTTTGTATGCGGCCAGGGCCTGTTCGTAATGCCGTTGCTGCTCCAGGATCTCGCCTTCGGCCAGGTAGGCTTCAGCGAATTTAGGATTACGAGTCAGAACTTCCCGAATACGCGCCATGGCGCGGCCGGGATTGCGCGCCCAATAAGCGGTCTCGGCGGCATCGGTGCCGATCATGGGGGAGAGCGGATCCAGAGCCCGTGCCCGCTGGATCTCGATTTCGGCTTCCTTCGTTCTTCCCATGCGGGATAGGTGCAAACTGTACCAATGGTGTGCGGTTGGATACGACGGATCCAACTCGATGGCTCGCCGGTACTCAACGTCGGCTCCTGGCCAATCCCTGTCACGCTCGGTTTTTACCGCGCCTAAAACGGTATGGGCTTCCGCCGCGGCCTCAGGCTCCCCTCCCCCGAGCCGCAGAGCGGCTTCTGAAGCCAACTGGGCCTTGGCAAGGGAGTTGTAAGGATCAGACCCATAATCGCTAAGCACAACATAGGCGATTCCCAGGGCGGCGTACGCCTCAGCATAATCAGGGTCGGCATTGATCGCGTTCTGGTAATACTCGACCGACTTCTCCAGGCTGGCCGGCGTTCTCTTATTCCATAGAAAGCGGCCTCGCAGGTAGGAGTCCCGGGCCTCCACATTCACCGGACGCGTTTGAGAGAAGGAGAGGCCGCTCCCCAGCGCAAGGGCAACGTCGCGCACGATGTCGTTGGTCACCGACTCCTGTATGTTGAGCAGGTCGTTGCCACTTTCCTCATAGACTTGTGCCCAAAGGTGGCGATCGTTCCGGGCGTCAATCAGATCTGCCGTGATGCGCACCTGGGTGCCGTTGTGCAGGAATGATCCCTCGAGCACCGCGTCCACATCCAGAGTTTCGGCGATCTCCCGCATGGGCAGCTGCACCCCTTTGTATTGCATGACCGATCTGCGGGAGATGACACGGAGAGGCGTATTGCCGGCCAGGTCGGTGATGAGCTGGTCCGTCATGCCATCGACGATGTAGTCCTGATCGGAGTTCTGCGCCAGGTTGACAAAAGGCAAGACCGCGATGGAATGGAATCCGCCGACCGCGTTTTTTGGCCCGGGTGGGGAACGCGAGCGATGGAGGTACAAGAATGCGGCTGCTGCCAGCAAAGCAACAAGGATCGTGAGCACCACAAAAACAATCGGCCAGCGGTTTGGGATGGGATGTTCCGGCCCGGCGTCCTGCTCCTCGATATTCTCCGCAGGTCCTGCCTTCACGGGCAAAGGCACTGGCGCAACGGGAGTTACAACCGGCTCAGACAGGATGAACTCGGGGCCGGTGGAAACAGTGAGCCGGCTGGTTTCGCTCTTCTGAACCCCCGGCAACGGGAAGGCTACATCCTCAAGGAAGGGGTCAGCAGCTACCTCGGCGATAAAGCGATATCCCTGGCCTACAACAGTCTGTATAAAACGCGGATCCCGGGGATCGTCCCGGAGAATGTAGCGGAGCTTGTTCACTGCGGTATTAACACTATGGTCAGTATCCTGGTAGGCGTTCTCGCCCCACAGGCGGCGATTGATTGCGTCTCTGCGAACCAGTTTGCCGTTGTTCTGGAGCAGCAGGATGAGCAGCTCCATGGGTATTCGCTCCAGCTTGACCGCTAGGCCAGACCGGCGTAATTCATAGCGCTCGAGGTCTAAATCAAATTCTTCGAAACGAAATGGTGCGGACACAGACTCGCTCGCTTGCTCGCAGAGGTTGATCCCCACAGCTCTTTTTAAAGAGATTCCGCAGAATGCGACTCTTATTCGGTGTGGCCAAGTGTATCGCGAGATACCCTGCTCCGCAACCAGCTATTCCTGCATGTCAAAGAATAAGAGCGGCTTAGAAGTTTAGATGGACTTTAGATGGGTTTTAGATCCGCTCTATTGACTCGACTCTTCGATAGCGCCGATGATTCGCCTCGATCCACTCATAACGGGTTCGCCCCTCTTCCCGTGTCAGGGTCCGCCCTCCCTTTAAATGGCGGAAGGAGCAAGTTTATGGAAAGACAACGGATCATGTCCGGAGTTGGGATTCGTCCCGCGCTGTCCGCGAAAGCATGGTTGGCCGCGGGCGCTTTCATCGTATCGATCGCATATGGGCAAGGCCCCCTGGGCGCAAAGATTAACGTGACTCCCCTCACCAGTTACACCGGCAGCAGCCCGCTTCCTAAGCCGGAAAAGATCCTGGTTTATGACTTTTCCATTAATCCTGACGATATTCAGGTAGACAAGATACAGGCTTTGCGTCCCCGGCATTTGATTACCGGAGATCAGAAGCCGGATGCCATCGCCGCGAGCGCCAGCAAGAGGTACTCCCAGGAGTTGGTTAAGGCCCTCGCCAAAACTGGTATTCCCGTCGAGCATGTAGCCAAAGACACACCGGCGTCCGACAACGCATTGATGATTCAGGGCTCGTTCACCTCGGTGAAAGAAGGCAACAAGACAGAGCGTGACACCATCGGCCTGGGCGCGGGCGGGGCAGATGTGGAAACCAAAGTAGATGTGCACATGAAGACGCCGACGGACTCGGTGTTGTTCTCACAGTTTGAGACCGATACCAAAGCGGCAAAGAACGTGGGGTCCGCGATACCCGTCGCCGCCGGCTTGAACCCCGCTGCCGTTGTAGCCAAGTCCACAGTGGGCGATCGCAGGAAGAACGTCAACGCCTACGCCTCGAAGACAGCGGACGCGACCGCGAAAGAGATCATCAAGTCGATGGCCGCGCAGGGTTGGGTTAAGACTAACGACAAGGGCGAAGTGGTGGTCGCTTCCACCAAGTAAGGGTTGGGCATCCAGAGGATGGAGGCTATTCGGTCAAATAACAACCGCGGCAGCGGTCTGAACGGCCGCTCCGAAAATCTTCGATAGGAAGCAGGAAATATGAAAAGAAATCTGTGTCTTCTTTCGCTCTCGCTTATGCTTGCGGCGCAAATGCCTATGGCTTTTGCAAGCCCCCAGGATACGGCTTCGACTGCCGCCCAAGACAAGTTCAAACAGGATATTAAAGCCGCCGTACTGAACGGCAGCATCACCATTCCACAGCTCAAGGAATTGCAGACCAACGCGGAAGTCCTCAAGACTTACAAGTCGGAACAGAAACCCGGTGCACCGGTCGACTTTATTACTCCGTGGCAGGCGGTTTCGAAAATGAAGGCCATCATGGCCACGGTCAAGCAGCCGGATCGCGATACGTTGGAGCAAGATCTGCAGGTGATGATGGCGAACAAGCAACCCGCGACGCCGGTCTCGGCAGAAGCCCCGAAACCCGGCGCGAAGTTAGGCAAAGACACGTTCACCGCCATCATGCACGGTAAGCCTACCGAAGCCCAGGTGAAGACGCTGCAGGATAGTTTGAACTCACTCAAGGACATCAAAACCGATGGCGGCGGGAAACTACAACAGTTCATGGCGCTCAAGAAGGCGAAGTCGGATATTGAGCAAACCATGGATGCAGGAGAGTTTCGTCCCCAGGATCGCCAGGCGGTGCTGAATGACCTGAATAGCCTCGGGCCGCAGGGTGGCGGCGGGGGTCTACGGCGAGGCCGTTCGTAGCTTCTGGCATTGCGTCCCCGTGCTGGAACCGGGATCCCGGATAGCAAGGGCCCGCACTTAGAGAATGCAGGACTGCGTTCGAAATGATGGCAATTCGATCAATGATGGACGCGAGGTCTACAAAGCCATTCGGCTGGGCGATTGCGGCGACCGCCTTCATGTCCGGGATGTTGTGCCTGGCGCAGGAAACCCCTGGCGATGGGCCGGTTCTCTCGTTGTCTGAGGCGGTCGGGGTAGCGCTCGAGCATAACCGCCCAGTAAACATTGCCAAGCTCGACATAGACAAGTCCAAGTGGACATTGGCGCAAACCAAGACCAAGCGATTTCCTGCGATCAATACTTACCTCTTTGCCTCGGGTGATATCACGTCGCCAACATTCAATTTTCCGGCGGGAAGTTTTGGCTTCGAAAAGCCTCAAAAATTCAACCTGTCGAGTGGAATTACAGGATACGCATCGGTGCAGGCAGCGCAGCCGATCTCGCAGCTTTACCAGATCCACCTGGCTATCCGGGAGCAGGAGCTGTCCGTCGATTATTCCGGCGAACAATATAAAGGCAAAAGGCAATCGCTGGCGGCAAGTGTAAAGCAGGCCTACTACGCTGTTCTGCAGACGGAGAGTGCGCTCGAAGCCCAGCAGGCTATGGTTAAGCAGTACGAAGAGACGGACAGAGTTACACGGCAGTATCTTACCCAGGAATCGGTGCTCAAGTCTGATAGCCTCCAGGTGAAAGCGAAGTTGGCGCAGGCCCAGTATCAGATCGTTCAGCTGCGCGATACCCTCGACACCCAGAAGGAGCAGTTGAACGAGCTTCTGGGACGTGACATCGATGTTCCCTTTCGCACGGAACCGGTGCCTCCGATTACTCCCGCGGAGATGGACCTGAAAGCCGCGCGGCAAATGGCCCTGGAACGGCGGCCGGAGGTGAAGGAAGCGGAGATCGATACCCATCGCGCCGACTACGACCGCAGGCTGTCGCGGGCCAAGTACATTCCCTCGATCGGCGCAGCCATCCACTATCTCGACCCGATCAACACCGAGATACTGCCGCAGAACATTCTCTCTGCCGGGATGGAACTAACCTGGGACCCCTTTGACTGGGGGGGGCGCAGGGACGAAGTGAAGCAGAAGGATGTGAGCGTGCAGCAGAGCCACTACCAGCTACAGGAAACGAAAGCCCAGGTAACACTGGACGTCGATAACAACTTCCGCAAGCTGGAGGAGAGCCGTAGCATGCTGGCCGTAGCACAGGCCGGTAAGGACGCGGCCGATGAGAAGCTGCGGGAAGTGAACGATGCATACAAACATTCCGCAGTACTGTTGCGCGACGTGCTGCAACAGCAAGCCTCGGCCGCTAACGCGGACCATGACTACGAACAAAGCCTGCTTGCCTTCTGGAATGCAAAGGCTTTATTCGAAAAAGCTCTTGGGGAAGAGTGAAGCTATGAATCCCACGGTCATAAAGTTTTGCGCGGCAGTGGCGGCGGGTCTCTTGCTGCCCGCTGCGATTGGATGCAAGCAGCAGGACGCCGCTGAGACTTTGCCGGTGCCCGTACACACTGCCAGGGTGCAGACGATTGCCGTGGGCAACGGCGCCAAATACTCCGCCAGCATTGTGCCTTATGCGCAGGTTGACCTGGCGTTCAAGTCAGGCGGCTATGTCGAACGCATTCGCCAGGTGAAGAACCCGAGTGGAGGCCTGCGCAATATCGACCAGGGCGACTGGGTGCAAAAAGGAACCGTGCTGGCAGTAGTGCAGCAAAAGGATTACCAGGACAAACTGCAACAAGCGCAGGCACAATTGGCGCGCGGCCAGGCGGAATACGACAAGGCCAAGTTGACCTTCGACCGGACTGCGGCCTTATATGCGTCGCAAAGCGCCACCAAGCCGGATTACGATTCCGCCCAGGCGCAGCTAGCCAGCACGGCGGCGTCGGTCTCGGGGGCGCAGGCGCAGGTCAGCGAGGCCAATGTCGCGCTCGCGTATTGTGAGTTGCGAGCTCCCTTCAGTGGCTGGGTGGTCAAACGCAGCATCGATCTCGGGACCCTGGTGGGACCGACAACCAACGGCTTTACCCTGGCTGATACGCAATCAGTCAAGGCGGTGTTCGGGGTTCCTGATACTTCCATTCGGCGGGTGCGACTGGGTCAGCATCTCGCCATCTCTACCGATTCCCTGCCCCAGCAGTTTGCCGGCCGCATTAGCGCTATCTCTCCCGCTGCCGATCCGAAGAGCCGCGTGTTCTCAGTGGAGGTAACGATAGCCAACCCGAAGGACCAATTGAAGTCGGGGATGATCGCGTCGCTGGCGTTGAACGGTGAGCAACTGCCGGATTCGGTATTGGCGGTTCCCCTCTCCGCGGTGATACGGGATCCGGCGCATGCCGGCAGCTTTGCAGTGATGGTCACGGAAGGTGCGGGAGATCCTCCCACAGCGCGCTTGCGGTCGATTGAACTGGGTAATACATATGGGAACATGATTGCCGCGGAGGGCGGTCTCGCCTTTGGCGAACGGGTCATCACTACGGGCGTCAGCCTGGTGAAGAATGGCGACAAGGTCCGTGTTATTCCCTGAGAGCACAGATGAGCCATAAATCAGAAGCCGAGTACATCGAACGCACGCATAACACTGCGCGTTTTTTCACGGAGCACCGCCAGGTTGCGCTGGTCCTACTGTTTGCCGTGTGCCTGTGGGGCTGGTATGGCTACATGCACATGCCGAAGCGGAAGGATCCGAGTATTCCGGTGCGCGTGGCCGTGGCTTCCACAGCGTGGCCCGGGGCGACGGCGCAGGAAGTGGAGCAGCTGGTGACGCGGCAGGTGGAACAGGTGATGGCGACGAACGCCTTCATCAAACCTCCGTTGGCTTCTGATTTTGGCATCCGGTCGATGAGTTTCCCCGGGTTATCGCTGGTCTATGTTCAGCTTGATGACCAGATCACCGACCCCAAGAAGCAGTTCTCGGATATTAACCTCAAACTCAACGCGATCAACGGCAGGCTGCCTCAGGGTGCGGGCCCGATCCAATTCAATAGCGATTTTGGCGATACTGCGGCACTGATGCTGACCATTGCCAGCCCTCGGGCGAGCGAGGTCGACATCGCGTTACGAGCCCGCTCGATCCGCAATGCCATTGAGGCGACCCGGGCGGCGGAAGGCCGACGCGCGCCGCAACCGCGGGTGAGCATTGTGTATGCGTTTCCGATCTCCGTCTCCCCTAACCTGGTGCGCGATGCATTTGTGGCGGTGCTGCAGGCGGGCGGCCAAAACAAGTATGTTTCCGACGCGCATTTCTTTTCCGGCAGCGGCTTTATTGGAGCCGACGTCGGCTCCCTTTTAAGTGATGAGGAGTTGCGCGCGCTGGGTGATCGCCTCATCGTGGAGCGGCTACACCAATCCGAGATTCATCCAGATAGTTGGCCGGCTGCGTTCATCCGCGATCCCGCGGAAACAGAAGCTCGCCTCGCAGCAGTAGCCGGCGATAAATATTCCTACCGCGAGTTAGACGACTTTACGGATTTGATGGGCAGGACGTTGCAGGGCGCGCCGGAAGTGGCCAAGATTGATCGCAAGGGTGTGCTACCAGAGCAAATCTTCCTCGACTACTCGCAACAACGGCTGGCCGAATACGGCGTGACGCCCAGCAATCTTAAGGACATCCTGGGCGCGCGCAACATCACGCTTCCCGGCGGCCAACTCGAGGTTGGGCCACAAAATATTCAGATTGACCCTTCGGGCAAGTTCACCAACCCGCAGCAGATCGGCGACGTGATCGTCGGAGCCTCGTCGTCTGCCGCGCAGAGCCCGGTTTATTTGCGCGACCTGGTAGACATTTCCCGGGGGTACCAGAGTCCGGCAAAGTATCTGAACTACCTGACCTGGGCGGACAAGGATGGCCACTGGCGACGCAGCCGCGCGGTTACGGTCGCGGTGCAGATGAAGGACGGGGAGCAGATCGACGCATTCGGTCATAGCGTCGACGCCAAGCTTGCGGCGGTCAAGCAGTATCTCCCGGAGGATCTGATCATTGCCCGTACTTCGGACCAGCCATTGCAGGTGGAAGAAAACCTTAGCCTGTTCATGGATGCACTCTACGAAGCCATCGCGCTGGTGGTGTTGGTCTCGTGGCTGGGATTCTGGGAGTGGCGATCAGCTTTGCTGATGGCCATCGCCATCCCGATCACCCTGGCGATGACGTTTGGGACGTTGTACCTGATGGGGATTGATATCCAGCAGGTATCGGTTGCCACACTGATCATTGCTCTCGGGTTGCTGGTGGATGATCCGGTGATTGCCGGTGATTCGATCAAGCGGGCTCTGGCCGAGGGACACCCAAACATCATTGCCGCGTGGCTGGGCCCGACGAAGCTGGCGACGGCGATCGTGTATGCCACGATCACCAACATTGTGGCTTACCTGCCGTTCCTGTTGGTAACGGGCAGCACGGGCGAGTTTCTGCACAGCTTGCCGATTGTGATGACGGTGGCGCTGATCGCCTCGCGGCTGGTTTCGATGAGCTTCCTTCCGTTGCTGGGTTACTATCTTCTGCGCCCGGAAAAGAAGGTGGAAAAGACGCTGGAGGAGCAGCGCAATAGCGGGTTCTTCGGGCTGTATGCGCGGACGGCCAAATACTCGATTGAACACCGATGGAAGTTTTTCTTCGGCTCCCTGGTTTTCCTGGCTTTGGGGATTTTCATCTTCTCGCGTTTGAACTCGGCGTTCTTCCCTGAGGACGTGCAGTACTGGTCGTACGTCGACGTGTGGCTGCCAAACGATGCCACGCTGGAGGCGACGAACCAGACCGCACGGCAGGTGGAACAGGTGGTGCGTGAACAGGCGGAGAAGTTTTCCAGGGAGCATGCGCAGAGCGATCACCCGGGTGATGTGTTGCGCTACATCACGACGTTCGTGGGTGGAGGGGGCCCAAGATTCTGGTTTTCCGCTTCGCCGCAATTGCAACAGTTGAACTATGCGCAGGTGTTGATCGAGGTCAAGGACAAGGAAGTGACACCGGAGTTCATTAAAGAACTGCAGCCGGTGCTGACTGCGTCGATTCCCGGGGCACGCATGGATGCACGGCAGTTGCTCACCAATCCCATCGACTATCCAATCGAGATTCGCATCTCGAGCAAGGCGGACGTCAATGCGAAGGACGAGGCGGAGGATATCCGCGGGCTGCGCGCGATTGCCGCCAAAGTGGAAGATATTTTCCGGTCCATTCCGATTGCGGAACGTACGCGTAACGAGTGGGGCGACGAGAACACGCAGATTGCGTTGACCATCGATCCCGACCGGGCGAATCTGGCCGGCATCACCAATATGGATGTGGCCAATTCGACCACATCGGGCATGAGCGGCACCACGGTGAGCGCTTTGCAGGAGGGCCAGAAGCAAATCCCGATCGTGGCCCGGCTGCGGATGGATGAGCGGTCGCAGCTTTCCGATATTCAGAATATGTATGTCTACGGGTCGCAGGACAATACAAAGATTCCCCTGGTGCAGATCTCAAATATCGATCACGACCTGATCACCGGGCGCATTATTCGCCTGGAGCAATTCCGGACCATTAATATACGGAGTTTTCCGGTTGCCGGGCGGTTGAGCTCCGAAGTGTTGAAAGAGGCGATGCCGCGGTTGCAGCAACTCAAGGACAGTCTGCCGCCGGGCTACCAGATGCAGATCGGCGGCGAGTACGACAAGACCAAGAGCGGCTTCAAAAACCTGGCGATGGTGATGCTGATTTCGAGCGCCGCCATCTACCTGGCGCTGCTGTTTCAGTTCAAGAACGCGATCAAGCCGCTGCTGGTTTTGGCCGCTGCGCCCTATGGCATGATGGGGGCCTTTGCCGCGTTGTGGATCATGGGTGAGCCATTCGGTTTCATGGCTTTCCTGGGCGTGGCCAGCCTTATCGGGGTGATCGTGAGCCATTCCATTGTGTTGTTCGACTTCATTGAGGAACGGCATGCGGCGGGAGATGATTTCGAGCTGGCGCTGATCGATGCCGGTATCCTGCGGCTGCGGCCGGTGCTGATTACAGTGGGCGCCACGGTGCTGGCGCTGTTGCCGCTGGCGTTGCACGGAGGGCCGCTGTGGAAGCCGCTTTGCTATGCACAGATCGGCGGCCTGCTGGTGGCCACGCTGGTTACCAAATTGCAAGTGCCGGTGATGTATGCGATCTTTGTCCTCGACTTCAAGATTCTGAAATGGGACACGAATGAAGGTGAAGTGGCTGCTCCGGTGAGCGGCGCGGCACTCCATAAACCGAGTTTTTCATAGGATATTGCATGACGATGGGAAAGAGTTTCGCACTTGCACTGATGTGCGTTGTTTGTTTGCCGCCGCTCCAGGGGCAGACGAAAAGCTCGGGGCAGACGAAAAGCCCGGACGCGTCTGCCGCGGAGCCGAGCATTCTAAAGGAATACGACCAGGCCATCGACCAGGTGGCTGAGCGCGCGATGCAGTCGGTGGTGGAGATCGAGGTCACGGGCTTCGGCGTACCTGAGAAGGATAAGGACCAGGGGGATCAACAACAGGCGCTCGAACGGCAGCGTTCTCTCGGTTCGGGGGTCATCGTTGACCCGGACGGTTACATCATGACCAACAATCACGTGGTCGCGGGCGCGTTGCGTATCCGGGTGATCATCGCACCCGCCACGGTCGAGATGGTGAGCGGGAATACAAAACTTGGCAACCGGAAGCGTGTGTATGAAGCGAAGCTGATCGGAACCACCCGCTATGCGGACCTGGCCTTGATCAAGATTGAAGAAAAGGGCCTGCCGTTTATCGCCCTGCCGGAACTGTTCAGTTTCCGCCTGGGGCAAACGGTGGTGGCGATTGGAGCGCCCGAGGGCCTGGACCATACGGTGACCAAGGGCATCATCAGTGCGTTGGGCAGGCAACCGGAGGTTGACCGGCCTATGGTCTATGTGCAAACCGATGCGCCCATCAATCCAGGTAACAGCGGCGGCCCGCTGATTGACCGGAATGGCAATCTTGTGGGGATTAACACCTTTATTGTTACGTCTGGAGGCGGCAGCGAGGGCCTTGGCTTCGCGATTCCGGAGCCGATTGTCGGCTTTGTCTACCATGAGCTCAAAGAGCACGGCATCGTCGCCCAGGTGACGATTGGCGCTCACGCCCAATCCATCACGCCTGCGTTGGCAGCCGGCCTGAAGCTGCCGCAGGATTGGGGGGTTATCCTTTCCGATATCGACTCGGGTAGCCCTGCCGCCGCCGCGGGGTTGCAGGCAAAAGACGTGGTGACCACGATGGATGGCCTGAGGGTGGACGCGCTGCCCAAATACACTGCCTTTCTTTATATACATAAGCGCGATACGCCGATCAGGATGGTAGTTTTGCGCGACGGCAAGCCGGTGACGGTTTCGGTCACTCCTGTGAATGTCCCTCCTGCGGTTGAAAATCTGTCGGACCTTATCAACCCCAAAAAAGATTTGATCGCGCCACTCGGTATCTTCGTCATCGACCTGAAGCACTCGGTGGTTGGCGCCATGCTCAATCTCCGCTCCGATAATGGGGTGCTGGTGGCCGGTGTGATGGGTGGAGAACCGGCGACGGCTGCAGACCTGGGCGTCGGCGATGTTATCCGCGCGTTGAACGGGCAGCCGCTCGATGACTCGCAACAATTGCGGCAGATTCTCGGCGGACTGAAACCCGGCGATGCGGTGGTTCTCGAGGTCGAGCGGCAGTCAGTTCTTCAGTATGTGGCTTTTGAGATGGAGTAAGCTGCTGCTGCGTCCTTTGATGGAAAGCGTAACGCAAGAGGCTAAATTCGATTGAAAAAAATGCCTCGGTTCAGCAACCACTCTTTTGAATCGCTCCCCTTTCCACAAAGGGGAGGTTGGTGTTTCCATGAGGATTCGGTGGTGATTGATGGAGTTTTTGGGCCGGTAGGAGCGGGGCACACGAATGGCGCACTGCAGATCCGCTCGCTTCGCTCGGGATGACAACAAGGAAAGGGTCTTTGCAAGGAAAGGGCGGTTGCTGAACCGAGGCATCTTTCAAACCTAAGTTGGACAGGGCTGAAGTTCAGCCGCCCGTGCGGGGCTGTTCCGTCCGTGGTTGCGCATCGCGAGTGGGCAATCGATCAAGAAAGGTTTGGGGAAGGTGATGCGATGCTTCTAAAGATCGCGTAGCGACTCGCGAAGTAGGTGGCGTGAGCAAAGATCCTCAATTGGCTTGCTGACTCCAATACCTCAGTTAAGACGGGATTGTGGTACACGACGATCACGTCCCGCGGGTGCTCGGCGAGGGATCGGTTCAGGTTCTGGATGACCGGCTCCATGACGGACTGGTCGAACGGGCCCCCGGATGCGACACGTATCTGAGCAATCACCCGGCGTCAGGCAGAACGGCATCCGCTTCAATTTCAACCCGCCATTTGGGGTTGAGCATCTGGGCGATCACCATGGTGGCCGCGGGGCGGATGACGCCGAACACCTCTCCGTGCGCCCGTCCAACTTCCTGCCCATCTTCGATTTTGGCAATGAACATGCGAGTACGCACCACGTCCTCGAATTTGGCTCCCGCCTGGTGGAGCGCTCTTTCGATCAGAGTAAGGACATGCCGCGTTTGCTCGTAGGCCGACAGGTCGTCCGCGCCAACAGGGCCGGTCCCGGAAACGTGGACATGGTTACCGATGCGGACAGCCCGCGAAAAGCCAATGGTCGCCTCGAAGGGAGACGTGCCGGAAATGTTTTGCCGGTTCATCGATGCTCCTTTTATGAATTCGATGATAGCGGATGCTCGCCGGTTAAGACGACGGATGTTTCAATCTGCCGAGGGGGGATATCCCAATACCTGCGTAGCAGCCGCTCCTTCTCCTCCGATGAAACGAGGTGGAAACCGTGACGCTGGTAGAAGCGTATCGCCCAGTGAGCAGCAGCCCAGGTACCGATCAATAGCGGACGTACAGCCATTCCTCTCAAGTGAGATAACAGTTCCGCACCTACTCCTTGTTTTTGGTAATCGGTCCTGACGTAGGCGTGGCGAATCAAGGTTACGTCGGCGACGTCCTGCAAGCCCATCACGCCCACCAGGGTACCGTTATCATCGCAGCCCCAGAAGTGCACGCCACTCCCCACCTCGTGGCTGAGTTCTTCGGCGGTCATGTAGGGGTCACGCAGGCAATCGGGCGGGATAATGCCGCGATAAGCAGCGGCGCCGTCGTTAATGATCATCCAGATGGTGGCGAAATCAGCCTGGTGGCAGCGGCGAATGGTGAATCGGCTCATTAGATATGGATCTTAGCAAAGAGAACGGACGAAACCCGCTGGTTCCCTTGCGCTACGAAAAGTTCGTAGGAAGTTCCCTGGCGGTGTTTCGTCCGTTTACAGGCGCCCGTATGTCACCATCACAGTTGCGACAGTTCAGGTGTTGGAGGGAGCGGTGGCCTGCTGGTGCTTGTTGGCTTTGCGGCTTTGCTTGATTTGTTCATATTGCTGTTTTTGGGTGTCGGTCAGGAGTGCCTCGATCCGGCTGTCACTGTCCTGACGGATACCGTGCATTTTAGCCTTTCGATCGTTGGGAGCGAGCGTGGTATCAGAGCGCAAGCTCTGCACCTGCTGGTCGCGGTCGGCCAGGATGGGCTCGATCTTTGCTACCTGGTCGGGGGTGAGGCCGAGTGCCCTTGCCATTTTCTTAGCCTGATGACGAGGGTTGGGGACATGAGCCGGCCGCTGCGCCGGCGACTGCGCAGAGGCTGCCGGTGGTGCACTCTGGTCTTGAGCCAGCAGTGCGTTGCCCGATAGACCGACAGCTAAGAGAGATCCGAGGGCTACTGAGGAGAAGAAGGTACGCATGGAAGAGACTCCTTGGGAATTTCTGTTGACATCCACTACACCTGTGCAGACCCGTTCCCTATAAAGAGGTTGCGTTTGGCCCTTGTCGGTGTTAGCTGAGCGCTGCATTCCGGCCGGGCTAGTCTGTTAGACTTCTTTCATTTCACTGAGGACAAACAAGATGGCCTGGCCAGAGAAGATGGCGGCAGTTCTGTGGGTTGCGGTTGGTTCTTCGATTGTTTTCGGGCAGGCTGCGAAGCCACTTGCCGGCCCGCGCACTCTCGTCCGGGCAGGACACCTTCTGGACGTAAAGACAGGCAAGATACTAGACGGGCAAACGATTGTCGTCACCGGCGACACGATTTCTTCGGTGGCGGCTTCCTCTGCGGTTCCCGCGCAACCGGGAGACACCGTGGTTGACCTTGCGAATATGACCGTGATGCCGGGGCTGATCGACGTACATACGCATATCACCGGTGTACCCAACTTTGACCCCTACTTTGAGCTGACGCAGACTGATGCGAAAGAGGCAATCCAGGGGGTGGTGAACGCCCGTACTACGTTGATGGCGGGGTTCACCACAATCCGCAATGTCGGCGCCGGCGGGTACACCGATGTCGACTTACGGGACGCGATCAATCAGGGGCAGGTTGGACTGCACCCCTGAGTTGAGACACGGCCTAAGGTAATTAAATGGGGGACACCTCGGCCCGCTTTGGCTTCGTTTATCTATAAAGCAGTCAAAGCAGTCGTGGGGCCGCGGGAGTGTGGGAATCCC